>DASVCY010000120.1:0-12831 GCA_036381375.1 Nitrososphaera sp. | reverse complement strand
CACCGGGCACGACAGAGAAGGCAAGCCTAGAGCGTTCAATCCTCGATGAAGCGGCTATGGGCCTGCTACAGATGGGAGACCCAATATACGGTGGCTTCGGGCAGGCTCCAAAGTTCCCAAACGCGTCAAACCTGATGTTTCTGCTAAGGTACTATGACATTTCCGGACTTGAAAGGTTCAGGGACTTTGTTGCTTTCACCGCAGACAAGATGGCGGCAGGTGGCATACACGACCAGCTTGGGGGCGGCTTTGCGCGCTATGCAACAGACCAAAAGTGGCTTATACCGCACTTTGAAAAGATGCTTTACGACAATGCTCTCCTCGCACAGCTCTATTCTGAACTTTACCAGATCACAAAGGCGGAAAAATATGCGCAGGTCACAAGGAAGACGCTGGATTTTGTGATCCGGGAAATGACGCACCCGGATGGCGGCTTTTATTCTGCACTGGACGCAGATTCTGAAGGCGAAGAAGGCAAGTTTTACGTCTGGAGCAAAAAAGAGATCGCATCGATAATTGGTGACCAAGTGGCAACAGACATTTTCTGCGAACATTACGGCGTGACGGAAGGCGGCAACTTTGAAGGCCACAACATCCTCAATGTACGGGTGCCGCTTTCAACCGTTGCCTCCCGAAACGGCAAGGCACCCGAGCAGGCTGCTCAGATAGTTGCCGACGCGTCAGCCAAACTCTTTGCAGCAAGAGAGAAGAGAGTCAGGCCGGGAAGAGATGAAAAGATCCTGACTTCTTGGAACGGGTTGATGATCTCCGGCTTCGCCAAGGGCTATGGCATCACCGGCGACGTAAAATACCTCCAGGCAGCAAAGAAGGCAGTAGATTTTATCGAAAGCAAAGTCACTGCCGGAGACGGCAGGCTGTTGCGCACGTTCAAGGACGGCCGCGCCAAGCTCAACGCGTATCTTGATGACTATGCATTCTATGTGAGTGGACTGCTGGACCTGTTTGCAGTCGACTCAAGGCAGACATACCTTGACAGGGCCATCAAGTACACCGACTTTATGATCAACCATTTCTGGGACGAAAAGGAGGGCAACCTGTTCTTTACATCGGACGATCATGAGAAGCTGATAGTGAGGACAAAGAGCTTTTATGACCTTGCAATTCCAAGCGGCAATTCCGTAGCCGCAGCCAATCTCTTGAGGCTATACCATTATGCACAGAATGACGACTACCTGAACCGCTCGGTAAGAATAATGAAGGCCGGAGCAATGCCTGCGGCCGAAAACCCGTTTGGCTTCGGCCAGATGCTCAGCTCAATCTACCTCTACGTAAAGAGACCAGTAGAGGTCACGGTCATAGCCGATGGAGTGACCGAGATGGCAGAATGGCTCAGAAGACAGTTCCTGCCCGACGGGATCAACGCAGTAGTCAGTCCTGGCGAACTAGAGTCGCTACAAAAAAAATACGCATACTTTAAGGGTCGTGAAGGAAAGCCCGGCACTGCGTTTGTCTGCAGGAACTTTACCTGCTCTCTTCCACTCAAGTCACAGCAAGAGCTTGAAAAGCAACTCATGCCTTCTTGATGTCGATCAGCAGCCTGTCGCCAACGCGCGGGCTTCCCAGCTTTTCATAGCGCTTCTTGGGCATGGTTATCTGGATAACTGTCTGGGAGTAGGTCCTTACAACAGTCTGCGGCTGGGACCTCAGGATCGCTTCAAGAATTGGCTTTATCTGTTCCTTGACCTCCTTGTCCGTTACAGCCCTGTCGATCGCTTCAAGCATCATCTGCTGCTGCGACACTGCTTCAAGTTCCACATCCTCGCTCAATGCAAGGTTGACAGTGTTTCCAGTGTCTGTCATCTGGTTGATCCGGTATCTGATGTGTTCTTCCTGCATAGACGTGCAATAGTATCGTAAGCGGCCACTAAAATTTGCTCTGGTCAGTCCCTGAAAAGCTCTTCTTCCTCAAGATCCCTGTCTTTCTTTGTCAGATATATCAAAAAGCCTGCAATGCCTGCAAACGCGATGACGTTGACAACAAATATCGACGCATCGGCCCGCTGAGCCATTACAAACAGCCTGACCACCGCGTAAGTGACTGCGGCCGCAAGCGCGGCTACACAGCCTGCCATCGCATAGCGGATCGTACGGCGATTCACAACTCAACAATAGTCGGCCTGCTGTATAACTTTTGACTCGTGCTCCAGGACGGCTGACAGGCAAAAAACACAATCACGACCTACGAGTAGGCCCTGTCGTAGGAGTTACTGCATATAATTGCGCCAGACGCGACGATCATAAAGCAACGCTGCACATACCTGCTGTTGTTGCTGTTGCTATTGCCAACGATACTTGACTTGGGAAATAAGACTTTTAACGGCATTGCACTTTTACAACAAAACAGTGCAGCTGGTAAAAAAATACGAGATACAGTCAAAACAAAAGATGATCGATTTTCTCAACAGCCAGCCAGCTGGCAGAGTGGCATCGATTGACAAGGATGGCTACCCACAGGTAATCCCGATGAACTTTGTCTGGTACGACAATGCAATCTATATGCACTCGCACCCGTTTGGCGAAAAGCTGGATAACATGCGGCGCAACCCAAATGTCGGCTTTGAAGTGGACCAGCATGTTTGCTTTTTACCCTCGTACTATTTCCACCCGACAGACGCGTCGCAGGCAGACACGCTTTACATCAGCGTGGTTATAAAGGGAAAAGCAGAACTTGTTCACGATCCGGATGAAAAGGCAAGGGCGCTAAACGCATTGATGGAAAAGTACCAGAAGGAAGGCAGGTATGAAGCGCTTGACGCAGACATGCCGGTAGTAAAAGAGGTCGCAGTAATCAAGGTCGTCCCAACAGACATGCGGGGAAAGTACAAGATAGGGCAGCACTGGTCAGCTCCTTACAGGCTAAAGATAGCAAAGAACATCATCGAGCGCGAGGGACTGGAAAACGCAAGGCCAATCCTTGCAATCATGGGTATAGAAATCAGGCCAGACGGTAGCTTGGAGATCGCGCAAGACCCGGTGATGTAAAACGCCAAAATGCACAGTCCACACTGACTTTTTCGATGATTCATGCGACGCCTGCAGGCAGGAGTATCTGGAGATGAAGGGTGCGGGCGAGCCCATTCAGGAAGCCAGGAGATACAAAGAGTTTACAGAGGAGCGCGCCAAGAAGCTATATGGAGATCTCTTGCTGCAGTACCTGAAAAGCGGAGAAAGTGAAGTTGAGGCTGACAGGAAGGCAAAGGCGATAATACGAAAGCAGTGCAGCATCAGAGGGATGCAGCCCTGGCCTTGGGTCTGAGCTCACTTTTTCCGGGAAGGGTCTGGAAAGATCATCTGTCCGACATCTTTGTACATCTTTAGGAACAGTTTACCCTTCTCTGTTGTGCGATACTCGCGGTCAGTTGGGATGTATTCGAGCAGCCCTTTCTCTTCTAGAACTGCGAGGTATTCCTTCAGCTGTGGGAAAGACAAAAAGGCCTTGTACATTATCTTGGTCTTGATTGCTCCATCGATGGCTATTTCAAGGATTGCAGCAGCAATGTCGGTCCTGCTCCTGTATTTCACAGTCAAATTTGAGGAGATGTGCCTTAAAAACTTCTCTATAAGAAATAACTAGTACTTATTTCCATTTACGATGTTTCTTGTTTTCCGATGAGCGCATAAACGTTCTGCAAATGCGCAGAAAGGTCGCTTAGCACTTCAATCTTTCTCTTCGGATAGTTTGCAAATCGGATGACGCTGTCGATGAACTCCGGCACTTGTATTGTCGTCTCGCCGGGCACCTCAATGCCTCTGCGCGTAAGCAAGTATGATTTGACAACCGAGCTTGTCTGCACGCCGTTTAGAAAGTAGCTCTTGTCCTCTGGCATTAGTGCCACCGCTTTAGAATATCGTTCTTTGATTGATTCAACTTCAGCAGCTATCTGAATTTCCAGCCTGTTCATCGAATCAACCAGATGTCTGATCCGGTCAACCGTGGGTTCGGTCACGCTAAGACAATGCCCGTTCAACATTAATAACTTGCACCCATTAAAAACGTATCAAAACTATAGAAAAATCAAATAGCAAATTATTGAAGTAAGATTATATACATATCAACTAACCAATCTGCAATGACAGATTTGATACTTGAAACGCATGACAAGTTCGTTGTTTTTTATGATCTTGCCATGCTGGTGGAAGAGGGCGTTGCCAGCGCGGACGATCTAGCTTCGTTGACACAGCTTTCGAGTAGCGCCGTCAACAAGATGCTGGAGTTCATGCTTGCGCAAGGTTACATAAGAACTGGCATGAGCGACAGGGAATTCAAGATCACTGCACTTGGCTCGCAATTTCTAAAGGAATTCGAAGCTATGAGGAGATTTCTCTCCTAGCATTCACATTATTCATTCTACGTCTACTTTTTCCTTTGCCGCGTTGTTCGCCTGCTGCTCGTCCAGTTTTTTCAGTTCGTTCAGGAGAAATTCACGGTACTTGTTGCGTTCTTCCTGCGTCATAGAATCAAGGTTTGAGCTAAGAGCCGAGCCGATCGCAGTCACTCTGTCTATAAGATCCATTGCCACGAACTTGCCCACGTTGCCGACGCGCATCATGACATCGATCTGTTTCTGCAATATGTTTCCAAACGACTCCAGATCAGATGTGATCTCTAGGCCCTTCTTTGTTATCGTGTACCGCCCGTCCTTATCTTCTGTGACGAGGCCTTCTTCAAGCAGTCTTCCAAGTAGCGGGTAGATCAACCCTGGTGATGGCTTCCATTTGCCGCCGCTTTGTTCTGTGGCCTTGTCAATTATTTCCTTTCCTGTCATGGACTGTTCCTTGAGCAGGGCGAGAATGTATTGTCTGGAAAAGCCTCTTGGTATGGCGCTTCCTACTCTCGACAGCCATTCTGATATCATATATCGCTAGTAATATCGCTAGCGACATATTAAGTTTATGCAAACTGCAGTTCTGTTGCGACCTCGGTTGAAATCTTCTGGTGTTGCGCACTCTGGTTGAAGCGGTTGCAAGTTGGTTGATGATATTTAGGCTGATTACTTGCGCCTAAACAGTATCAGAAAAGCTCCACCACCTACAAAGAACGGCAAACTAGCAATCAGATAGCTTGTGGCATCCTTATGATATGCGTCAAAAAGATGTATTCGTGTACGACATGGCAAATCAGGATCGCAATTTACTTATCTCTTGCACGTACTGCTGATTATCCTCAAGATACAAGACGTAATTATTCAGCGCAAATGACAGCAGTATTCCGCCGATTATGAATATTGCAATAGAAGCGACGATTCTGGGTTTCATGATCAAAATGCCTACTGGTGCACCTCGCAGCTTTTGAGTCCTCACTTTAAAAAAGCCTTAGCCGTCAACCAGCCTGCAACAGTTTCAACCAAGATGCAACAGACTAGGAGATCAACCGAATACGCAACAGAACTCAAACTGCTTTCTTCAGTGCCAGAAGGGCCGCTGCTTTGATAATTGAAAATAGAGGTTTGTCAACTGAGCAACCCATTTTTGCAACCGCTGCCAGCGGCGATTACAAGTGAATATTGGCAGATACTTTTCCTGCGAGTTTGACACCATGATTTTAATGGAGGTACAATGATATCCGATAAAAGGAAAAATGGTTTTTGAGAGCATCCCGACCGGATACGAGCTGAGGATTCTTGTTGGGATTGCAATTGCTCTTGTATCCGGCTTTGCGATTGGCGCGGAAAGAGAATCACGCGGCAAGCCCGCTGGCATTAGCACACACTGCCTTGTGATAGGCGGAGCGGCGATCTTTACGTTCCTTTCCTCACTGGTCGATCCAAATTCATCGTCAAGGATCGCCGCGCAGATAGTGACCGGTGTGGGCTTTATTGGCGCTGGAATCATACTAAAGAGCGAGTCAGAAAGGAGGATTACGAACCTGACTACGGCTGCGGCCATCTGGTATGCCGCAGCGCTTGGAATGGCCATTGGCTACGAGTTCTATTTCTTGGTGGCTGTGGGCACTGCTTTTGCAGTCGGAGTCCCCAGGATACCACACATATCCAAATTCGTAAAGAAAGGCGATGAAGAATAGGGATAGAGGTCGTTCCTTACATTGCTCACACCCTGTTCCATTATTCCTATTTATGTGATTGGCGGTCGGGAAAACTCTTCCGGCTTTACAGTAGACCAAATTTTCCAGGGACCTAGTGGTTCCCAGATAGCTGTGTCTACTGTGGATGTATACGCCCCCAAAAAAGCGCCAGAGATGCACGCCTGTAGCGAGTGAACAATATAGGGTAGACGCAAGATCGCCCTTTAACTACCCTGTACCCTCCCACCTTCTCAAGGCATTTGCTGGCCGGGCAGCAGAATCATCAGCACGCATGTACATACGTGCGTCCATTCAGGAACTAAAAGAGGCTTTGGTACCCTGCAGAATGACAATATTCTGGTCACCGTTTAGCAGGGTGAGGGTAGTTGACCATGTAGCATGCGGGTGGTGACCATCCAATATCTTTTATAATGGGCACAACTAATGATTTGTGTGCCAGAATCACAAGTGCCAGACCTGAAGCAGATGCACTGGGACATTGCCAAGCTTTTGGAAATGGGTGTTGACGCCAATTTCCTGCTTGAGAGCAACATTACGCCAGAGCAGGCAAGGGACCTGGTCAAGGGCCTTTTATACCTGCGGGAAAGATTCAGAAAGGAAGAAGAATAAGAATATCCAGTTCCGTCGTTATTCCAATTTTAGGATATGCCGGTTGTTCAGACGCGGATCTGAAAACTTCAGCTATGAGGAGGCTGTGGCTTGCCACCAACCAACCTGATTGCTTCAGTGCTTTGAAGCATTGCAATCTCTTTGGAAGGATTTTCTTTGGTCTTTCCGTTTCCCGGTCTGTCCTGACGCGACCTGACTTGCCTTTGAACGCATTGATATAACACCCTACCGGGCGTCTGTTATTGAACAATCCCGTGGTCTGTGCGGATTCTTGGTTCAGACAATCAACGCTATGTCTGACATCAAGCATTTTATAAAACACCCCTCAACCTAGTGAAGTGGCGACAGAGCAGCTATTCGTCAGCATTATCATAATACTGGTCGCCGCGAGGGTGCTTGGCGAGATCTTTCAGCGCTTCAGACAGCCGCCCCTAGTAGGTGAGCTGTTGGCGGGAGTGATCATAGGCCCATCGATACTTGGGCTCGTGCTGCCCAACCCTGACCTGCAAGTGCTATCCAACGTTGCAGTCTTTTTCCTTATGTTCCTTGCCGGCCTTGAGATGGATCCAAGAGAGATACGTCGTGCTGGCAAGTCCGCAATAGTGATCTCCACGATCGCGTTCTTTGTTCCACTTCTTTCCGGTGCAGGAGTGTCGATGCTCTTTGGCCTAACAAACGTGCAGTCTCTCTTTATGGGACTCCTTCTTTCGATCACCGCAGTGCCTGTAAGCGCAATGGTGCTGATGCAGTTTGGCATATTGAACAGCAGGCTTGGCAGCACTGTCATGACAGCGGCAGTGATAAACGATATTCTATCACTGATCGTTCTTTCTATTGTCCTTCAAATTGCTACTGCAGAAGGTACAAACGCACAGGTCGACTTTGGTGATATCGCATGGTCGGGTGCGAAAATAGCGGCATTCCTTGGCGGTATCTTCTTGTTTGATATATTGTTCCGCAAGTCTGCTTCATGGCTTCCCCACAAAGTCGAGCCATTCTTTCAGAAATACCTGCAGACAAAGGAAGCTGCATTTGGCATACTGCTCATAACCACGATAGCTATATCACTCATTGCGCAGGACATCGGGCTGCATTTCGTTATTGGCACTTTCTTTTCTGGTCTGGTCGTCTACAAGGAGATGATTGGCCGGCAGAACTTTGACAGGGTGTACGGGATAATTTCTGCAATCACTTTTGGGTTCTTTGCGCCGATCTTTTTCGCGCTCATCGGCATAGATTTCAATGTCCAGGCACTCTTGAACGGAATCCCGCTCTTCCTAGCTCTCTTGAGCGTGGCTATATTGGGCAAGTTAGCGGCCGGATATGCCGGTGCCAAGCTTGCAGGATTTGATAAGGATGTAAGCATGGCAATAGGCTTTCTCATGAACGGGAGAGGGATGGTTGAGCTTGTCATCGCATCGATAGGCTTTTCTATAGGCATCGTCGATGCTACGCTCTTTTCGATAGCTATTGCCATAGGACTGATCACAAGTATAATCGCCCCGATCACTTCGCGCCCGCTGATTGGTCAAGCCAAGGCAAGGGGAAGCGAGGCTCTCAAGGCCACAGGCGAGCCTGCAACTGAACCGCCCTCAGAGCCGTTCTAGAATCTCTTTTGCCGGTACTGCCTGCCTCCACAGTGTATCAAACACGTGGCGTTGCTGCTCCACAAGTTCCTTTATGTCGCTGTGCACCAGACTTGTAAGGATATTTCCGTGCTTTTCACCTGCTACGTACTCGCCGTCGCTTACCGCAAAGTTCCCCTTGACGCCGCTCAGGTGGCGCAACTCGGAAACAACCTCCATTATTTCCGTGCAGTGTTGCCGGTTGTCCCTTGTTATCTCCGTTATGTACAGTATCTTAACACCGCGGGCTTTAGCGTTGAGGTATCCCTGCTTTACCTTGCCCACGGAAAACTCGGGAAGCGAGGAGTCCACGCATGCCCCCCAGAACGTCCTTGTGTTGGCTTGGAACTCTTTGATCACCTGCACTATTTTGTCAGGGTCTGTCAGCACCCGTACCTGCTGTGGCAAATCGCTCCTATTGCAAGGAACCACCTTATAATTTCTGTTGGAAGATGATTGGCTAGCCAAGCCCCGAGTAAATTGGGACGGTATTGCATGAAGGACACAAATACACATAATGCGAATAGACGACGGGCCTGACACCCTCAAGATAGCAGAATTGTCGCCTGCAAGAATGGGGCTATTCAATTCAATTCACGCGTCTACCGATCCGGTGAAGGCGCCCGACCGCTTCCGCAAAAAAACACTTAGCAATATTCTCCTATTCTCACAGATGTTAATATGCAGGGGTGAGCGGGTCGGAACTTGCCACGCGCGCGAAGACTGAAGTGCAGGTCGTCAAGGTGACGGTCATGGCTGCATTTGATGTGGACAACGACTTGAAGAAGGCATTTCCTGCTTCGGAGAAGGACGAGTTTTCGCACGTACCGTTCAACATGGCCGGCGAGTACGTCGCAGTCAGAGGGCAACTGAATCAAGCGCAGACACTCGATTGTCGACAAAGGTATAATTAGTCAAGAAGAGTCTTCTATCACCAACCACTTTTTGGGAGGATCTGTAGTTTTCACCGAGGCCAGAAGAGCGGCTTGGGTCTCAATATGGACACTGGTAGGGATCGGCGTAGCCGAGATACTTGTGTCCGTGTTCACAGGCAGCCTCGCGCTCTTGGCCGACGGCCTTGACTCGATGGCAGACGCGCTGGTCTCGTTCATCGTCTGGTTTGGTATCAGGATGCTGCAAAAGCCTAAGAGCAGGCTATTCCACTTTGGCTATGCCAAGATAGAGAGCCTGGCGGCGTTTATTGCAGCTGTGGTGATCCTGGTGCTAGCCACCTTTATCGTCTACCACGCATACGAGCGTCTGGTACACCCTGTAGAGGTGCAGAACCCAGAGATCGTGATGGTGACGCTGGCGGCCGCAGGAAGCATATCGCTTCACAGGGCGTTCAAGGTACGCAGTGTGGCCAGAAAATACAACCTTGTATCACTCAATCTAGACGCCAAGAACTCGATAAAGGACGGTTCGGCCTCGTTCGTCGGCCTTGCCAGCATCGTGGCGGGGTACTTTGGCATTCCGTACATGGACGCGGTAGGGAGCATAATCATTGCGGTATACATCTATTTCGTGGCGGCCGCCGCCTTCAAGGAGTCTACCCTTGTATTGATAGATGGGGTGAAGAACCCCGAACTCCAACAGCAGATATCTAACCACATAGAAAACAAGTTCGACGTCAAGGTGGAAAAGGTCCTTCTCAGGCCCCTTGGCCACAACTTTTCAGCACAGGTGCACGTAGAGCTTGACAAGAACCTGACGCTGGAAAAAGCGCATGAGACCCTGACCCTAATCCGCAATTCTGTCCTGGAGGACTTTAAGGCAGAGGATGCGGTAGTAGTGCCCAGACCTGTTTGACTATGCCAACAGATATTGCATGTGGGATTCCTCTCTGTGGTCACATTGTTCCTTTCTCCTACAATCACCGGAGGTCCGGGGATAGTGAATATGTGCCCCTCTGATGCAGACACCGTGTCTACCTGCAACTAGGTGTAGCGGCTTCTAACGGTTATTTTCACTCGCTCTCTGTCGCTGCATATTGTCATAGCCACCGGTTGACCCTGCATCGCCGCGAGCTGACCCGTGAGAGACCTCACTCTCGGCCTCATCACCGCTACAGCCTCGCAGTATGGATGAAAATTGTGTTATCATAACCCGGACCTAAGAAATATAGCTGGCTATTTGTCTGATACATGTGAAACTTGTGAGTTCTCTAACCAGAATATGGTAATTCTATAATGCATCACATAATTGAACTATACAAGCGTTCTAGTACTGAACATCGTTATTTTTTAATTATAAAGCCACGAAAAGGATATGAAATGCGGTCCAAAAATCTACTTGTTGAAGGTTATGACAAATTACAATTGCTTTTTGTAATATGTGAAAGGTGTTGCTGGTGCGCTACCTGCTTTAGCTATGTCCCAAGCAGGTGCCCATTGTGCCAGTCGCGGCTAAATTCCATGCCCTTGAGACCCGGGAGGCAGGTGTCAAAATGAACTTTATAGAAGGCGACGATCAGGTAGTCGAGGCTCGGACCTGCGGCGACCAGAAGAAGCGAGTGGCGTACAAGTTCGCGGACGGCTTCCACAGCCTTTGCCTTGATAAACGGGATATCATGCTCGCGGAGATAAGCGCCTGCGAAACGCTTTTGCGCGCATGTGTTGACGAAGAAGATCGTCGCGCAGTCGAAAAGGAAATTGCCGAGCTCAAGATGGCCCTTGACCTGATGCCCTGATGATATAGTCTGCTCACATGAAATAGTCTTTGTTCTCTACAATATATGGCAGAACCTTCTTGTTGATTATCGAGTCGACCTCCGCATCGATGTCAAACGTCAAGAGCAGCAGAAACTTGTTTTTGCCAGATGACTTGATCGGTATCGTGGCCCGCACGAGCCTTCCGTACCTGCTTATGGAAAACTGCAATTCGCCTATCTTTGTCTCGAATGTCTCCCGGGTTGCAGCGCGTATGGCGGCCTGGACTGCATAACGGGATGTCTCCTCTGGAGTCATGAGCGGGACGAGCCCTTCCCTGTATGCGGTGGCTATCAGGTGCCCAAAATGGTTGGAGATGCCTGCAAAGCGTATGAAATGATCCTTCTCAAGCACGCCTTTGCAAAAGGCTTCCAAAAAGTCGTCCTTGCCGCTGTTGTTGTCCTGCACACGTACCCCTCCGGGCCTAGTTGAACGACACTTGTCTATATCCTTACTGGCGAAGACGGCCACAACTATCGCATACTCTCACAAGGTGTGTGGTTCCACAAGAGTATTTTAGGTAATGCTGCGTAATAACTCATGCATGCATGAGTTCCTCTCACCGCTGGAACTAAAATATACCCAGTGCAGGTGGTGCAAGAAGCGGTCACCCCACATATGCTTCCGGTGTGGTTCTTGCTATTCCTGTCATCCAAAGGTCGAGAACGTCGAGAGGAAGAAGGTGCCTGCAAACATCGACATGAACCAGCTGACTGACATTGAGAACCTCCCCCTCTCTGGCTAGTGCCGCAGTGGTTAAATCAAACTGCGCGGAGCTTGGCTATGCTTGAAGTATTTTGTAGGATGCTCAGGCTGGAGGTATGGAAGCTGGGTTCCTGCATTTTACCCGAGCACGCTCCCGCCACAGGATTACCTTTCTTACTATTCACGCATATTTGACATGGCAGCTGTCAGCGTCCAGATGGCACAGGGCAGCAATAGCATGCTAAAGCGATGGGCGCAGGAGACACCCGAGGGATTCAGGTTCATAGTCAGGATACCGCAACAAGCGGTCACAGAGTCCGAATTACTTGGGCGATTTCTGGAAAGCCTTGCGCCGATAGAGGAAAAGACCCTTGCAGTAGTGGTGCCAGTGCCGCCGCGGCTGAGTCTGCTGGAAGGCAGGAACTGGCTGGAGGAAATTCTTGGCACATGTGTATACCACGGATATTCAGCAGTGGTGGAATTTGCCAGCAGATCTTGGTCGCAGGACATGACTTACAATATCCTGCGGAGGCACGGCGCAGCAGTCTTGTGGTCAGACAGATACTATTCTGACCTGGTAATTACCTCTGGCTTTGCCTGTCTGCACCTGTCTTCCAGGGGCAATAACAACAACAATCATGACGATGAAGCATGGGTTGGTAAAATAAGAGAGCTGGCTGATGAGCATGAACATCTAGAGTTTGCATGCGTCATAGTGGACAGCCCTGACAGGGCAAACAGAATACTAAAGATGCTCGGGATGCCTGAAAGGAAATACTCTTTTCCAACACCAGCACCACTTTTTTCGCCGGGCAAGCAGTGGTCGGGCAGAGTTGTGATGTGTGTTGACCTCAACGCGTTTTATCCATCATGCGAAGAGCTGCGCGAGCCGGACTTGGCAGGAAAACCACACGCAGTGATAATGACTGACCAAAGAGAGAAGATAACAAAGGGCGTTGTCTCTTCGTGCTCGTACGAGGCAAGGAAGTTCGGGGTGAGATCAGCCATGCCTCTTGCAAGGGCCCTTGCTCTATGTCCACACCTGATCCTGCGCCCGGTTGACATACCATACTACCAGCAGGTGTCAGAAAAGGTGATGGGGGTGCTTGAGCAGTTTGCA
>DASVCY010000119.1:0-2541 GCA_036381375.1 Nitrososphaera sp. | reverse complement strand
AGCCGGGTCCCTATCAGTCACTGTTGCTGCTATTTTTCATCTTCAGTCATAGGAGGCTTTTTTATGCCTTTTCTTTCACCTTCTTATCAACTTGGCATTGATTCCCTTGAGCTTTGCAATGATCATTGGCAAAGCGCAATAATCGGCTTGCTTGCCTTCCATGGATGCGTGTTTTGCCAAGTTTTTGTCAACGAATTCTTTTCCGCAAATATCCTCAGAGGTCCGCCCTCAGACCCGTTCACCAAATGCTTCCTATGATCTTTTCCTGCATCTGTTTGACTGCGTTGAGTATGTCGTCCGTCCTCAGAGTCAAACGCGATGGCTTTTCTTGTAACAGTATCACCCAGTGGCGGTCCTCATTTCTGCACTAAATAAGTGCCCTTACAATGTTCCAAGCAGTGAGTATCCCTTCTAAAACTCTGCTTTTGGGTCGAATATGAGCTGCCTTGCCTTTTGCCTAATCATCATCTTCGCTACCTCTACTATGCTTGCAGTTGGCTCTATTGCGGTAGATTGGTGGAGCAGGACTTGTTTGACGGGAATATCCTAGATATTCTCAACGGCTGGGAGGTATTGGAAGATTTCCCTCTCAGGTAAATCAATCAGTCATCGGTTGCTTGTTACTATCAGATTGCCAATTTTTTGTGTGCCATTGCATCGACAGCATCCTGAAAATTAACGCTAGATGCGAAATATACAGAAACTGGCCCCCCTGTGACGTTCTACCTAAAACTGCAGGCTTTCTACCTCCCACTTCACTCATTTCGGTTTCATTCACCATATCTTGTTTGATGGGAAATCAAAGTCGCTTGACTTTCTGTTCCTTTTACCATCGAGGCGGCCTGCCCCGAGTGCTGTCTTTGGTCTTGGCAAATTGCTTTGCATGGCTTCCTACCGTTCTGCCACGCACTTTGGACTTGCCTTTGCGGCTCCTCTCAAACTTTTGCTTTGTACTCTTTGTCTTCTTGTATCCCAGATAGGACCTGGCCGCTTCTTCCTGGTTCCTATTGCGCAGTTCCTGAGCCACCATCCTGCGGAGCGTTGCTGAGCTCACCTTGTCTTTTCCTGCAAGAGATTTGTCGTTCTTTATTGCTTTGGCTATTTCACGCGCCATTGAATATGGAACACCTGCCCTGCTGGTCGCACGTACCATCTTTCTGCTGTCAAATGGTTCCAAGCGACCACTTTTCTTCTCAACCATCAGTTTAACTCTAGTTGGAGCAGATCGGGTACGCATGTATGATCATATCTATTTCAAACTCTTTTCTTTTAACAATTGGGATTATGTGCATCAAAACCTTGTTTGCGTACCCCATACAATCAAAGCGATTCTGCAACTACTCAGCGGATAGCGCGTTAACTTACGATGACAAACCGCACAAGCTCAATCACAATAGCACTTTCCAGCTCTGGAAAAGGGAGATCGATATCTACTTGTTCCGTAAAATTGTTCTCATCTCCCCCCCCAAACTACCAGAAGTGAAAATCGTCTTAGTGCTCGAGTCTGCGAGTAAAATGGACTGGGCGGGATTTGAACCCGCGACCTCTCGCTTGCGAAGCGAGCATTACTACCCCTGAACTACCAGCCCTACTGCAGGTTTCACGTGATGCAATCCCAATATAAAATATGACACAATAACAACCAGTGTAAAGTATGCACACGCCCAAACCCGGGGAACTGGATGAATAATACAGGATAGTGGTGCAGCTCACCTACTTTGCCATGGCTCATATTTTCTAATTTGTCATGCCGCTGTCGTTGGTGATGCCAGAGCCGGGCATGTAACGACTTCTCTCTACATGATTGACCGGGGGTTCGTTCGATCAGTGTCCGTTGAACCCCGGAGGCGCTGTCAGAGTGTCAGGTCAAATTCAACTTTGCCAAACCTCCATGATGGGTCACTCAGCTATACAGCAACGCAGATAAAACATCACTCCATCTTGAAAGGTCTTCCAAAATCGCGCTCTGTTATATTGTAGAGGCGCTGTACTGTATGTATCCACGTCAGAATCCCGTTTGCTGAGTTCAAATCAGGTTGGAGAAGCGTTTTTCCACCTTCCATGATTATCTCGAATATCTGAATCTAACGGAATACATCATGATGCTATACCGCAAGTCCATGATGGAACTGCTGCTTCAGAATGAGCGTTCAAGATAGTCGCCAAACGATCAGCAGACTCATCCGGATGGCTTGCGTAGAGGAATTGAAAAGGACAACAACGAAAAGACGATGCATGAACTTGCATATACATAGAATATAGATATCAAGACAGTCAAAAAAGTAAGTAAGATCAAGTTAGCTAGGTTAAAGAAGCTATTCGTAAGTAACAATACGCCACGACCTTTATATCAAACAAATCAAGAAGTTGACCGGATGCGGCCGGAAGCAGACAACGATCTTCCGAGAAGACTGTCATTGCGAGAATCCGACGCAGATTCCGTGATTGAAAAGAACGAAATCGATTTCTTGGGGTATTCAAAGAACTATTTTGTTTGCTTTATTGACATTGTGGATTCGACAAAAATGATATCCAGCATAG
>DASVCY010000118.1:0-37287 GCA_036381375.1 Nitrososphaera sp. | reverse complement strand
TCCATGCCCCTGGGTCCCAGCGATGTTCTGACTATTTCGGCGATGGTCTTTGCTGCAGTGATGTTGTTTCTCTGTGCCTGGTTGCCTTTTGTTTCAGTGGTACCTTCTTTCAGAAGAACAATTGGAACTTGTTGCGCTGACATAGATTGTTCACCTATGTTAGTAACACGATGTGTGTAAGCAATATTTATGTTTTATTCGTATATCGTGGTTCTTCATGTGAAATTCATTTTCTATTTCAATTGTTTTGGCAAGCAATGCCGTCACTAACGGTGACTGATTTACCCTTCAATTCGACGCAAACTAGCGATAGAATTAGCGTCAAAGAATTGTCCAAAGAGATACCAAGAAGCAAAAGTGGTAGTCTCAAAGGTCTGGAGAAAAAAGCAGGAAACAAGCCGCTGGCGGTAATGTTAAGGTGAAAACTTGTCGATTTGGTACCTCACTAGCAAGCCGATAGAATTCACAGAATCTGAAAAACCTGACATGATAGTATTGGCCAACATTGGCGCTGGTGGATTTTCCTGACTGAAGGCAACTGTAGCGCATCAACAAGCGTCGGAGAGCATGCCAAGCGCCCTGTGACAATAGTGTGCATCAGCAGGAGAGTTTCAATGCAAGTTGGTAGTTGCATCAAATAGTGTCAGCAATGACGCATGAGTTATCGACTGCAAGGTCTGATAATCACTAGTTTATGTAAACCTATATTGTTGGAAACACAACGTCTAGAGCATCCATGAGGCTGAGGCAGGTCAGGTCGAGAATAAAGTACCCCAAACTACTGCTTCTGGTCTCGACCTTCATCATCGCTGTGGTCTTTTTTAGCGAGGCTAGAACATATCCGCCGCTTAACGAATTTCTGGTTTCCCTTGGATACCCAGGTACTTTTATTGCAGGCATGCTTTACGCCTATGGATTTACTTCAGCGCCTGCCACTGCAATATTGCTGATACTTGCGGCAGAGCAGGACATTTTATTGGCGGGGTTGGTTGGAGGACTAGGTGCATTGGTAAGTGACTTGATAATATACCTCTTTGTCAGGAACACATTTGCAGACGAAATAGAAAAGCTCAGGTTAAGATCGGCCTTTTTCCGGCAAGACGACAACAAATCAGGGAGAAATATCTTGAAAAAGTATCTACTGATAGCCGTCGGAGGCTTTCTTATTGCCACGCCGCTTCCATCGGAGATTGGAATCACTCTTTTGGCATCGGTGAAAAACCTGAGTACTCGCAGATTTCTGATTGTAGCTTACTTTCTCCACACCGCAGGCATTTTTGCGATTCTTCTCACAGGCAGTGTTGCAATGTAGGCATATTTTTTGACCCTGAAAAATCGATGACAAAAGAGACCAACGTATCTGCAATCAACACTGTCATTGCAAGAATGTGTTGATGCGCAATGGTTGTATTCTTACAACTGCCTGCGCGCTAGCCCCAGACCAATGGTACAAGAATACTCGTAAGCAAGGTCACAATGCCCACTCCAATAAGGGCAAGGGGAAGACCTGCACGCGCCATCTTGGCGGCTGTAACGTGGCCCGTGGAAAATACTATGGCATTTGGCGGGGTGCTTATTGGGATAATGAAACTATAGCTTGCGGCTATTGCGACGGGGGCCATAAGTAACACCGGGGAGATTCCGAGCGAGACTGCAAGCGAAGCGGTTATGGGGATGAACAGGGCCGCGGTCGCAGTGTTGCTGATAATCTCCCCTGAAAACACGGTTACCGCTACTATTGCGAGGATTATGATGATCAAGTGAAATCCCCTGAGAAACATAAGCTGGCCGGCGATCCAGTCGTCCAGCTGGGTAGATGCAAAGCCATTGGCAAGAGCAAGACCTCCGCCAATTAGTATCAGTACGCCCCATGGTATTTTCACCGCAGTCTTCCAGTCGAGGAGTGCATCGCTATCATTGTTATCTGCTCTGTCGAAGTCGCTGCTCCTGTCGACTCCTATCTCCGAGGCTTGCTTGACCTGCGGGACTCGGATTATGAATAGGGAAATGGCTGCAACGATCGCTATCGTGGAATCATCGACCATCGGTAGTGCATCCTTCCAGACAAGTCCCCTTGAAATCCATGCTGTTGCCGTAGCCGCAAACACTGCCATGACCGCCTTTTCGTTTTTTGCCATCCTTCCCAGTTTTGCCAGCTCACGCTCTATCTGATCTTTTTCTTCGGTCAAAGAAGGTATGTCGGTTACCTTTGCCCCGAAATATGTCAGGTACAACCAGACCACAAATAGAGAGACAGCACTGATTGGCATGGCCACAAACATCCACTGGGTGAAAGTGACCTCGACATCCGAGAGCGATTGTGCCAATGATGCAAAGATCGCATTAGGCGGTGTCCCTATAAGTGTGGCCAATCCCCCCAAGCTTGCAGAATAGGCAATAGATAGCAGGAGGCACGTGGCGAACATCTCCTTATTTCGGGTATTTAGAATCGGTGAATTGGAAAACTGCGATATGACTGCCACCGCTATTGGCAACATGAGAAGGGTGATGGCAGTGTTGCTCATCCACGCGCTCATAAAGCCGGTTACTATCATGAATGCCGCAACGATGTATTTTGGTCGAGTACCAAATATCCGAAGCATTGTCAAGGCAAACCTCTTGTGCAAGCCCGTTTTCTCGATTGCCTTGGCTATCAAGAATCCCCCGAGGAAAAGGAATACTATTGGATCTGCATAGTTTGCCGACGTCTCGCGGATGTCGGTGACTCCAAGTAACGGAAATATCCCCAAAGGCAATAACGCAGTCACGTAGAGGGGGATCGCCTCAGTTATCCACCACGTAGCCATCCAAAGAGTAGCTGCAAGCACTACCACGGCTCCAAAAGACAACGTATCATGAGACAGGGCGACAAGAATTGTTACAAAAAACAGAGAAGGGCCAAGTACAAGGCCGAATTCTTTCAGATATTGAAACCTTGACCCACTCACTGCCATTCACGATATATGTCATATCGAAATTATATAAGCGCGAAATGTACCTTGTCTCTTGTGTTTCCCATAGTCACGCAAGTCGTGGTAAGCCATCGTACCACCTATCAGGTGCAATCACTGTATCGTTGCCAACCCTTTCATTCACCTTGACGTTAGCGGCTTGTCGACTCGTCTGCTAATCGTGACATCGTTGGGGACGGACGTTACCTTGCTCCCCACATGCACCCTGACCGCGCCTTCGATCTGTCTATATGGTAGGTGGAAATTGGCGCGCATATACTCCCAAAAAGCAGCAGAGGGTGAACGATTCGGATATAGTGGTACGGGTCACACCTACTAGCTACCCTACTTTCATATTCATCTTTTTTCCTCTTCTTCTTACCACAGCCGACATCGATGACAGCAAAGCCAAGTATAATTTTGCCACGTTTTACAAGTGATTCGCTGTAGGCGAGCCAGTTTACCTGATATACTGAGCGAAAAGCCTGCTAACGGCAGTCCGGTCACAAAGTGCTGAGGAGAAGGTCAATCGTGCAGCGACGCAGACGTTTTCAATCCTGCATATGAACACAGATAATGATGTGAATCTGGGAATCTGTTTATGTCACCAATTTCGCTGACTCTTAATAACGCGGTCTTTCTAATCCCACGACTTCTAAATATTGAAAAACTCTGGGCGCCGAAAGGCGGAATAGAAGCTGCCGCTACTGCAGCATGCTTTGCGGTATCTGGAGCCGCGGCATTTGCGGGTCTATCTCCTATTGTCGGTTCGTTTGCAGCAGGTATGGCAGTAACAGCTTCAAAAGCATTTCACCAGATCAGAGAATTTGCTGAAAAGCTTGATGTAGTTTTTGCTCCATTGTTCTTTGCCATAATAGGGTCACAGGTTGATCTGCGTGGAATAAATATAGAGGTTCTAGCTCTTGGAGGAGTTATCATATCCGTAGCTATTGTTTCTAAATTGGTTGCTTGCGGCCTATCATCATTTGTTTTCATAAAGGATCGGAAGAAGGCTACGAAGATTGGGATTGGCATGATCTCCAGAGGAGAAATTGGACTCATAGTTGCAGCCGCTGGCTCGTCGGCAGGAGTTCTATCCGGAAACCTTTACACAACAGTTGTAATTATGGTCGCCGCAACAACCATTATCACACCAATTTGGCTTAAAATTGCATACAGAAAAGATCCACCGGAGACTTCTACAACAATAAAGCATAGCCCCTAGAGCTATTAATTCCACAACCGAGTAATGGGCTTCAGATATTTGTTATTACATTCATAGAGGTGCAGGAAAACTGGAATACAATACTGTCTACTGGTCTGTTACAGCAATAATCATGAGAAAGTCAGGGATGCAACCTCTTGCGGTACTTGGGAGGTTCATCCTTGTTTGAAGAATTTTTTCCATAGCATTCAGGTACCGTGCCCATCCTCAACGGTCTGCCAGCGTCCAAGCACCTACCTTGTCTGTTTTTACCCTTGCGTTTACTATTGGTTTTACCATGAGAGCGTATGTGCAATCTCGACAATCATAGTGTCCTTCCCTCTCAGAAGGTCGCGTACAGAAATTGGTAGCTGTATCCTGATTCCATAACTACTACCTTTGTGTTCGTTTCTTTCAGAAACCGCAGTATCGGATCAGCTTTTTTCCTTATCTTTACCCCCGATAATTCCGCCATCATATGTCTCTTTTCAGAACTGCTCGGATTTTCTTTTTACCGAGATCCAATGCAGCATGCAGCATACTTGTAGTGGTGGCTTTTCTATGTCTTTGACAAACATGTCACCTTAATATGACGGAAGGCGCAGAAAAGGACTCTAAGCGCGGGGTACCATGCAAAGGATAGTGTCCGACGGGCCTATATTGTTGCCAGTTGTAGCCGGATTGCTTGTCGGGATTGCGCTGATCGGGATATTCAGCAGCATCTTCAATTCGTCTCAAAGCATAGCTGTTAGTGAACAAAATATCAAGATCCGCTTCCTCTCGATGCCAAGCGCATTTGCAATAGGGAGCAGCGTCCAGCCCATGATCAGGATAAGCGGTGTTGTCACAGGCTGTGTCACCCCGCCATATGCGGAAATAAGAGACACTGCTAACAATCAGGTAGTCTGGGATTCAGGCTTTGCTCTAGTGCTTTGTGATCCTGATGCAGGAATAAGGTCGGTCGACATCGATTGGCATATCGGCGCTTCATACATCGAAAACGGAAACTATCACGAAAATCCAAATGCGATGGTGGCAGAAAAGGCTGGCATCTATGAACTTACAGTCCAGTACGCAGGAGTCAGGGAGTTCAGGACTTTTGAAGTGCTGCCTCCTCATCTTGCCTTTGCCTACCCAGATCCCATGGTTACCATGAAGGTATACTGGATAAGAGAGGGCGGCAATTCGATAGAGATGACAGCAGGGGACAACCAGATAGTTGAAGTCAGGCGAGGTCAAGATGCTGTTTTTGACATTGAGCTGGTATCGTTTGAAATGAATAGAACGGGGGACTTTGTGCTAAAAGTGTTCAATGCAGACGACCCATCTGCTGAGCACCTGTTGTTTGCTAGGATTACCCCACCTCCTGACATGTCTGTTCGCTTGCCTGATGGGATATCATATACTTTGGATGAAGACGTCGTCAGCGCAAAGCCTATGGTGACCACAAAGGCTGCCAGACTGGTGATTCATACGGCACCGGAATTGGCTCCCGCAGTGTACAATATCGGAGTGGCCAAGGTCACACATGTGTCGGTAGGAGAACTGGAAAGCAATTCAGCTTCAGTCGTCAATCTTCCAATTAAGGTCACAAGCTAGCTCAAGGGTCGCCAAATTCCAAGAGGATTGGATGGCTGAGGGCAGCTAACATCGAGAATTCTTGTACATTGGACGGTAGCAGGTATATTCGACCTCATCCCTCTAGCAATTGCCGCCAATGTTTCCGTTGTTGTCATTTCAGGTTTGAGAGAAGTGGTGGCTACAATGCTTTTGTCGGTAGTACAGTAGGAGGATGTAAAGCGCCGGGAGAGGGATTTGAACCCTCGCGACCCTTACGGGTCACAAGCTGGCCGGTTTGACAAACTCCAGGCTTGCGCCCTACCGGGCTAGGCGACCCCGGCACCCACATCTTGGACAAACCTGTCTGTATATTAATCATAAGCCTATGTTGTTGGTAGCATAGGTCCTTTTTTCAGTTGGACTTGGAACAATTGTCCAGATGCAGCCTGAAACACACAGAGGATGCTAATTATTCTTCCAAGTTGGAATAGTTGGAAACAAGATCACGCACTCAAGACAAAACTAAAAATTGAGGAACGAGACAACGATCACTGATTTTGTCCGCTCAGGGTTTATCCGACAATTGCAAGGGTGGCAACCACGTTGATTGCAACGATTGCATGTGCAAGTGTCATATTCCCGGTACTATTGAAAACCTTGCAAAGAACATTGCCAAGCTGGATCGCAAGAGACCCGGTATAGGCGAGACCCTCTAACACTTTTTTTGGGCGCGGATGACTGCATGGTTCAGCTAAATATGCCGCTGATGCAACAACTCCTTTCTGCCCCTTTCTGTGATGACATTGCAGCCTTCTTGTGCTTCAATTCTTGTGCACCCCAAGCCAATCACCGTATAGAGCCACAGCTATAGCGTGACTCGGTCTAGGTCAGATTCCACCAACTTGCCATTGTTATTCTTGATATCCAACAATTTTCCAGCTCGGGCATTGAAATTTTCAGATTTAATGATGGAAACGCTCATTCAGGGACATTTCATCGTACGCATTTGCAAGAATGCCTTTGCTTTTAGATAGCCGTCATAGTTCGTCGGCGTTTTCAGTCTCTAGCCTGTCGAGGTCAACCTCTGAGGGAACTTTAACGCTGGCTGCCTGCTCACCCTTGGAGCGCCATGCCCGAGGGTAGGTGTTTGGTTTCATGATTATGCGCCTGATGGCAAACGCAATTCCCCGAGTGTTTTGCTCGATCTCCTCCTTTGTCATAGCAGCCTGTCCCAGGCCGATGATCTCGCCCTTGAGGGTGTAAATGCCCACGAGCTCGCCCACTCGCAAATCTTCCGGTACTGCAACCACCCCCGGAACGGCCAGTGGTGCACCGTGGCACAGCGCGTCGACTGCAGTGTCTCGCACCATTACCCCTCTTACGCCTTCAAGGCAGTGCTCGACTGGAATTACTAGCCGGCGCAGCTTTTCATCGTCTTTTGTTTCCTTGTAGCGCTGGTAAGCATCGGCAAGGTCATGCAGCCTGACAAGCCCACCGCCGCCAGTAACACTCTGCTCAGACAAGTTGCTTACCCTCGTCCTGCGAAGTTCAACCATGGTGGCGCCCGGTGACAGAACCTCACCAATGTCATAAATGATCTTTCGTATGTACGTGCCTGCCTGGCAGAGGATCCGCATCAGTACCAGCCTGTCATAAGTCTCCAAATGATCAAACTCATACACCGTCCTTACGCGGGTGACCCGCCTGACAGATGAGCGCTGGGGTGGACGCTGATAGATCTCACCAGTGAACTCGCGCATTACACGCTTGAGCCGGTCTTCTGAAACATGTGCGTGGAGGCGTGCAATTGCATAGTACTCCTTTGGCCCAAGTAACAGGACAGAAAGCGCTTTGGTAGCCTCCCCGAGGCCGATAGGCAAAAGCCCGGTCGCCCCGGGGTCGAGTGTGCCACTGTGGCCGGCCTTTTCAATCTCCAGTATACGCTTTACCCATGCTACGACTTCGTGGCTCGAGGGCCCGGCAGGCTTGTCCACCGGCACCAGTCCATAATAGAGAAGCGATTCAATCGGCCTCTTGTCAGGGTAGTGGCCATAATTGTCGTTGGTGACGTCATCGTCAACTCTTACAAGGTTCTCCAGCTGTGGCAGCTTCAAAGGCTATTACACTATCCACCTATGTGCCGCCTGACTATTAATTTGGATATCTCGATTAGCGAAGAGAGCGGAAGCCTGTCAGTGTTGAGTACATAGTCAAAGACCGTCAGATCTTCGCCAAAGTGAAATCCATACAGCTTGTGATAGATCTTTTTGTTTTCTTCATCCCTCATGGCGATTATCTTTCTTGCCTCTGCAAAGCTGATGTCGTCGCGGTTTGCCATCCTCTTTGCCCTGTTGTCAGGTGATCCCCGCAGCCACAGCTTTATCACCGACTCTTCTTCCGTTACTAGCCAGGGCAGGGTATAGCTGGTAATGACCGCGCCCCCCTTTTTTACAATCTCGCCCAGCTTCTTGTCTACCTTCTTGTCAAAAGAAGGGTCAGACTCGCGTTCATGCATGAACTTTTTCGCTTCGTCTGTGTCCCACCAGTCGTCCCTAGCTGTCGAGTATCCCTTTTCTGATGCAAGCATCTTCAGTATGTCACCACCATTATACATGACAAGGCCAAACTCTTCTGCAAGCTGACCTGCTATAGTGGTCTTACCAACTGCAGGCCATCCGGAAATGACGATGCTGAATTTCTTGTTGTTATTGTTGTTGTCTGCTGTTATCAATTCTAGGTCATGCTCGGCATGCTGGTCTTGGTAACCTTAGCTATTATCCCACTAAACCCAAATGAGGTTATCAAGAACCAACCCCACAAGTACATGTTTCCTGGCACTCTGCAGGGACCGGTGAGAACAGCATCTCCACTTTCGTCTGTTGCAATCGTGCCATCCTCATTGAGCTTTGGTTGCATGTCTGTCTGCACGTTCTCGTCGCTGCAGCTAATCCACGGAAAATATATCGGCGACAGTGCCACCGTCCCTCCAAATATTGCTGGGAACACCAGTATCCAGATCATAAACGACGGTATCATGTAGATGAACATAGGGCGCATCTGTTGCTGCTGCATCTCCAGCGCCATCTTGTTGACGTAAGCCTGCTTCTTTTTCAGCTCCTCAATCCGCGCTTTGTCCTGTTTTTTGATGGCGTCAGTGTACTGCTTGCGCCACTCTGTAGTCTCCTTCATGACTCGGTTGATCTTTTCAATGTCAGTGGTCTTTTTCCGGAGCATCGCAAACCCAAAGTTCATGCTGACAGAGATAAGAAGCGCAACTAATGTGGCGGACAGCAAGTCAGGAAATATCGGGTGTTGAGTGTACCGCGGGGCAAATGCCAACTGCATTATCAGGTCCAACAGGTTCATGATGCCTCATCATCTCCCGCAAGTATCTTCGCTATATTTGCTGCCGCTTTGTCGACGCCGCCGTCGCTGTTCATAATTATTGCAAACGGAGCGCCTGTCAGTATAGAGCACGAGGCCACCATCACCCGGGAAATGTCCAGCTCCTTCTGTATATCTTCTGCGGAGGCAATGTCGCGCTGTCGGGTCTGGTCAGCCTTGCGCCGCTCTGCGACCTCCCTTGCTTCTGCTGCCACCATCACAAGGTTAGTCGGCTTCATTATGTTCAGCAGCCTCATCGGCAGTCCAGGATAGTATCCCTCGGACGTGTTTATAAAAAGGTGGGTATCGACGAGGACGATGTCGTCCCTCATGTCAGCGATCCGCTGTGCCGCCATTTCTTGCAGGCGGCGCTGATCCTCTACGGGCATTCTGCGCATCTCGTCCCTGCTCTTGAGCCCCATTTTCTTGGCCTCTTCGAACATGATTGTGCCAAAAACCACGACCGTTGTCCTGCGCTTCTGGTTGAGAATCTCTGCTGCGCGGGTAATGACGGTGGTCTTGCCCACGCCGGGGATGCCTACGATTATGGCACGTTTACTGTTTCCTGCCAAGTAGAGCCGCCAGACCGGGCATGTATGTATCCACCTGCTCTTTCACCAGCGTCTGATAATAGCTGACCATGATGTTTACCATAAGCAGAATTCCGGTTCCAGAACCAAGTACTCCAAGCACGTCTGAAATGCCGGCGAGGAGCCCAATTATTATTCCGGAAAGCAGCGTGAGAGATGGGATGTACCTGTTGAGCAGCGTCTCGACAGAGCCTTCGGAGCGTCTGAAACCAGGCACCTGCACGTCTGCATCAAGCAGGTTGCGCGCAGCAGTCCTCGCGGACAGTCCGCCAAGCTCGACCCACAGTCTTGAAAAGACCGTTACAAGGCCTGTCAGGAATATCACATACACAAATGCCCTCAGCGGATCAGCTGCCGCCACGTCAAGCCCCCTTGGCGCGGTGATATAGTATAGTACGCCTCCTGTTGGATTCGCTTGTCCGCCCTCTGCACTTGGTTCAAACTGTGCAAGCCAGTTGAAGGCAGGGTTTGTATTGTTAGGGTTGTAATTGGCCCATAGCATTTGGCCCATGAATACGGCATTGGCAAGGAGTGCAGATGCAAGTATCACAGGGATGACAGAAGTATAGAGCAGCTTGATCGGGTAGACTGCAGTAAAGCCCCTGTACTTTGTCGATACTATAGGGACATCAACGTGGATGCCCTCGATATACACGAGTACGAGTATGACTCCGACGGTTAATGCAAGGACAAAGAGGTTCGGCAGCTGTCCGGTACGGAATATAGCATCGCCGCCGTTCCCGTTGATTAGCGCATCTACAGTGAAGGGGAATATACCTAACGGTCCATCATCCACTTGTGATGGTACGACGCTGAACACACTCCACAATATCGTCTGCGCAATACCGGCCATGATGAACAGACTTAGACCAGATCCTATGCCCCAGCCCTTCTGTACCATCTCGTCAAGCATCATGACAATGACGCTGGCACCGATAAGCTGGGCGACAAGTACTCCTATGGCGTATGGAGCTTCAGGCGCGATCAGTGGACCATATACGCTAAAACCGTAAAGTCCGCCCTCTGCCACTATTACTATTATCGTGACTATCTTAGTCGCCGACGTAAAGAGCGACCTGTCGTCAGGGTTCTTGAAGTCCAGCCTAATGAGATCAGAACCCTTGAGCAACTGCATCAGCAGGCCTGCAGTGACTATGGGCCCAATGCCAAGTTCCATCAGGGTTCCTTGTTGTGCGGCAAAGATTACACGTGCAAAAGCGAGAAAGTCAAAGGTTGGATCGTCTGTTACGCCGTAGAGCGGGATCTGGCCCATGATGAGGTATGCAAAAAGCGCAATTCCTGTCCAGACGAACTTTTCCGTCAGCGAAATCTTCTTTTTAGGCTTTGGAACCTGGGGAACGTAGGCAGATGCGGTCTTTATGAACCGCCTGAGCCCGTGCTCACGTGTCGTCGTGCTGCTCATTTTCTGTTATAACCTCGCCACCTGCAGCCTCGATCTTGCTTTTCGCACTTTCTGATACCTTGGCTACCTTGATCGTATAAGCCCCGCTGATAGAGCCTCCGCCCAGCAGCTTGTCGTAGCCCAGCGAGGTCAGGTCGAGGACAACCTTTCCCTTTTCGTCGGCCTTGCCGTGCTTTGCAAAGACGGTGTCAAGGTCGCGTACGTTTATCCATTTCTGTACAAGGTTACGGTTAAATGAGTTGAAGGGATCGTGACCGAAATGGTCAGGTTCCTCGATTACTGTGCGTATGAAAAAGTGCTTGTGTTTTCCGGCGCCACCAACGCCCCCTCTGCCGCCGGCCTGTCTGTGCTGGCCGATTTGTCCCCAGCCACAGTACCTGCTGCCGCGCTGTCTTCTGCTTTTTCTAAATCTGGTAGCCATAAATCACATCATCACCGGGCTGGAATTATTAGCTATCACGTTTGCCTGCACCTTAATTAAGTCTTGCTGCACTTAGAGCATCCTCTTGACAATCTCGACGAGCTCTCTGTCTTCTCCAAGGACCCCGTCCTGCGCGTACTGAGTCTTGGTCTTTCTCTTGAATCCTCCTCTCGGCGGGCTTAGCGCAAACCACGGCTTGATTCCTTCAAGCTTGCTCATTGCTACCTTGTCCTCAGCTATAGCCGATGCGAGGTCGTCCAAGTTCTTGTACTCCTTTGGGATGTCAGACGTTGTGATAGGTTTGAAGCCGGTCTTTCTGCCACGCTTCTCAAGCAGTTCCTTGACAATGCCGGCATCAGCTTTTGTCCAAGCGACCTCGTCCTTGACAGTCCTGAGCATGCCGAGGTATTCCTTGTTCTCTGGCACGATTGTAGCGCGGAATCGCTTGTCGAGGTTCAGCCCGTCGAGCGTCTTCCGCGCCCATTGCGGGATGTTAACGGTTCCTTTTATCCGGACTACTAGATATGCCATAAGTCTCACCATCAACCTACGCTGTATGTGCTCCTCAGAGCGTTGAAAATCGCCTTCGTAGTGGATGACATTGTGTTTGTTGCTCCAAATGACTTTGTCCAAGAGTCCTTCAGTCCGGCCAGCTTGAGCAGGCTCTTGATGTTCTCGCCTGCCACTATGCCAAGACCTCTCGGTCCAGGAATGATCTCGATCGTAACGCTGCCACCTTTGCCCCTTACCTTGAACGGGACAGAGTGGAGCTGGTTGCATTTGCATTCCCAGCTTCCGCAGCCGAGTTTGACTGGAATTACGTTGAGAAAAGCAGCATTGGTTGCCTTGTCGATTGCAACCCTCATCTGAGAGGCTTTGCCCTTACCTATGCCAAACCAGCCGGCCTCGTTGCCTACTGCCACGAGGGCATTAAAGCGTGTCATCTCGCCGGCGTCGGTCTGCTTTTGGACAATTCCGACGTGCACAACCTGACTCTTCATGTCCGGCAAGAGGTGCTTGACAATTTCGGCTTCCTGTATCCTCATACCGTTCTCATAGATCTGATCCATCGAGTTTATCTTGCCTGCCAGCACCATGCTTCCAAGCGTGGTTCTGGGCTTCCATTCAACCTGTTGCTGTTGACTTGACGTGTAGCGACTCATTTCTTCTTGCTCTTGCCTCCCTTAGTGGTACCCTTCTTCTTTTCCTTCCCTTTTTCTTCTTTTGCTTCCTTCTTCTTGGAGGACTTGCTTCCTTTCTTTGCCTCCTTTGCTGGAGCTGCTGCTGCTGCTGGTGACTCCTCTTCTTCTACTCCTGCTCCTTCTTCTTCCTCGGCTGGAGACTTCTTGGCAGCAGTGGCCGCCGGCTTTTCTATTGGTCTGCCAGAGATCTTGCTCTTTATCTCTTCAAAGTGTGACGGATAATCTTCCGGATTCAGACCATTCTTCAAAATTGCGGAAAAGCGAGAATTGTATTCTTCTGGGTTTTTCTTCAGAATCTCTGCATACTCGGCGATGTGTTGGCCGCTGATCCGCTCCTCTTCCGGCAGCGACTCTTCAGAGACCGGCATCGAGACCCCGCCGTCAACAATCCCCTTCATGCATGCGGCCACTCTTGAAGTAAAGTGGTCTTTGCCGATATAGAGGACCGCGTTCTTGACCCCTTTTTCCAAAGTCTTTTTTGCGAGCAACATGCCAGTAAGGTAGCAGGCAGGCAGGTTGTTGAGTGCACCCTTCCACCCTTGCTTTTCAAGCTCCCTGCTGTGGGCAGAGGCCAAGACGATGTCACCGGTAGGTGTGGGCTTTAATAGCTGCGCTGCAACGTTCTGGTCACTTACCTTAACGGTCACAAAGGAGTGCCTGCCGATCAGGATCGCGGCTCTCTTGCGATAATTCGTTTTATCTTCCCTAATTCTTTTTAGTGTACGAACATAAGTCAACAGTTATCCACCAATCAACGATTAGGGAAGCAACAAATGTAAAGCACTTATAAACGTTTTAGGCTTACCTCAATTCTTCTTTGCGCATCTTCTTGCAATCGTCGCTGCATATGCGCCAGCTCCAACGCCATTATCGATGTTCATCACTGCAAGGCCGAGTGTGCAGCTCTGGAGCATTGAGGCCAGTGCTGCAATGCCTTTCCCGCCAAAGCCATAGCCAACCGAAGTCGGAACTCCTATTACTGGCACATCAACCATCGATGCCACCACAGATGCAAGAGCGCCCTCCATGCCTGCCACCACGACTATGGCTCCAACTTGCTGCGACATCATTTCCTTGAGCGCAGGGAACAGCCGGTGCATGCCTGCGATCCCGATGTCATAGCTGGTTATCGTGTCGCAGCCCATGGCCTTTGCCACAAGGCGTGCTTCTTCTGCAACCCCGATGTCAGAAGTGCCTGCTGCCATGATTCCAATACTGGCGCCGGCTATCATCTTTCTGCCAAAAGACTTGTCAGAAGCAAGAAGTGTTGTGCTGTTTCTTCCAAGCTCTACGACCAGGTTCTTTCTCCGCAGCGCGGCTGTCACCTTTGATAGTTCGCTCTTTCTTATCCTGCTCACCACTACTTGCCCGTTGTTACGGATTGCCGCAAGCGCGATTCTGATGATGTCCTTGTATTCCTTGTTCTCTGTAAAGACTATCTCGGGCATGCCCCTGCGCATCTCCCGATTGACGTCCAGCTTGGCAATGTCTCCAATCTTTTCGATAGCATGAATAGAGATCTCTTTCTCAACGTCTGAGAGGCTAAGAGTGCCGTTTGCAAACCTATCCAGTATCGAATGCAAGTCAGCCATATCTATTGGCCAGTCAGCTATTCAGCGAAAAGAGAATAAAAGGATTGTTTGTCTAGAGAGGGAGCGCCTTAAGGGCTTCTTTTACGCTTGCTACGCCCTTGTTAAAGATGTCTTGTTCAAAGCTGTCGAGCTTCAGCTCGATTATGCGCTCTACCCCGCCGGCGCCAATCACGGCAGGTACACCGATGCAGAGGTCAGAGACGCCATATTCACCTTCAAGCAATGCAGAAACAGGTATCACCAGTTTCTTGTCCCTGATTGCAGATTCGAGCATCGTTGCGACTGCGTTGCCCGGCGCGTACACGGTTGCGCCCTTTAGAGCGATCACCTCTGCCGCGACTTTTCTAGTCTTTTCAAAGATCTCCATCGCCTTGTCCTTTGAGATGAACTCGTGCAGCGGGATTCCACCAATCGAGGAAAACCTTGTCAGGGGCAGCATATTTTCCCCGTGCTCGCTTATCACCATCGCCTGGATAGAATCTCTGGAAATCTTGGTCGCGTCCTGAATAAAGCTCTTGAACCTTGAAAGATCCAGCATGCCGCCCATCCCCATGACCTTGTTCTTCTTCGCCCCAACGGTCTTTAGCGCAAGATAGGTCATCGGGTCAAGCGGGTTTGTGACTACAACAATAGTGGCGTCTTTTGCATAAGACGCAATTTTTGAAGCGACGTCCTTGACAATTCCGGCATTTGTCTTGAGCAAGTCCATTCTAGTCATGCCCGGCTTTCTGCCCACTCCTGCCACGAGCACGATATAGTCAGACCCCCTCATGTCTTCATAGTTGTTGGAGCCTCTTGCCACCGAATCAGAGCCCCTTTCGGACAGCTGGTGGTTGATATCCATTGCCTCGCCTTGCGGAAGCCCCTGCACGATATCAAGTAGCAATATGTCCCTGTCAAGCTCTCTAAGGCCGCAGTTGAGCGCGGCCGACGCGCCTACTTTGCCGGATCCAATTACTGTAATTGTCATACTCGAGAAGGTGCAACCGAGACTGCCTATATAAATTGTGACTGAAGAGCGGAGCAACTTTAAATTGACCGACACATGAATCTACTAGCAGATTGTCAAAGAAAAAGCGGGACGATAGCTACTTCGCCGCAAGCCGGCGCAAGAACAGAAAATATATGATGATAATTATCCCGATAATAGCTGCAGTCGCCGTGGCAGGCGCAGCAGCAGCTGTCTTGGCTCCGCGTGGCCCAGATTTTGGACCGCTCGGATCTGCTCACGAACATGCAATCTTTGTGGTAAAGCTTGATGGTCAATATATTGACTTTAGCCAGCGGCAGTACCAAATCGACACTACACGTAACCAGTTCATTCACTTTGAGGGAGGCGAGGGAACTACCATCCACAAGCATTCGACCAGAGTGCCCATTGGCGAATACCTGCACAGCGTGGGCATGGATATCCGCGATGGCTGTTTCATTCTTGACAACGGAAGCCAGTTCTGCAACGATGACAGCAGCGGCAAGACGCTCAGGTTCTTTGTCAACGGTGAACAGGTAAGCTCGATAATGGACTATGTCTTGCACGATGATGACAGGATACTGATCATTTATGGAGACGAGGACGAGGAAGAGCTGCAAGCAGAATTCGAACGACTAGACGGCATGGAAGTTCAGGTGTAGACTACTACCGAACAAGTTCGGTAGCTTCCATTGTCAACATCGGGTTCCTGTCGACTCCAGCAATGGTTGTGTGTCGGTTCCCTGGTTTCGCAGCATATCCCTCCTTGTGGCGGGGTGCTGGGATTGCAGAATGCCGTTCGACCCGCATATGAGACATATAGCCCAGACCCAGCTGGGCTAGTTCTAACCTGTTGTTGTTACGCGCCCTATCGCTGCACCGGCGACCGCGCTACTCGGCTTGGTTCTTGTGCAATGTCAGCGAGCTCCACAGCCGTCGCTTCGTCCTATATTTGACAAACAGACAGATCCTAAAGAAATGTGAGGGTTATCCATCATCCACTGGGCAAGTCCAGTGGTCTTGTCGCCATTTTTTCCATAAAGCGATATAAGGCAACATCACCTAACCTCCGGAGTAAATGGCGAGGCGGATTGCGGTCATTGATTCGCAGGTAGCCGGCATTGCTGGCGATATGTTGATGTCAAGCCTGGTGGACGCCGGGGCCAGCAGGACCAGGGTCATCGATGCAATCTTTGCTTGTCAGGATTTTCTAAAGGGAAGCAGGATATCCAGGGCAGACTTTGCAAGAGTAGTATCACACGGCTTCGCCGCAACACAACTCCAGATGAAATACACCGACAGCGTGCGCCAGCGCAGGGGTACAGAGATGCAGCGCTCCCTTGAGCGCTGCTGCGAATCGCTTGGGCTTGAGCAAAGGGCCAAGACGTTTGCACTCGAATCGCTCAGGACGATGATTTCTGCAGAGGCCAAGATCCATGGCGAGAGCTTTGATACCGTCCACCTGCATGAAGCTTCGAGCATCGACACGCTCGTGGATCTGGTAGGGTGCGCCATTGCACTGCAGGATCTGAAATTGTTTGATGGCAGGATATATTCCACGAAGGTAGCAGTCGGAGGGGGTCTGCTAAAATTTTCGCATGGTACTGTGCCGAACCCTGCGGGTGCGATCCTTGAAATTTTCAAGAACAGCCAATTTGTGCTCACCGGGGGTCTTGTAGAGGAAGAGCTCACAACACCGACAGGCGCTGCCATGCTTGTCAACCTTGCCCAAGGCAGCATCAACTACTACCCAAGCATTTCCCCTGAAAAGATTGGATATGGCGCTGGCACGAAGAAATTTGAAGGCTTTGCCAATGTCGTACGCGTTCTTGTAGGCACGTCGAACGTTGTCACCGAGACAACCAGAGATAGCGTTTGCATGATAGAGACAAACGTCGACGACTCATCGGGCGAGCTGGTCGGCAATATGGTTGAACGACTTTCAGAAATTGCCAAGGACGTGACTGTCATACCTTGCATCACCAAAAAGAGCAGGCCTGCTTACCTCATTAGGATTATATCAGAAAACGCACATCTAAATAGTGTTCTCGACGTGCTGTTCACCGAATCAGGGACGCTTGGAGCAAGGGTGCAGGAAGTAGAGCGCTACATCCTTCCGCGGACGGTGGTGACCGTGCCAGTGAAAGTAAAAGACACTTCATTTAGCGTACACGTCAAGGTTGTCAAGGACTCTGCGGGGAAGGTGACCTATGCAAAGCCCGAATTCGAGGACATCAAGATAATCGCGGCAAGATGTCAGATCCCTGTCAGGAGGGTCTGGGAGCTGGTCAATGCACAAGTTATGAAAAAGATGGTAGATAGTGGTGATGGTGGTGGTGCTACGTAAATGAATGACAATGATGCAACATTCAACAAGCTAATGGATTGGTTTTCCAAGAATGGTAATCGCGCAATAGTAGCACTCTCGGGGGGAGTTGACAGCGCTGTAGTAGCCCTTGCAGCAAAAAGAGCACTTGGCGAAAATGCAATAGCTATAACAGCAGACTACAAGACACTGGCAGAGGAAGAGCTTGACACAGCCCGACAGGTTGCAAAGGAAATAGGCATAGAACACAGAATTATAGAATACGATGAGCTGGAAAACCCCGAGTTTGTGAAAAATGACGGCTTGCGCTGCTACCATTGCAGGACAGAGCTTGGGCAGCACCTCGCAGAGGAAGCTAGAAAAGCAGGAATTTCCCTTGTGGTTGACGGCACAAATGCTGACGATCTGACCGATTACAGGCCTGGAATCAGGGCTCTCAGGGAAAACGGAGTGAGGAGCCCAATGGTCGAGCTTGGCCTGACGAAGCTAGAGATACGCGAGATCGCCAAACGCTTTGGCCTCTCGGTCTATGACAAGCCGTCAAACGCTTGCCTTGCCTCAAGAATCCCGACAGGAGACAAGGTCACATACGAAAAGTTGCGGAGGATTGAAAGCGCCGAGATCATTGTAAAGTCGATATTCAGCGTCCGTCAGGTTCGCGTCAGAGACCATGGCGAGCTTGCAAGGATCGAAGTCGGCAAGGATGAACTCCAGAAAATGTTTGACACCGACAAGCTGGATTTGCTGGACCGCAAGCTGAAGGAGGTCGGGTACAAGTTTGTTGCAGTAGATGCAGGAGGATACAAGACGGGCAAGCTGGTGATGGTTGGAAGTGACTGAAGCCCACCACATTTACCTTGACAGCGCGGCGTCAACCCCGGTTGCCGACGAAGTTATCGCAGAAATGCTTCCATACATGAAGCAACAGTATGGCAACCCTTCATCGATACACAAGTTTGGCAGGGAAACTACCCGCGCGATACAGCTTGCGCGCAAGCGGGTAGCGGAAATGATCGGCGCGTCGATGCGCGAGATAACGTTTACGTCTGGCGGCACTGAAGCCGACAACTTTGCAATCAAAGGTACGGCTGAACATGTCAAGAGCAAATCACCTGCAAAAAACAGGATAATCACTAGCAGCATCGAGCACGATGCGGTGCTAGAAACCTGCAGAGACCTTGAGACGAAGGGCTTTGCTGTCACGTACCTGCCCGTTACAAGGGAAGGTCTGGTCAGGCCTGCCGACCTGAAAGCAGCAATTTCAGACGACGTTTCTCTTGTCAGCATCATGTACGCAAACAACGAAGTCGGCACGATACAGCCAATAAAGGAGCTTGCACAGATAGCGCATCAGGCTGGCGTACTGTTCCACACTGATGCCGTACAGGCCGCAGGCAAGATCCCGATAAACGTCAAGGATCTAAAGGTGGACATGATGTCGATGTCATCACACAAGATATACGGTCCCAAGGGGATCGGCGCCCTCTACATCAGATCAGGGCTGGAAATATCTCCAATAATCCATGGTGGAGGACAGGAGTCTGAATTGCGGTCGGGCACCGAAAATGTGCCGGGGATCGTCGGCTTTGGCAAGGCTTGCGAGATTGCTACAAGGCGAATTAACCAGTACACAGAGCAGGTGTCAGGACTGCGCGATTATCTCATTCAGAGGGTGTTGAAAGAAATACCGCATTCGAGGCTCAACGGATCAAGCACTGACAGGATTCCAAATAATGCACATTTCACCTTCTTCGGAGTAAACGGCGAGGACCTGATAATAAAGCTGGATGAAAATGGCGTGGCTGCATCTACAGGGTCGGCGTGCTCTGTCAAAAAGCAAAAGCCATCCCACGTGCTCAAGGCAATGGGCTTTTCCTATGAAGAGATAACTGGTTCGCTGCGCCTGAGCCTTGGGATGCACAATACTAAGGATGAGATCGATAGAACTGTCGCTGTGCTGGCCGCCGTGGTAAAAGAGCTGCGCGAGCTTTCGCCATTCAAGAGCAAGTATTATTATCGTGCCTGAAATCTTTTTATTGTCAGATTCGCTACTGTATATCCATGTCTAGCGCATCTCTCTCTTCGGTACCACCAAACATAGGAGACGTAGCACCGGACTTTGAACTGCCTGATCCGGACATGAATTTCCGCAAGCTCTCCGAATTTCGTGGAAAAAAGACAATTCTTGCGTTCTTCCCAGCAGCCGAGTCTCCTGTATGCACGGCAGAAATGTGCGCGCTGCGCGACTCGCTTGATTCCCTCCGCGACTTGGGCGCGAACGTAGTGGGCGTTTCAGTTGATGGGCCTTTTGCAAACAAGTTCTTTGTACAGAACCGCCACCTGAACTTTCCAGTACTGTCAGACTACAGGCGCGAGGTCATTAGAAAATACGGAATCGTGATGAACAAGCTCGGACCACTTGACGGTTATGATGCTGCAAAGAGGTCAGTGTTCATCCTTGACGAAGGCGGCAAAGTGATCTATAGATGGATCTCTGACAACCCCCTGGTAGAGCCCAACTACGGCGAGATCAAGGACGCCCTGAAGAAGGCAAAAGGGTAAGAAAAGAAGTAGTTATTCGATTACCGCCAGCACATCGTTCCTTGCTACGCTGGCGCCCTGTTTTGTTCTTATTTCCTTTAGTATGCCATCCTTGTGTGCCTTTATTGCGACCTGCATCTTCATCGACTCGAGAACGACAATTACGTCGCCCTTCTTAACTTCGGTCCCCGCCTTTGCGGCAATATTGACGACCCTGCCGGGGATCTGGCTCGTCAGATTCCTATCTCCTCCTCCGCCGCCACCAATCGCTGATGCCTTTTCGAGTACCTCGGTCAGCTTGCTGTGCTTTTTCACGGTCAGCGGCTGACCGTCGATTATCAGTTTTACTTCAGCGCTGCCCGACTCGAGGATCTTGGCATGGTGGAAGGTGTGGTCAAATATGAATTCAAACTCGTTTGTCCCAGTCTTGAGCAGACGCAGGTTGTGCTGCTTGCCTGCGATCTTGACAAGCACCGAGTTCTCGCCGGTGGTACGCAGCACTTCTCCATCTAACATCTCTGAAAGGTCGCCGATTTTGTATTCCATACTGCTAGACCATCATCTTCCACTTTGATTTTGCCGTCGCGGATGCCCTGACAGGACTGGCTTTTTTCACAAACTCTGACTGGAGCAGCGCTGCAGCAACGGCAGCGCGAGATCTCTTCTTGGCTTCTTCTTTTGCATCTTCGACCATCCTGTCGAATATCTTGAAGCGCTCAAGGTAATCAGTCGAGAGATCGCCCTTGATAAAGTTAGGCTCGTCCATTATTGTTTTGTAAAGCGGAATCGTGGTATTGATGCCCTCTATCGTAAATTCGTCTAGCGCGTTTCTCATCCTCATTCTTGCTTCGTTAAAGTCCCTGCCCCATGCAAGCAGCTTGGCCGTGAGTGAATCATAGTACCCAGACACGTTGCAGCCTGGGTACAGGTAGGTGTCTACTCTGATTCCTGGCCCGTATGGAATGTTGCAGTTTGGCACAGCTCCTGTCGATGGTGCAAACTCGTAGAACGGGTCTTCGGCATTGATCCTGCACTCGATTGCGCAGCCGTGCATCTTGAGGTCTTCCTGCTTGAATGGGATCTCTTCGCCCTGCGCCACTGCTATCTGCAGCTTTACCAGATCAAGCCCGGTCACAAGCTCGGTTACTGGATGCTCCACCTGAAGACGGGAGTTTATCTCGATAAAGTAAAAGTTGCCTTCAGGATCGCGCAGGAACTCGGCAGTGCCGGCGTTCAGGTAATCGACTGCATCTGCAGCCCTAACTGCAATCTCGCCAATCCTCTCCCGCGTCTTCTGGTCCACGACCGGAGAGGGAGAGATTTCGATTAGCTTCTGGTGGCGCCTCTGGATAGAACATTCGCGCTCAAAGAGGTGCCTCCCGTTTCCATGTGAGTCCCGGATAAGCTGGAACTCGATGTGTCTGATCTTTTGAAGGTACTTTTCCACAAATAGCGCCGCCTTGCCAAAAGCTGCACGCGATTCGGCTGACGCCATTTCAAATTCCTGTCTTAACTGCTTTTCATCATTTGCAAGCCTGATGCCGCGTCCTCCTCCGCCGAATGCTGATTTTAGCAGGACAGGATAGCCGGCCTCGTGTGCGATATTTGCGGCCTTTTCCACGTCTTCCACAATGCCGTCGCTCCCCGGAACCGTTGGAACCTTGGCCTTTTTCATGACTGCCTTGCATTTCATCTTGTCTCCCGTTATTTCCATCGACCTGGCAGTCGGCCCGATGAAGATTATGCCGTTCTTCACGCACATTTCTGGAAAGTTCTCGTTCTCGGAGAGAAAACCATAACCCGGGTGGATTGCGTCGGCGCCGGCTGCTTTAGCTGTCTCGACGATCTTGGCCATGTTGAGATAGCTTTGCGCGGGCGGGGCTGGACCAATATGGTAGGCCTCATCAGCCCTCTTGACGTGCACAGCACGCGTGTCTTCGTCAGAATAGATCGCTATTGATTTTATGCCGAGTTCTTTACAGGCGCGGATCACGCGTAATGCGATTTCGCCCCTGTTCGCAATCAGAATGCTGGATATTTTCTTGGTCATGGCACCATCATCAGAGGTTGATGTTGCCGTGCTTCTTCCACGGCCTTGGCTCCTTCTTGTTTGCAAGAGCGTTCAGTGCCTGAATTATCATCGGCCTTGTCTCCATCGGGTCTATGACGACATCGATGATGCCCTTTTCCGCTGCGATGTAGGGGTTTGCAAACTTGTCGCGGTATTCCTTGGCAAGCTTTTTCTTTGTTTCAGAGGCATTTGGATTGTTCTTTAATTCCCTGCGGTGTATGATCGTAACTGCTGCCTCTGGACCAAGTACTGCGATCTCGGCGCTCGGCCAAGCATAGTTGATGTCTGCCCGCAGGTTCTTGCTGCCCATGGCGATATAGGCGCCGCCATACGCCTTGCCGATGATACATGTTACCTTTGGAACGGTAGCTTCACAGTATGCAAACAGCAGCTTACTTCCGTTGCGGATAATACCATTGTGCTCCTGGTCAGTTCCAGGCAGGTAGCCGGGTGTATCCACCAGTGTGACAATTGGGATGTTGAATGCATCGCAGAACCTGATAAAGCGGGCAGCCTTGTTGGAAGAATTGATGTCAAGCGCCCCTGCAAGGTATTGCGGCTGGTTTGCCACAATGCCAACAGACCTGCCACCCATCCTCGCGAAACCTACCACAATGTTCTCCGCCCAGAGCTCGTGCACTTCAAAAAAGTCGCCATTGTCGACTATGGACTTGATAATGTCCTTCATGTCATACTGCTGGTACGGATTCTCTGGTAGCTTGTTGATGAGGTCAGGGTCAATTCTATTCGGATCGTCGTTTGTCTCGACTATTGCCGGCTCCTCGGTATTATTCTGCGGAAGGAAAGAGAGGAGCTTCTTTATCTTGTCAAAGCATTCATACTCATTCTTGGCGATAAAGTGCGCAACTCCGGACTTGGTAGCATGAGCACGCGCGCCGCCCAATTCCTCAAATGACACTTCCTGGCTGAGTACTTCCTTGACCACTTCTGGACCTGTTACAAACATCTGGCCAATGTTCTCCACCATCACCACAAAGTCAGTCATTGCAGGGGAATATACTGCGCCTCCCGCGCACGGTCCAATGCTTGCAGTGATCTGGGGTATAACGCCTGAAGCCATAGTGTTGCGGAAAAAGACGTCGCCATAGCCATCCAGACTCATGACGCCTTCTTGGATACGGGCTCCGCCAGAGTCGATTATGCCGATTATTGGGCAGCCGACCTTCATGGCGTGGTCCATTACCTTGACGATCTTCTTGCCAGTCATCTCCCCAAGCGAGCCGCCCAGGACCGTAAAATCGTAAGAAAATACGAAGACCTGCCGGCCGGCAATCGTGCCAAAGCCGGTAACAGCCCCATCGCCATAATACTTTGGCAGAGTCGGGTCGTCGCTCCTGTGAGTTACATACTTGTCCAGCTCTACAAAGGTTCCTTCGTCGAGCAAAAGCGCAATCCTTTCACGAGCGGTCAATTTGCCCTTCGAATGCTGCGCTTCAATCTTGTCATTGCCGCCGCCGTTCTCGGCAGACTTTTTCATTGTAGACAGGCGCTTGATTTTCTCTTCGTGCATCGAGATGTAGTTAAAGCGAGCAAGTCGTCATATAAATTCATTATTAGCGAAAAGAGCTAAGTCATACACACGCGTGTTTGCTTTCCTTGCCGCCGTAGTGAATATTTCATAGGCCGGAATTTTCCTTATTGGGTTATTCCAACACAGGTTCTGCTTCTTGTGCCAGATCCATAGCCCCACCAGTTACCTCTTTTTGGAGCAGCGGCGATTACCGGTATCTTGCCTTCCTTCCACGACTGCTCTCCATAGTCAAGATATTTTTACTGAACAAGCTTGCAGACGTGTGTGTATGTGGAATTCTCGTACCTGAGAAGCTTGTCGTATCCATGAAGATGATACCTGAAACTTTCTTCCAGTTCTTTTGATAGAAAGGAAGACCACCGGACCTGTCCAGTGCATGAATCGCCGCAGTATTTTTTGAGTAAAACCAGTGTGGAAAAATGGATATACCACACTACCACCATTACACAGTTATCATCTTCATGACGCTCAGCTACAAATTCCGCCTTTATAGACAATAGAAGAGCAAAAGAACTTGCATTAGAGCAAAAATTCAAGTTTTTGTGTTGGAATCGGTTGCGAAATTGATCTTTTTGCCGTTAAAAGCAAGATAAACAGTGTTCAGTTTGGCTCGCCTTTCCCATCATATCGAGCAGGATAGACCGCATCACAATATGACGAAATTTTGTCATTGCGTAGTATGCGCCAAAGCCTACCTCTCTGTTGCTCAATGTACGCATGTACACGAACGCTAATCCCGGTGCCCAGCAAAAATATTCCTTGGCAGGAGAGGGCTGCTAACAGGACGAATCTGCCTCTGCCCCATATTCTTCACACTCTACTGGTGCATTTCGCGATTTTGCGGCGTGTACATTGACAGGAGAAAGCTGTGAGAGAATCACAACATCATCAGCAAAGTTCTTGAACCTATTGCTTAGCGGCGTGGGATACTTGACAAAAGATTATTCGCGGAGTCCCGATCGTCCGCCCTGGGCCCGGCGAAACACATTCATGCCGAGGTTATAATTTTCAAAGAGCGACTGCAGGGTTTCTATCTCTGTAGAAAGCATCGCAATCTCACCCTTATTTTCTTCGGGCTTTTTCATGAGCTCTTCAAGTCTTGCCTTCTTTTCAGCCAAAAGCTTGCCCACATTGTGCTCGTATTCGCTTGACACGTAGGATGCTGCCAGACATTCAAATTTTAACGTTTAGGCTGCATAAGCCATACAAATGAGCGTCAGCAATAGGGCTGCAAATATGCGGCATAGTTTTCGTGCCGGTAGCGGCCTAGGATAGGTCCAATTATTCTATAGACTCTTGTGATTTAGAGGCTTTATGGGGAGGTTTGGAGAAAGGTTTGTGTTCCATAGTCTGCGGATTCTGTAAAAGTATCATTTTTCCGTATTTGCAAGTCACGAATCTAGTGAAACGAATCTTAATGGTTGCGGGATGGTGCAATTATGTGCTGTCATGTCGTGAGCTTGCCCGTAGTCCTTTTTCTGTTGTGCTCCACAGTCCAAACTCCACGTGACCCGGTCTAGCCATTGCTTCTTTTGCCAGGTGTCGCCACCCCAAATTATGCAAATAATTCCTTACCCTTCAGCTCTATGTCTAATCACCAACTTCAGAACGCAGCTATCCACATTATCACACTCAACCCGTAAATAACCAAATTGCGATTTCTCCACTATACATGCGTGAAAATACAGAATATCAACATGCTGAACAAATTTGCAATCCTCATTGCCACATTCTCTGGAACAATTCTAATTGGGAGGTTTTTTTCGATGACTAACAACGTAGCGCAAGCCTCCAGGGATCAGAATTCTGAACAAACCGGTACTGGCAAGGACGGATCGCAGAATATTGTACTTGTCCACGGCTTGTGGGCGGATGGATCTTCATGGAGCAAAGTAATTCCAATTCTGCAGAAGGCGGGACACAGAGTTGTAGCTGTGCAACTTCCTTTGCATTCGCTAGAAGAAGATGTAGCTACAGTAAAGCGTGCGGTTTCACTGGTCGGCGGACCAACAATACTTGTGGGGCATTCGTTCGGTGGATTCGTAATCACGAATGCCGGTTATGAAAATGGAAACGTGACAGGGCTTGTATACGTTTCAGCCTTCGCTCCCGATGAGGGTGAAACTGCCGTAGATTTCGTCCCTGTCTCTTCACTGCCTCCAGGATTACTGATCCCCGATAGCGGAGGATTTGCGTACTTGAACCCGGAGATGTTCCACGAAGCGTTTGTTCAAGATGTCAACCGGGAGGAGGCAGAAATTCTGGCCGATGTGCAGAAGCCAGCTCATCAATCGCTTTTTACCGAACCATCTGGCACTCCTGCTTGGAAGCAATTACCCACTTGGTTTGAGGTGTCCGAGGGAGACCGCATTATCCCTCCTGATGCCCAGCGTAAATTCGCAGAGCGAATGAATGCTACCACCATCTCGCTCAACTCAAGCCATGCTTCACCGGTATCCCATCCAGACGAGATTGCTAGACTTATCCGGGAAGCGGCGGAAGAAACTTTGAGAGGATGACGTGTGACTCAGCAATCGCGTGCCTACCTCACCCTAGAGCAAGAGACCAAGACCTTCTTGGAGAACCTCCAAAGTCAAGGGAGTCAACCAATCTACACTTTGTCACCAAAAGAGGCTCGCGCCGTCCTTTCCAACCTTCAGGCATCCGTTCCGGTTGAAATGCTTCCTGTCCAAATCGAGAACCGTACCATTGCAGGAGGTCCAGATGGTCATATATCGATCAGTATTGTCAGACCACAAGGGAGCAGCGACAAGACACTCCCCGTTGTCGTGTACATTCACGGCGGGGGATGGGTGCTTGGGGGCTTTGATACACATGAAAGGCTGGTCAGAGAGCTTGCAAATAAGGCAAATGTGGCCATCGTCTTTGTCAACTACACCCCCGCTCCTGAAGCACAGTATCCAGTCCAAATAGAACAAGCCTATGCAGCCATGAAATGGGTTGCGGAAAACGGTAGGTCTATTAGCGTTGATCCGTCGCGTCTGGCTGTTGCCGGCGATAGCGTAGGAGGCAACATGGCTGCTTCAGTTACCTTACTTGCAAAAGAGCGCGGTGGTCCCAAGATTGCTTTCCAAGAGCTCTTTTATCCGGTAGCTGATGCTAATTTTGACACTACATCGTACAAGGAATTCCAGGATGGCTACTGGCTTACACGCGAGGCCATGAAATGGTTCTGGAATAACTATGCGCCAGATAAAGCTACCAGGAAAGAGCCAACCGCATCACCATTGCAGGCTTCCATCAATCAGCTAGATGGACTTCCTCCGGCGCTTGTCATTGTGGACGAGCATGACGTGCTGCGCGACGAGGGCGAGGCTTACGCCCACAAGCTGATGCAGGCAGGGGTGCCAGTCACGGCAACTCGGATCCTTGGGACTATACACGACTTCATGATGCTCAATCCTATATCCGATACCACACCAGTCCGCGGGGCCATAGATCAAGCCTCTCATATGCTGACAAAGGTCCTGTCAGCGTCGCCATCGTCGTTATCAGTACCAAAATCCGCAGCAGCTCATTGATGAAGCCTAGTTGTGCATCCGGGTACGACCAAGGACGGCATAGAAATGGCTTGAACATACATGAAACGGAATACAGGTACGCATGTTGATGAGGAGATATTAAGCTCCCACCAATTCTTCGTGTTGATAGTCTCGCCGCATCTCTTTCTTGATCGTTTACCCTAGAACTGACAAACACCAGTTCGGGGGAGCTAAATCGATGATTTTTCGGCAAGACTCTAATCTTACCTGCTTGAAACTAGTTGCTGGTCACAACAGCGAATCGATCATTGTTGTCATTTGCTATCGAAAAATCCAGCACCTTGTTGCAGGTAATCTAGATTGGATATGCTATGGCACTACGAAGATACCGAGTCAGAAATCTGAGGTTCTTCTCCAGAGGCTCTATAATCTGGAGCAAGTTCGTTCTGTATTTCCTGAGCAGCGCGTTTTGCGCTTGCAAAAGACGCGTTTGATAACAACCCCTCTGAACCCACCCAGTCTCCCACCACGTACAGTCCATCTTCGATTCTTGGGGCGGGCCGGCCTGACAATCCGCCACCTGCTGCCATAACCAAAGTATTTGAAACCATCATGCTAGGCAAAGGTCTTTTCTTTACAACTACTTGCCGCCAGCCCGGCTGTAGTAGATCAAGTAGTTCTTCCAGTTCCTTTCCATCTTCTCTTGGATTTGGTTTGACCGATGTACCCAGGTATTTCGCCACGTGAATCAGCGCTCCATTCGGGGGAGCGAGCTCTGCACTTGCTGAATGTACCGAAAAGTATAGAGGAGAATCGATCCCAAGAGCAAACACCATATCCTTTTGTGGAAGGCTACTAAGTGCTACGTCCAAGCACACCATGCGTACAGGCTTGGACTCCCTTACTGCCTTGGACAATGCTTCAGGCTTCTCAGTCTCTTGAAATAGCCCTTCCGCCTCATGGGGACCTACTGCTATTACAAGTACCTTTGCAGACATCTGGCTTTTGTCAGATAGAGTGACTAGCCAACCCGAACCGGTTCTTTGCAATTTGGCTGCCTTCTTCCCCATGTGAATTTTTACTCTGGCATTCTTGGCAGCCGCGACAAGTCCATCCACCAAAGTCTGCCATCCTTTGTCCAGATACATGACCCCACCTTGATTGTAAACATGGAACTGATGCAACGCGGAACCTGCGCTTTGGATGTCTGGATCATTCGCATATGTTGTCAGCCTAATTAGTGCCTTCATTAATTCGATGGAATCGGAATCATGAAAATTCCTATCAATCCATTCCTGCACGCTGACACTCTCCAGTTCAGCGAAATCAGACTTGCCTAGTAAATCGGTGAGCTGAGCAAAGACCTTCTCCGGGCTAGATGCGCTTGCTTGAGTCATAGAGTCAGAGCTGCCATTCACTAGCAACCGATGATTCTTGGCATCTCTTATCTCAAAGCCCGTAGCTGAAGGTATTCCGCCGGTATATGGGATCCCCAACTCTTGCAAGAGTCTGGCCCCTGCATCAGCGACGAATAATGCATGAGGCCCTTGATTGAAAAAATATCCATCATGAACCAAAGTTCTTGCCCGACCACCTATTTCACTTGACGACTGTTCAAACAATGCTACAGATTTTCCGGAACGTGCAACTAGTGTTGCCGTCGCCAAGCCTGCAAGGCCTCCGCCAATGACCACCAGATCGACACTGTCAATCGCCTTTTCCATAACCCCCATGCCTCGTAAACATTGGTTTTAAGGATTGAATCCCATAATTCACTAGATAGACTTCGTTAATTCAAGTCAGCCAGCACTTTAACTTAATGCTCACGTTCCGGGTATTGGTATTTCGACACCGATGCTGCCAAATGTTCCCGATAACAACGCAAGTGCACCCGTGATCAGGATTACCCCGAGCGCAATCAGCAATATCCCGCTTATGCGGTTGACCCACGGCAGCCACCTGCGGAACTTTTGGAAGCCTTTGAGAAACTTCTCTAACGCAAGCGTCGAGATCATGAACGGGATCGCAAGGCCTGCAGAATATATCATTAGAAGCATTGTTCCTTGTGAGAGCGAGCTTGTGGTAGCAGCTAAAGTGAGTATGCTGGCAAGGATCGGACCTATGCACGGGGTCCATCCTGCTCCAAAACCCATCCCCACCAGAAACGCGCCGGCATGGCCGACTGGCTTTTTGCCAAACTTCATCTTAAGGTAATCCCTTTCTATCCCCGGGATGCGCAGGAGTCCAATCAAGTGAAGTCCAAAGCCGATAAGCATCGCTCCACCTATCCTGCTTATCCAGACAGTATAGTCTCCAAAGAAAAATCCAGCGGCAGATATGGTAGCGCCAAGAGCTATGAAGACTGTCGAAAAGCCTACGACAAACAGCCCACCCCTTGTAAGTATAGTGCTGCGCGATATGGTCTTTGTCTGTTGGCCGCCAGCAGACGTTGATCCAGACGTCATCTGGTTCATGCTCATACCAGTTATGAAGGCGGCATAGCTTGGTATTAGAGGCAGGACGCAGGGCGACAAGAAGCTCAGCAATCCTGCTGAAAAGGCGACACCTGCGCTAACCGGTGGAGTCCCGAATATCTCTGCCGCAATTGGGTTCTGAATCTGCTCACCTTCAGAATTGACAACTGGACCCATCGTCAAGGCAGTCTGGACTATCTCTCTTGTCTGTTCAGAAGTCGGGTCGAAGGCACCCTTCCACTGGTATACAATGTAGCCATCCCTGCTGATCAGGAATGTCTCAGGCACCCCTATGGTCCTAAATGTCCTAGCAAAGCGGTCGTCAGGGTCGCGCCAGATGGTATAGTCAACTCCTACTGACCGCATAAAGTCGTTGAGGCGGGGAACTGTTACGCTCCTGTCGTCTATGGTCACGCCGACCACCTTGAGACCCTCACTCTGGAATTCTTCATGCAGAGCCTGGAGACCCGGCATCTCTTCCCTGCATGGGATGCACCAAGTAGCCCAGACGTTAAGCATTACAACGTCGCCTTTGAGCTCATCCAATGTTACAGGTTCTCCATCAAGGGTAGTTGCACCATATTCTGGAGCTGGTTTTAGATTCTGAGCATCTGCAGCATCGTATTCCATAGGGAAAACCCCCGGAAAAAGAAGGGTAATTCCTGCAGCAATTATCACCGCCACCTTGATCGTACGCCGCCTGCTTCCAGATGAACTCATTTTCCACATCAGATCCATCGTCAGTCTATGCGGAAATCCGGGTAGATGAGCAGAGCACTTCGTTACTGGTACTTCCCCAAATCACTGTCACAACATCTCTTCCTGTAGCAATGACCGGCACTCTGCCGTCTACCTGATTCAGCTGCTGTTCTGTCTTGAATACTTCTCCTTCCGGCGTGATCTTGGCGACTTGGATCAGTGCGCTCGCCTTTGCATAGTTCCAAGCGTCGATCTCATTCGGCTGGGAGGGATAACTTGCGTCTCCTGAAAGCAGCTCTGCAGGATACTCATACGCCAGCCACACGTTATCTTTGTCGTCAATTGTCATCTCTACCCTTGACGGCGGCACCCAGTCGCCTACCACTATAGGGACAGGTTTGCTAAAGCTCTGGCCCCTGTCAGACGATGTGGCGTAATAGATTCCAGGTGCCCCTTCCTTGCCGGTGTACCATGCGACGTGGAGGCGGCCCTCGCTGTCCATGGCCATCGGGGCCCCAACGTGGGCACATCCGTCATACTTGAAATTATCGTTGCTAATTTTGGTAGGTTCCGTAAATGTCTGGCCTCCGTCAGTCGAACGTGCAACGACCATGTCTCTGATGGTTGGTTCGCCCATTGCGGTTGGCTCGTAAACCTTCCTCCATGAAACGAATACATTATCATCAGGCCCGGCAAGCACGTAGACGTTGCAGCAGGGGCAGGGATTGGCACTTCCTTCCAATTCTACAGAAGGCTCGAATGTCTTTCCACCGTCAAGCGAGCGTGCAAGACGAACCGTGCTCTGGCGAGAGTCGTCGCCTACCAAAGTCCCATTTTCAAGTCTCTTGACGGGACTGTCAAGCCAGCCAACATAGATCTTTCCATCAACAGACACGTCAAGTCCATAAAACGACCTGCCAGCCAACTGATTTTCGTCCACTATGGCCACAGGAGGCGAGAAGGACTTTGCCCCGTCTGTGGAGACGGCAAATTGTAGATTCCTCATGCCATGCATGAGATTTGACGAATACTCGGTATTGACCCACAATGCATAAACCTCACCGTTTGGTCCCACGTCGATTCTGGGCGGTACCCTGTGATCAGGATAGACATCACCCTCCTCGGCGTTTACGCGGACAGGATCGGAGAAGGTCTTTCCTCCGTCTGTCGAGCTCCTTATGTAAAGATCCCCTATTCCTATTCCACCGTGTTGTGTTGAAGCTGCACCGCCTGCGTTCACGACATACGCCACATACATTATGTCTTTGTCAGCATCTACTGCGACAGCGGGCGCATGCGAAGACAGTTCGCTGCTCGCAGACGCCACCTGTATTGGCGTCGAGAATTGTTCAACCAAGGATTTCACATTATTGGTCGGTGCTCCCGTCTCTGAATCAGGGCTTGAGAGTGTAGGCAAAATGGCTGCAACTCCTAATGCCACGGCCACCGCTACGGCCGAGGCCAATATGGCGGGTGATCTCTTCAATTTTCACTGTAAAATGTTTGTTGGAGATTACTAAGTTTGATGGTTCATTCGTCGAATAAACCAGCATATTTTTTCAGTCAGTTTTCAAATGTGAGCCATGAACAAGACGTTACTCTACGGAATTGTTGGAGGTGGAGCCGTTGCAATTGCAGTACTGGCAGTTGTTTCGCTCATTTACCTCTCACCAATTCAATACACACCCCAGATTCTTTCAATACAGAGCGTTCCAAACGCTAGCAACCCTTCAATTTCCGTGAATCCGGATACAGGGACGGTGTACGCAGCCTTTGCGAAAACAGAAGGTGAAACCACAGACATCTTTTTGATGAGCTAGACAGATGGAGGCCAGACATTTTCAGAGCCGGTAAGAGTCAATCATATTCCGGGCAACGCGTCTGCCATATGGAATACCATACCCGTCAAGTTCGGACCCAACGGCGAGGTTTACGTTGCATGGATGGTGATGAAAGACCACCCAGATTTTCCTTGGGGCATAACCGAGATGAGAATCGCAAGCTCGACAGATGGAGGCAGGACATTTTCTCCTGCAGTCAACCCGGTTACTGGTGCCCCTAGCGAGAAGGCGTTCTTTGATCTTGCCGTGTCCAGCAGCGGAACACTGTTCCTTTCTTATCTAGACAGCATGACCAACCAGTATGAGGAGGGAAAAGTCGCGGTAGTGGATTACGCTTCAAGCTACAAGATGGTCAAGTCAACAGATGGTGGCAAAACCTTTGGCGCGATCGTCACCCTTGACAACCAGAACTGTGTCTGCTGTCAGACTGCATCTGTAATGGGACCTGATGGTGAAGTGTATTTCGCTTGGCGTGACCTACAATATGAAAGCGATGTCAGGACAACCAACACTGCAGACAACCCGTACAATTATGGCAATGCAGATGGAACCCTTCCTGAAGGAACCAGTCCTACTACCTTTGAAACAATCAGGGACATCGTGGTAATGCGTACCACAGACAACGCAGAGGGCAATGAGTTCAGTACACCTTCAAAGGTTAGTGATGATAAGTGGTATCTGAACGGCTGCCCCGATGCCGGCCCCGGCATGGCATTTGACAGCAGTGGCAGGCTACATGTTGCATGGTTCACGGGAAGTACAACCGCTCCTGATGGCGTTGGCTACTACTATGCATTCTCTGACGACAGGGGACAGTCATTCAGCAAAGCAATGCCGCTTCTTACTGACAGGGAGTTTATCCCCCCTACGATGGTAAGCCTTTCGGTAGACTCGTCCGACAACGTCTGGATCGCATTTGCAGATCAGAGGAGTCCTGATGTTGTCAGGTATTCTGCAATTGAAGAGGGGCATGCAGGCAAAGTGCACCTCGTCGTCATTGACAAGAGCCAAAATGTGTTGTTCAACGATTCAATTGCCTCTGGCGCCATACATGAGTTTGTGGACATTTCTGCGGGTGGAGATTCTGCATATGTGGCATGGAAGGACAGAAGTGAGGCGAAGTTCGCAAGGGTTAGCTTGAGTGGCTAGTCACTTGCCGTTTTTGTTTCTTATTCAGCAAAGACGTATGTGCTGGCTTATTTCGTGGCTAAACTATACACAGACTTTCAGTTGGGATGATATCTCAGCTACACTCGGACAACAGCTAATTCAGACGGCTTCTCTAATAAGATGCATAAACCATTCAAATCCTAACTTTTGCCTTGCGTGCTTTTTCGATGAACGCCTGCTGGTAGTTTGCATATGCCTGCCGGTCCTCAAGGCACTGGTTGCATATGCATGCCTGTGACACTGTCTGCCTGTCGCAGTCTGTTTCAAAGCCACACTCGGCGCAACCGGCTGACCTGCCGCAGACAAAGCAGTCGAGCTCTGGAACTTGTTGTAGTGGTCTTTTTTCTTTCTCGTCTTTCTCTTTCTCTTTTGCTTGCAGTGCTTCACACTTTTCGTGCTTGATCGCCTTGCTGCTCTTTGACCACAGCGCGTACTCGCCTGGAGGTATCTCTTTACCACATTCGATGCATTTCCCCTTGAACTTTACCACCAGCCTTATCCAGTCATTCATTTCTTTTTCACCCTCTCGATCTCTTTTGCTATCGACTCGCCAACTGATTCGTCGCCAAAGTTGTCCACTGCAAATTCAATCGGATCCATCTTTTCTTGAATCATCAGCCTTATGAAATATGGCAATGCGAATGACCCGGCCGAGCTCTTCGAAGTGTGAAGCGCAGGAGCAAGCTCGGCCAGAATTTTTCTCGTCGACTGCGAGCGGGCAAATATTGGGCCCATGACTGGCCAGGGCATCGCATATTGCGTGTACTTGATCCCCTTTTTGCGCGACCTTTCGTACAATCCTGCAGATATTATGCTGCTCACGTATTTCAGCAAACGCCATTCCCTCCTTGCATTTGCCCGGCCCACGATCGTGTCAGCCTTTGAAAGGACATCGAGCATGTAGGCAAGATCTTCTTGTGCTATTTTCGAAGAAACGATGCTTGAGAATAAGGCGGCGATCATGTCCTTGCGCCTGTCCTCCGGTGATGCACCATACCTCGGGTCAGGATACGATGCGTCTGCATTTGCGATAAACTGCGACGCCTGATCTATGGTTCCGGCGTTAAAGTAGCCGTTGATAGCATCGGCGATATCAATGTCCACAATATCCCTGTTTGATACTGTAGCATAGCCTGAAGCTCGGGACTGGGCACTGTTGAGCATAGATCGGATATCCCCCCTGCTGTTGTTGACTATTGATATCCTGTCACCCGGACCGAGATTCACATTTTCGCTCTGGAGCACGTGGTCAAGAAACAACATCAAAAGGCGCGGAGGCACTGGTGAAAACTCTTCAGTCTTGCACACCTTTGCGAGATCTTTTATCTTGGTAGACTTGGCATTTGCAGCCATTATTACCGGCACAGTGGGCTCCTTCATGAGGTCGATGAGCACATCCAAGCCTCCCGAGTCTTCCCTGCCCGAGATGCCATCCACCTCATCAAGGAAGAGCATTATCTTTTTCCCAATCAGGTTCGCAGTATTTTGAAAGACAGGCATTATCCGGGCCAGCATGGTTTCCTTGTTTCGAGCGTCGCTTGCGTTCATCTCCACCAGGTCAAAGTCAAACTGCCTTGCAAGCGCATGAACAAGCGTGGTCTTGCCGGTCCCCGGAGGGCCAACGAGCAAGAGCGGCTTGCTTCCACTTACCCAGCCTGCCAGCCATTTGAGGGCTGCGAGCCGGGCGCGTTCGTTGCCAACCATTTCCTGCACAGTCTTTGGCCTGTACTTTTCAGACCACATCATTTGGCAACAGCTTCTTGTATTTTCCGCTGGAACTCTGAAAAGGGCGCCCGCTTGACAAGATCGTTGTACCAGTATTGGTTGTAGTGTCTTACAGTCAGGAACAGGAACTCTAAAAACGGCTTCAACCGAAAGCTTTCCGGAAGCATGTCCAGCGCAATCTTGGCCTCGTCCAGGTAAAGCTCGCTCTTTGCCATCGTGAGCTCAAAGCCACGCCTGACATCTCCTGTATTGAGAGCATAGTAGAGTGGCCATGAAGGCACCTTGACCGCATTGTTCTTAATTGCATCTTCAATCTCGTTGCCACAGCCGACGCACTCGCCAGCCTTGGCCATGCCAAGGTGGAAAATGTCAGAGAGAGGTCTGCGATTGAGCGCCATGTTCCTGCCAGCAGTGCCCATCACTGCCCGGTATTTCTTGTAGCACTCGGTCATATTTTCGTCATTTATTGATGCAGGGTTCATCTTTAGCTTCACGTCGATGTACTGACCGATGCGCGCGTCTTTAAAGCCGTCTTCAAACGCCTTCAGCACTGCGTCGCCTCCCTGAGCGATTTTGTTCCGCGCTATTTCGAGGATATAGGGGTTCATGAACCGGTAGTCATCCAGATATTCCAAATCCTCGTCCTTGTCTACGATCCTGTCCATCGGCTCTGACAGGTCGATAGCAATAATGTGTCCATCGATTACAGCATTTCTCTTTTCTTCAGAAGGTTCGTCGCCAAAATATTCTGAAGCGCCGTCGTACAGCGCGTTGAAGACAGGAAAAGTCATCTTGACAAAATTGGAATTCAGTATGCGCTTGACTCTGTCGGCCAGGGCATCCGGGTTTGACAGTCTGGCCTTGATGTCAGCCACACTTGCGTCAGGTAGGGCCAGCTCTTGAGAGCCAGCATCCTCTGCAAACTTGCGGATGGTGCCCGCAGGGTTCCCATCTGCGGTTATTGCCTTGTGCAGCGACATGACAAACCTCTGGGCGAATCCGGAGAATTCTTGCTCGGTTTTTTCTTTGTACTGGTTGAACTGTTTGTAGCCCTTGCTCCTCAGCAGTCCCTGCTTCATGATGTCCTTTCCGGCCTGTGTGCTCCGAAGCGCCTCCATTGAAAAGATCGATTCGTCTTTGCTACTCATTCTTTGCTATGCTTTTTCTAGATAGCCATTGATAAAGCTTGACTGCCCCTACTGCCGAACAGGAGGTCAAGAATTTGACAATGATATATTATGATTCTTACATAGCTTTCTCCTGTCAATGTACACAATGCAAAATCGCGAAATGCACCTGTAGAGTGTGAAGAATATGATTGGATAGAGGCAAATTCCTCCTTTTCAGCAACAGAAAGATAGGCTTTGGACATCCTACAAAATGAAAAAGATTTTTTGACTTACCGTGAAGGTTAGGGGTCTTCTCGCCAGAATATGGCAGCGTGAGGCTAGGGGAGCTTTCCCCCCACGCCCCTGCGTCACCCGCTCAGCCTAGCCCCTTTTGAAAGAGGGTGGACCAGCATTCGCTTTTAATTATTATGAAACTAGAATATAGAGAGAGAGAAAAAGGAGGAAAAAGGCGGGCCTGGTTTACCTTGAAGCCATCGCGATTCTTTCTTGTTCGTTCTTTTTCTTTACCGCGTGGCTTGCCATATCGTTGTTGGCAGCTAGGATGATCTCCTTGGCAAGCGCCTCTTCGATCGTCTGCGGGTTGCTATAGGTTGACTCTCTCACGCCTTCTGCGATAAAGCGCAGTGCAAGGTCGACCCTACGCAGCGGCGCAACATCAACCGACACATGGTAAACGACGCCACCATATACAATGCGGGTCGTGTCTTCATTTGGTGAGGAGTTCTCGATTGCCCTTACCAGCAGCTCTATCGGGTTCTTGCCTGTTTCCAAGTGTATTATTTCAAATGCGGTCTTTACAATGTTGAGCATCCTTGCCTTCTTGCCGCCCATCCTGCCAGTGTTCTTGGCATATTTCTTTCCAAAGTGCATCATCTTGTTGGCAAGGCGCTCGACGATATTGACTTCTGCCTTTTTCAGTCGCTGGTGCTCGTGTCTGCCAAAGGTCACCGGAATTACG
>DASVCY010000117.1:0-23469 GCA_036381375.1 Nitrososphaera sp. | reverse complement strand
ATGATAAATAAATTCCTTGCAAGGACCACTTCGAAACTGCATTCGATACGAATACTGTACTTCTACCTTGCAATCCTTCTGTACAACCTCTGGGTTACACTCAACCACCACGAACAGTACGGCAAGATAATAGCAGACTCGCTAAAACTGTACATTGTTTTGGCTGCTGTCCTTACATTCATACCAGACATGGAGAGGTGGCTATGGGATGGTCCAATTTTTGATCTACTGTTTAGCGGTGGGAGTATGTCAGGTGGACAAGGTTTGATGCTGCTGGTGAGTTATGTTCAAGAATATTATTTTGACACCAATGGTAGCAGCTGGTTGTGTGCGATAGAACCATTCATCAATAAACTATTATTTGATCCGGCCTTCATTGCGCAGGTCCGAAAGTATTCGCATAAGCGTGTCATAATCGACATCAACGTTGTTAAGAATGAGAGAATGGTCTATCTTGCCGGACTTTTTGATGAATTTTTCCACCGCGGCCTTCTTTTTCTGATACTTTCGGTCCTGCACGTTTAGAGGACTGATTTTACGACATTATAAACAATTGTTTCATGATGCTCCGTTGCATTACTGACCAGTCCCTAGAGGTACAGTCGACTGGACTCCTGACTACAATTTCATCGCTACAAACACATGTTGTACAGCAGGACACTTTCAGAAGCATCTAGTTTACCATGTTCTGGTGGATCGCAGCCGTAATGTACCTTTCAAAAACACAACATCCTCTTGATGGCACAAGAATACAAGAAACATGTACGCGCGCAGACACACACCCGTACACGCATATCTGACCTGACCTCCCCTTGCATGAGTTCGTCCTTTCCAGCTCGTCCCGCCAGCCGTAGTCTATGGCGCCAAAGTCAAAACATATAGCAGCTGCTCTCCACACGCCCGACAGGGGATTCGTTGTAAGGGCATCAGCTGACCGCGGAGGCGATGTCACAAGACCAAACTAAATGCAGCTTGTCCAAACCTCCTTGAAGGACAAGTGCGTTGTGCACAATGCAGAATGCACACCGGTCCAAAGCCACGTTGTGACCCGCAAAATCACGGTCGTCTAGCACACTTGTATAGTGAAAGTTGCTAGTTGTTATATAAGCAATCAGAGCATTTCTCTAGTGCCAACATATCATGAAGCTAGATGTCCCAAGGTACACTGAAAGGTTTGGAGCTATCAGCCTGCATGGAGTGCAGCGCGTCTACGAGCTTGATTCAGGTTTTGATGACGGAAGATCTATGGCCGAGACACTTGTCAGGATCGGAAACGATCAGATTTCTGAAATTGAGAGAAGGATGGCAATTGTCATCCCTATAAAGGGCGAGCGCCTGAGGCTGCTCGAGGGAGTGCTTGCAGGCGTACCACACGACTGCCTCGTGATAATCGTGTCAAACAGCCCACGGCAGCCCGTGGATAGGTACAAGCTGGAGAGGGACGCCCTCCAACAGTTCAACAAGTTTGTCGGGCGCGATGCAATTATTGTGCACCAGCGCGACCCTGTGATCTCTGAAGCACTGAACCAGGTCGGTTATGCAAGCATGCTTGACCCTGAAGGTATTGTACGAAATGGCAAAGCTGAGGGCATGATTCTTGGCATGCTGCTTGCCAAGATGGCCGGTAAAGAGTACGTTGGCTTTATTGATGCCGACAACTATGTACCTGGCGCTGTCAATGAATACGTCAAGATATTTGCCTCCGGCATCGCAATGTCAAAGACGAATTATACCATGGTGAGGGTCTCTTGGATCTACAAGCCAAAGATGTCGGAGACAGGTCTTTATTTTAGCAAATGGGGGAGAGTGTCTGAATTGACAAACCAGCACCTTAATTCACTCATTTCATACTACACGGGATTTGAAACGGAGGTCATGCGCACTGGCAACTCGGGGGAACACTGCATGTCTCTCAAGCTTGCCGAGCTTTTGACGTTTTCTTCCGGCTACTCTATCGAGCCCTATGAAATAGTCAACGTGCTTGAAGAGTTTGGTGGCATACTCCCGACAATGCACCAAGACGCGATGGACAAGGGTGTAGAAATAATGCAGGTAGAGACCCGCAACCCTCACTTCCACGAAGAGAAGGGCGACGAGCACCTAAAGGAGATGATGCTGGCATCACTTGGGTCGATATACCACAGCAGGATCTGCCCACCCAAGCTACGTGAAAAGATACTTGAGACCCTGCGCGGCAGGGGAATGATGGATAGGAGGCAGCAGCAGGAACCACCCGCGCCCGTAAGAATAGCTCCTTTCAAGGATATCGACATTCGCCAATTTGCAAAAGTTCTAAGCAAGGCTACCACATATGCACAATGATGAACAAGCTTGCAGCTTTCGACATGGATGGAACTCTGATAGAGGGCCGGCTGGTGTTTTCGCTTGCAGACAGGTTCGGCCTGTCAGACAGAGTCAAGACGATACAAGCATCATCAGGAATGGAAGGCCATGAGCAGACAAAGGCGATAGCTGCGCTTTTTGCAGGATTGGAAAAAAAGGACATCGAATCGGCCATAGAGTCTATCCCGCTTGTCAAGAACTGCGAACGCACTATCAAAACGCTGAGAGAGAGTGGCTACAAAATAGGCATAGTAAGTGACAGCTATACTGTTGCAGCAGGTTCTGTGGCTAACAGACTGCAGCTGGATTTTGTAGCGGCAAACGAGCTGCAATTTGAGAACGGCAGGACAATAACTGGCAAGGTTGAAATGCCACTTGGTTGGGAAAAGATAGGGTGCTTTTGCAAGATTTCAGTATGCAAGCGCTATCAGCTTGAAAAATTTTCGCGTCAATACAACATACCATTGGAAAATACGCTTGCAGTAGGGGATACGAAATCTGATATTTGTATGATCCAGCGCGCAAAAATTGGCATTGCATTCATGCCAAAGGACAAACAGATAGCAAACGCAACAGACAAAATCGTGCAGGATCCCGATCTGTTAAAAATTTTGGAATTTGTCGAATAAATGTTTAAAAATGATCGTTGGTAAGTAAATACAGTAAGTCGAGCTTACTGCCTACTAGGCAAACTCGGCTTTTGAAATTTGGTTAAAAGAAAATGTGTGGAATAGCAGGTATTTTGAGCAAGGATGGCGAGAACGTGGTGCCACTCGTGGGCTCGATGCTCTCGTGCATGGTAAAACGTGGACCTGACGGAGCAGGATTAGTGGCAGATGGTAGGATCATTAAATCCAATTCCATCACAGCTATGCAGCCCCAGTTCCAGAAGGTGAGCGGAGCTGTTGCTCTCGGGCACACACGACTTGCAATAGTTGGCGGCACGTGCGGAGCGCAGCCATTTAGCAGCTGCGATGGCCGGCTCGTGCTAGAGCACAACGGAGAGATCTACAACTACAAAAAGATAAGGAACAAGCTGGAAAAGCGTCACAAGTTTACCACAACCACAGACAGCGAAGTGATTGTCCACCTATTGGAGGATCACATGCAAAGGAAGAACACTACTCTGCTCGGCGCAATAAAAAGAACCGTAGCCGAGCTGGATGGTGTGTATGCACTTGCAATACAGGACAAACAGACCGGCGAGACTATTCTGGTGAGAGACAGAATTGGCGTGCGCCAGTTGTATTATGCAGACACAAAAAGCATGGTTGCCTTCGCGTCTGAGCGCAAGGCACTCTGGCGGATCGGGATCCAAGAGCCGACAAGGCGCATTATGCCGGGCTGCGCGATAATCATATCTCCGCAGGGCAAGATCCAGAGCTTCCAAGTAGCTGACCCAATACCGCCAAAGGTAAGAATTGCATACAGAACGATGGCATCAGCTGTTGAAGCCTATAGGAAGGCTTTGATGGAATCGATGGAAAAGCGCACTCAGGACTTTCAAAGGATTGGCATAATATTTTCCGGTGGGATCGACAGCGTACTAGTAGCATACCTTGCGTCCAAGATGGTCCCGGAGGTAGTTTGCTACACCTGCGGCGTAAAGGACTCTAGCGATATCGCAAACGCCCGCCAGATCGCCGACAAGCTGGGGCTTCAGCTAAAGGTGGCTGAGCTTGACCATGATGCAGTTGAAAAGATGATCCCCGAAGTCATCAATGTGATTGAGGACGCAAACGCAGGACAGGTCGAAGTCGCATTGCCGGTGTATGGGGCAGTCAAGCTGGCCCACGATGACGGGATAAAAGTGATGCTTACCGGGCAAGGAGCGGACGAGCTGTTTGGAGGATATTCATGGTATGCCAAGGTGGCGGAAAAAGAAGGGTACAGGAAACTCCGCAAACACATGATAGAAGATCTGCTCTTGCTATACAAGGAGACGCTAGAGCGCGAGGATAAGATAACGATGGCCCACAGCATCGAGCTGCGCGAGCCGTTCCTCGATCCAGAGGTGATCAGGACTGCGCTTAGTATCGAGTTGCGTCTTAACGTAAAGGGCGGGCATGATACATTTGGCAAACATGTACACAGAAGGCTTGCACAGAAGCTCGGCATACCAAAAGATATCGCCTACCGTGTCAAGGAAGCGGCCCAGCACGGCTCGGGCATGCATGATGTCATAGGCGACATTGCCAGAAAGCGCGGCTTCGAAGAATCGGCAGTGCCGGCGAGTTATCTAGAAGCTCTCAGCAAGCGCGAAAGGATAGGAAGCTCACAGAGGTACGGCTACCTTTTCGGAGACGAGAAAATCTGGACTGCCGAACCCCACGTCCAGATGTACCTGGACAGTATCTCCAAAAAGCTGCCGCAGTTTGAGATCGTGGCAAAGGTCAAGAACTGAGCCTGCAGTTTGAAAGCGACCGGATACTTTTTGCTATCAGGAACGGCGCTATGACCAGGGCAGGGATGCTTGCCACAATAAACAGCGTCTGGAAAGGCGCAAGTGCGCTTGCGCTCGTCCCTGCTCCTGCCACGCCGATCCCGATCAGGCTGGAGAACAGGCTGCCGGCGCATGTGGGGCACCCCACAAACAGACCGCTCGTCGCGCCAATGCCTGCCGTGATCGACGTCTTTGCTTGGAGCGACTTTTTCAGCTTGTAGGCGAACACGCTGAGCGCGACGTTAAATCCCACCAGTGCAGAGACGACTGATGCAAGGATCACGTTTATTGGAATTATTAGTATCAAAAAGTGGTCAGTGATATAGATAGTCAGCATGGGCATATAGCCCGGTGCTGCGCAGCATGGTATCATACTGATTGACGGAACCACTAGCCCCTCTTCTGTAAACGATACGTCTGGTCGGTATACGAGTATCTGTGACAAAAAGCCGAAAAAGATCCCATAGCCGATCGCTGATACGGCCATTATCTTCCAGTAGCTTTTGCTAACAAATGCTCCAGTGATAAGCGAGAACAGGCTGCTGCCCCCCGCCGATCGCATCTGCTCTGAGCGAAAGATGGTGTATGCACCATAGAATATCGTTGCCATCGAAGCTGCAGTTATTGCGAGAACCGCGTAAGCGAGGTTGCTCAGTTGCATGGCCTGTACTGCAAGCGGATCGGAGGAGGGAACGGTGAGCCTTGAGTATATCAAAAACGCGATAATGAGCGAGAACAGCCCTATGAACAGGAGTCTAAAGCCACTCTCTCTTAATCCCTGCCAGCGCTTCTCGTCCATTTCGGTGATGACTATTGACTGAAAGAGTAGACTTCAAATTAAATCCTATCGGATTCTGGTAAGAGATCGAATGTACAAGAATTGAAGGGATAGACAGGAATCTTTACAGTGTAACAGTAGAGAAGACAACGTCTGCAGAATGGTTCAATGTGGCTTGGCAAAAGTGGTCGCAATTGCCGAAAAATCCAAGATCAGTAATGAAGCCATTTGAGAGAAATGATGCAGTGATAGGAAAGAAATTTTATTCAAAATACGGACGGCGGAGAAAGAACAGGTAAATCAGCTCTTACAACGTTCATCAGAGAATGTAATGATGAAAGCAAAAAAGGAAAATGGCCCTTGCATTTGAAGATATTTTTGTATATTCGTAGAAGGCACCAACGTGGTAATAGCCACCAATACGGGAACTGTCGTGCAATAATGACTAGTAGTATTTGCTGAAATCAAACGTATAGTCCAATACAAGACAGCTTTGGAAGCAATTCCAATAATACAACTATCAGTAAAAGAAGCCAGGAGGCACATCGCGGCCCTGTCTGCAACGCGGGCAGAAGATAACTCAAGTGGACAAACGTACAAGGCAGCTCTTATGTGCGGACTGACAAAGATGATGGTGGACGGATCGATAGTTGTGTGCATGCGGCCATGAACACACCCATCAAAGGGCGGAGTCGATTCGCCAGTTCACAGGGCTTACAGGTGAAGCAGCGGAGGAGAATCCGGCGATGCAGATAATCCTCGGAATAGATGCGAACAAGTTAGATTTCATGGACTGAAGGCTTGACACAACCGTAAACCCTTAATTCTTAGAACGCATACAATACACACAATGCCAGGCAACCAGGAAGAAGATGAGTACATCCCAGCGCGCATAAGCTACGTCGGATTCGTAGACCAGATGGGACTAGAAGGCGTGGTAGTGCTCAAGTCTGAGGACGGCAAAGAGTTTCCGATGCGCGCGTTTTCAGGCGAAGTTGCAAGGCATATCTCGCGCTTTCAAGAAGGCGACAAGGTCAGCATCCCGACGATATACAATTTGGTTGAAGAGATTGCAGTGATGCAGGACCTCTTGCTGGTTAAAGTGCACGTCTACCAGAGCGGCTCGGTTCTACGCGCAAATTTGTATTTTAAGACAAAGAATGGTGAGCTTGTGCTTAGGAACTACCGCGCGTCTGATTCAATAGCGCTGGCAGCATACTACGACATCCCTATCAAGGTGCGCAAGAACCTGTTTGAAGAAGCGATAGAGCGCTAGGTGACAATCTCGCGCAGCTTTCTCTGCGCTGCCGCATCCTTGATCTCCATAGCGATTCTTCTGCCTACACCCATCGTGTGACCAAAGTAGTATTTTGTGTACGGGCTAGTAGTTGCCATAATGGGGTTTCCCGGCACCCGCAGAGAAACGTCGTATACAACAAAGTCAAGGTCAGTCGTTACAACGCTCTGCAGAGAAATCGGCCCGATAATGCCTGGCGGATACTCCTTTCTAACCGCAATTGCAAACTTGTCTCCCATCTCGAATACCTTCTCCAGAAGCGACTCTCGGATGCTGGCAGGCGTGTGCCCCACCTCTATATTTGAAGTCTGCAGCTCGATCTCCATCTGTTGCTTTGCAGGCATCGACACAAAATCGTGCAGGTTGGTCTGCAATCTCCTTTCTATTCCAAGAAACTCTGTCTCACCTGTGAGCGGCGACGCAAAGTAGTTCAAATTGAAATACGTGCCTGGCACATACTCCTCTATCGTCGCCTTGTCCAGGTCTTGCTTGCTGATCAGTCCTTGCTCGATTTTTTGCCTTGATTTTTTCTTGTAATCCTCGTATGACGACACAATGAAAAATGCCCGTTCCAGCTTGCGCTTTGCCTCCTGCACCTTGACCATCGCTGGTCCGTCAATGTCTGAAGGCTTGCGATAGAGTCTTGGATGTCTAACACCAGCCTTCTCCAGCAGATAGTATTGGTTGCGCGGAGCTGTGCGTTCTTCTGCGCGCAGTAGCGATCGGTTACCAAATATCGGAACCTTCAGGTTGTTCTCAATGTTGTCGTACCCAAGATACGCCGTAAATGCGCGGTGCGCCACCATTATCACATTGAGCTCGCGCAATTTTTCCTGATTTTCTCTGTTCATGATGTCAGAAAACTTGTCGAGCAGAATGACCTCGTCGGCCAGCCTTTTGAACCGACGGTACGGCAGGTCCCTGCCCTTCTGGCAGATGCAGACCGTATTCATGTTTTCGTCCTTGGCTCCATCCATTATTTCGAGAGCAGAGTGGCTTCCTAGGGTCCCAATGGTGATGTTCTTCGGGTCGTACCGGTCGACAATGGTTGCGATCTGCTGTAGGCCGATCAACGACTTACAGTGAAAAATGGATATAATAAAAAGCTTTTAAGCTATAACAATATCACTACTGCTTGCTCTTGTTCAGTTCAAGCTCGATTGCAGCTCGGAGCTCATCGTCGTTCTTGTTGGTATAATCGATTCCAAGGGAATCGGCTATAGATTCGAGCTTTTCCCTACCCACGCGCTCGCCGCTCTTGATCTGCTGAAGCTCCCTCTTGGCCTCTATCCTTGCTTTCTCAAACTCGGCAGTGGCCTTGCCAAACGACCTAGCAAGCTCTGGTATCCTTTTCACGCCGAAAAAGACTACAACTATAAGGCCGATGATAATGACCCATTCCCAGCCTCCCAGGCCCACAAACTGCATTAACAGCCCTTCTGCGACCATCTTCCGCAATTGGATAATAACCGGTCTAAGGATTTAAGTGTTAGTTTTGAGGCTGGCGGCCCTTTTCTCAATTATCAACATCCCCGCGAGGTATAGAGCGATCATGGGGGCCGCTATGAACCACATTGTAACCCCACTGCCGTCGGGTGTTATTATTGCGCCAAATACAACGAGGATTATTGCCGCATAGCGGAAGTTATTGCGCCAAAACTCCGGTGAGACGGCGTCTGTAAGCGAAATTCCATACATCAGTATCGGGAGCTGAAATGCTATGCCAAAGCCAAGTAGGAACTGCAAGACGAACGAAATAAAATCATTTATTGTAAGAAATGTGGCGACGTTAAGCGCTTCTCCATACTGATAAAGAAAGTTGAGAGTATACGGTATGACCAGAAGATATGAAAACACAATGCCGGCAACGAAGAGCCCTACTGCAGGAAGGAACACATTCAAGAACCCGATCTTTGCCTTGCTGCTTATCGCAGGAGCAATGAACGCAGATATTTCTCTTACAATAAGTGGAATAGAGGCGGTGAGCCCGATAAGTGCCGAGACATAGATTTGCGAGAAAAATGCTTGTCCTGGAGAGGTCTGTATAAGGTCGACACCAGGCGGCAGGAGCGAGTCCTGCATATAGAACGTCAGTCTAGCAGAGATATTGTTTACTGGGTCTGGGAATGGATAGAAAAGCGGAATACCAGAGACTTCCAATGGCCGGAGGTCAAAAGTCATGGCAAAGACGGTGATGATTACTATTGACAATGCCACCCGCAGCACCCGGACTCGGAGCTCCTCGATGTGCTCCCGGATGGTCATCTCGGCCTTCAATATTGAATAGAGAGGCATCCGAGAAATATAATGCTATTTCAGTCAGGTCCAGGTATCGGAAGCGCCTTTGAGGCAGGAAGCTTCCATGCCTCATTGTCAATCTCTTCCTTGGTAGCCTTCTCAAACTCTACGGTAAGCTCGACAGGCGCGTTGAATCTCAGGCTAAGCTCATTGGCAAGCGTCGCCACTGATTTTCCGTCTGCAAACTCTTTCGAGCCCTGCAGAAAACCTCTTGCCTGACGATAGAGCAGCTGGCCTCCAAATTTGCCTTGCAAAAAGGCCGCCAGATCATCGACAGTCTTTCTAGGCACATCATTAAAGTAAAAGCAGATGCCGTGCACCGGCTCTTTATCAAACGGAGTGCCGTAGCGGTACCAAAAGACCCCAAAGTGTTCGTATTCACCCTGCAAGCACTTGATGTCCCAGTGGTTAGCCTTCTCTGGAGGATAGGCTGCATTTAGAAGGTCGGTGATGCCGAGACGCCAGTACCTTACGCGCATATATACACGAACGGTGTAATCCAGGGCGCTATAATAAGTTACTACCGCAACTCCCTGAAGAAAGTCGTTGAATGTGACATGTATTATTATTGCCGGAGGTTGCAGCTCGCCTAAATCCCGGGGCTTGTTTTAACCTCCAGATTTCTGCATACCGGGGAGCCAATTTCTTTGTCGTCTCCTCCGCCTCCTTTAGGAGAATCTTGCAGATCTCCTCGTTTTCGGTATTGAGCATTTTATAGCGTCTCAGAAATTCAGTAGTCTCTTAATTGTTCCAAAGAATAGTTGAGGATTGACCACAATTCGGCAACACCGCTCTCCTCCATTCCTTGCTCCTGTCCTGAGTAGCTCCCAATCATGTACTTTACGAGGGACAATAAAATCTCGAGCTGCGGGTGAGCGAAAAAATAAAAGCCCTTTGCTTTTTGTGTAGAGTCGGATATGGCGGCATATGACAGGATCAAGCTATTCGAGGAAATGGAAAAGCAGTTTGAAAACAAGAACGAGGAATATTTCAAAGAGCTGCTGACCCATCATGATTCGGTAGTACGCACGCGCGCAGTCTGCATCCTTGCAGACATTGCTGGCGAAAATGCGGTCAGCCCGATAGGCAAGGTACTAAAGGAAGACGACAACGCGCTGGTAAGGCATGAAGCAGCGTTTTCGTTGGGCCAGCTTGGCTTTACCAGCGGCATCAAGCCTCTTGCGGATGCCGTTAAATCCGATCCCAGCTTTTTCGTCAGGCACGAAGCAGCAGTGGCACTTGGAGTCATCGGATCTGAGGATGCAAGAGACACTCTCAAGGATGCTCTGAATGACGAAAGCGAAGAGGTCAGAGAGTCGGCAGTCGTAGCCCTTGCAAACCTGGACTACATCAAGAGCACCAACAGCAACAGCCGGTTCATCAGGATGACTGGCGGATAGTGGAATAGAATAATAAAGACCCACAGAGAAGGTGGTCGCATTGGCCGAAACGTGGCTACACAACATTTCTGGAAGCTGGCGCGACGTCAGCTGCCCGTGCGGCAGCACTTTTCATTTCCGGGGCAAGATCGACGAGCTGTTTTCATGGGAGCGCATCCACCTGCGCCACATGGAGTCTGACTCCCAGAATCATGAAATGCTCTCCTTTTACCCTAAGGACATGGTAATAATCTACCACTCCACAAGCGGTTACGTCCTTGAGCGCAGGAAGCACAAGCGAGACGAGATAGGCCAGATCCATCATGCCCGGCTTTATGGTCAGGTAAAGCTTGCCGGCGTCTGATAGCAGGATATTCAAAAACCAAGTTTTTGTTCTTTCGTTGGCCAATGCAAATGGTACCATTACACACATTCTCGCTTTGTATTCCACTATTTCTTACGGCTGATAGAACATATTGACAGTCAAGTAGTGACCCTTAAAGATCGTAATATTGGCAGACCTGAAAATTTGGCGATTCGCGCTGTTTGCTAGTAGAATATCAAATCGGTAACATTACTACATCACCGATAACCCGTATAAGCGATATCTTCATGAATTGTTTTCGCATGGGAGTCATCGGAGAAAAATGGCGCTGCCCAAAGTGTAACATCGATGTGGGTGGCAGCATGGGCGAGTTGAAGAATCACATAAGGAAGGTTCACGCTACAAGATCCGAGACAAGAATTGCGGCCGCATAATAATTCAAGATAATTCTGAAGCAGGGAAAAGTATCACACCAGATATCCTGCTTAGGGATTATGCGGCCATGTGTGATTGGAAGAAGAGGCGATGTATCTGTTAAAGCAAAAGGCAGGTAAAGAGGTTAAAAGCGGGCCCGGAGGGATTCGAACCCTCGACCTAACGCTTAGGAGGCGTTCGCTCTGTCCATGCTGAGCTACGAGCCCGCGCAACTGTTCAACCTTTGAAGCGCCAATTTAAGTATATAGGGAAAGGTAGCTCTCTGTTGAAAAAGTAATAACCTATAAAACACGTTGCGCTTCTGAACAGATATTCCGAGTACAATTTGACTTTTGGATAGAGCACCGGGTTTGACACATTGTGCACAAAATTGAGCACGGAAAAATTGCGCAAGTATTGTGAACAATTGAACAGGAGCTAGCCTATTTGGGTACAAATACAATGACCTGCGGCTTGCGCTCCGGCTTGAAATCAGGGTCGCGCCAGTCCTTTGGAAAATATTCCTTGCCCTTGTTTGCGGTCCACTGCAAGCCTGCCTGGCGAGCGATCATTACAAGCTCGCGGAATATTTCGCTGTCTTTTTCAATATCTGTGAGAACCCGGAATGTCCCTTCGTGCTTCATCTTTTTTGTCAGGACTTCCAGCATGGACCGAAATGAGCTCTTGCTCTCCACAGTGGAAGGCACAGAATGCTCGGGCAGCACCATAAAGAAATTGTCTATCGACCTGTCAGCTATTGCAGGGAGCAGCTTTTCAGTATCTCCCCAGAAGGCAGAAGCATTCTGGGGATCGAGCTCAGTAAACCTTGATTTGGCTTTGAAGACTTCATTCTGGTCCTTCCCTATCCCTATGAAATACTCTGCCCAGTTGTCTGTAGCCATGGCGTGTAGCATCTCTCCCCTCCTCATGCCAATTTCAAGATTGACGCGGAGGTACATCTTTCTCGCAGTAGCAATAGTCCTGTTGAGCTGCGTCGAGGGATTGCCCTCGTGGAAGAACTGATATATCAGACTCCATCGCTGTCTGAAAATGTATGGGAAGTGCTTCATCCCAAGTATTTCCTTAAAGATCTTGTTTTCGGCAAAATCCGCAAAGAATGCATCAGTCCTCGGTACGGCTTCAAGCTTCGGCAGGTTAAGCTCATCGTAAAGGTTAGTGACCCTGTCCCACGCCCTGACCGGGTCAGAACCCATGTACGTCACGGCAAGGTCGGCAAGCCACAGGATCTCTGCGAGCAGTTCGACTTTGGTCGCATCCTCACCCTTTTTGATCAATTCATCTTTTAGCCGGGCAAACATCTCCTGAGCAAGCTTTTGCTTAGAGAACGGAAAGTCTGTTCTCCAGATTAGCATTGTTGCCATAATGCTTTCAGTCGGACTCCAGTCTGTCTTGACATACTCTGGGTGCGTGGTGGCAAACTCTTCCGGCGGCATCAAGGGCGACTGGAAGGCCCGGAAATAGTTTGCAAATTCCTCCCTCCCCATAGTGAAGTAGGCATCCAGTATCCGGGTCCTTGAGATCTCCTGTATTGTTCTGGCAACGCTTGGCCCTTTCGGGCCCTCGCTTGATGCCAGAGGTTGTGCAGGGTCGTAGTCATGCAGGAGCCCTGCCACTAGTACAAGCTCGTAATCCTTGGGACCAAACCTAAAGTCCTCGAACTCTTTTGGAATCATGTGGAGCGCCATGTATGACACTTCAAGCGAATGGTGGAAGCTGTGGTATTCGCTTGCACCTTCGCCAAGCCCAAGACGCGTGTACGCGGTTTTCAGGAACCTTATGAGTAGCTGCAGCATGTCTATCCGGTTCTGTGGAACTCCTTTTTCGGAAGCAAGTTCAAGAAGCGATGCGATGAGCTCGTCGTCTTTGACGTTTGCAAGACTGGCGTTTGTCTCGTCAACGTTGCGCCTCTTGGCACCCGGGAAGCTCTTTATTACCTGACGGTAGACTATCCTGATGGGCAGGCTCTTGTTCAGGTAGATGCCAAGGCCTCCCCATGGATATCTAATCCTCTGCCTTTCCCACTCGGCCACTTCATCTGATGCGGCCACTATCTTTCTGTTGAGGTCTGCGACAAGTTCTCTCAACTGGCTACCTGCGATATCTGCAAACCGCTGACGCTCGGTGTTCATGACTATCCACTGCGGGATCTTGACAGAATAGACATAGCGCGAGGATTTTGTTTCTTCGTTGACTATTTTTTCCCGGGTAGTTATAGCCGCGTTCTGCATGCCTGTATGAAACGACAGGTCTTTGTCCTTCACCACCTTTAGCCGGACTTCCCTGCTTCCTGCCTGCAGGCTGAGAAATATGTGCCAGTATTTGCCCTTATCCATCCATGCAGGAACTTGCATCTCCTTGTCCCAAAAGTCGATTGGGCCAGACGGAACGAACCCGGACTCGTAGTCCTTGGTGACGGGATTGTAGGACTTGTATTCATATTCACCTATCATTGGATCGAGCCTGCGGGCCGCGTCCCTTGCGTCGATTATAGCCTGGACTGACCTCGTGAATTCACGGTAAGCCATCACGCCCCAGATGGTCCCAAGAGCGCTAAAGAGCGTGAAAATTGCGTAAAGCAGGTTGATAGGGTCTCCTACAAGATAGTCCGGTATGAGCGGTATTCCAAACCAGCCGGTGGAGAGCAGGCCGGCAAACGCCATGGTGATAAAGAGGTAGCGTGCAAGGTTGTGATAACGTATGCTGAAAGGCAGGTCGACGCTGCAGCACGTGCAGTGATCTCGTTTTTTTTCCCGTCCGCCCACGCTAGGTTCACATCTCAACCTGCTTGCCTGCCGATTGAATACGGTTCCGTGCACGATTATATATTGTCTTCACGGTTTCCCTCGCTCATTTTGCCAATCGCTGCGGATAGCGCAGACCATGGCTCTGATTCGCGTACCCCCCACCGTTCATAGCATACTACCTTGTCAAGTCCCATCCTCGGAAGCCAACCCGCGCGTTCCAGATCCGGCTTGTCTGCAAATTCGCTCACATATCCTAGGCACAGGTATGCGACCGGCCTGACATGCTCGGGTATGGCAAGTATTTTCTCCAAATCCTTGTTTGCAAGGATGCTCACCCAGCCGACTCCCACCCCTTCTGCCCTCGCCGCAAGCCACAGGTTCTGTATTGCACAGGCGACGCTGTACACGCCGGTCTCTTCGATCGACGTCCTGCCAAGGACAAATGGCCCAAAGCGCGTCGGATCGTAAGTGACGCAGATATTGACAGCGGACTCCATTATCCCTTCCAGCTTTAGCGAGGCATACTGCTTCTGGCGGGCCTTGTCGTTGTCAAGCATCGAGACAGAGCGCTCCCTCTCCCGCATAAACGACTCTTTGACCTGCTGGCGAATAGCCCTGTCTTTTATCAGTATAAAGTTCCATGGCTGGGAGAATCCGACAGAAGGCGCGTGATGCGCCGCGTTTAAAATTCGAAGAAGGACATCGTCAGGAATTTCTCTGTTGATAAAGTGAGACCGGACATCCCTCCGCGAAAATATCGCCTTGTACAGGCCATCCTTTTCGCTATCTGTCAGACTCCAGTCAAGCTTCAATGTCGGCTATTTTGCGCAAGTCCCATTATTAGATTTACGCCACCTGTCTTGCCCGCCATGTTCCTGCTAGCTTTATCCACGTTCTCCTTGTAGAGATCGATTCCCACAAACTTGCGGCCAAGCGATGTTGCTACAATCCCTGTCGTGCCCCTGCCTGCAAATGGATCAAGAATGTAATCTCCTTTTTTTGTTGCAAACCTGACTATTATGTCAACGAGCTCTTCAGGAAATATCGCAAAGTGCTCGTTTCCATAGTGTGCCCTGGTTGCAATCTCCCAGACGTTTGATGGGTTCTTACCGCGGGGGTTGCACACAGCGAATATCGGATAGTGTTTATGGTCCCCTATCCTACGGCGTGTGGCATGACGCTTGAACTTTCGGTAGCAGGTTGGGCAGAATTTTTCGGGGTCATAGCCGTATGCCCTGGCAATCTCTGAAGTTGTAGGGAGTTGTGACAGTGGAGTGGATGGAGAGGCGCTGTGTATAAGCTCGGCAATGCGTGCGATCTGGCCCTTGTCAGGGTTCTCGGGAGCATACTGGATCATGTGCTGGGGAGGCACCTTGTTCCTGCCCTGTGCCGCTTCGTTGCCTTGCACTCTTACCGCATCGAGATTGGTATATGAGCGCCGGTTCTTTGAAAAGAACAGGATGTATTCATAAGCTTGCGAAAAGTTGTCCCGCGAGCTGCTGCTCACATTGTTCTTCTTGTACCACACAATGTCTTCCCTAAAGACATAGCCCGACTGCACCAGCCTCTCTGCCAGCCTGTGTGGAATCCGAAGCTTTTCGTGTCGGCGCCTGGTATCGCCAATCACTATCCAAAGGCTGCCGTCGTCTGCCAGCACATCGCGACATGCCACAAACACTTTGGTCAACGAATCAAGGTATTCTTCAACAGTCCGCTCCCGGCCTATTTCGCGTTCGTTGTTGCCGTAGTGCCGGTGGCCATAATACGGCGGAGAAGTAATAACCGCACGAAATTTGCCATTTGGCAGTAACTGATGGTGCTCTTTTATGATTTGGTAGGCGTCTCCTTGAATAACCTGAAAGGACTCGCTATCCAAATGTTAGGACAAAATTCTCCGGGTGACTCTTAACCTTATCTGCGCAGCTAGTGTAGGTTTGTGCTGGTGTCGACAGACTAGTATTCCGTGAGCATCATGTTATTATCCTATAATGCTACAAGAACCTCGTTTGGCATGCGCAGCAGGATTTTCTTGTAATAGCGGAAAAGGCGATCTTTTCCTCTGGCCTTGACGATGTACGCCGGGCGCACGACATATAATAACTAACTCTTAGGACAAAGGTCGGGTGCCGTTCCACTCAGAAGGCAGAATCTACAACATATATTTGGGCAGGAAAAAATTCCCACTACGCGGGCAGGTGGTCTAGCTCGGTTATGATACCTCGTTGACATCGAGGTGGTCGGGTGTTCAAATCACCCCCTGCCCACTTGATCACTTTTTTCGAACCAAAAGCGTCAAAATCTTGCCTGTGAGGGCGTCGTGCTCGTAGGGCTGCACCACACCCACTATAAGGGTGTCGCGGTCGCTCAGCGGGAAGAAAAACCCATCGATATGCTTGTAGTGGATCATGATAAATCCTAGCTCGCCAAACTTGTCCTCGTTGGCCTTTGTGGCTTGGACTATCATTTCAATTTGTGAAATCATGTGGCGGAACTCGTCTTCGTCTGGCACTGGGCCACCCGATTTCAGGTGAGATGCGGCCAGTTTGCCCTCTGACAACACCATGGCAACTTCGACGCTATCATGCAGATCTGATACCGCCTTGCATAGATCCTGATAGTTCATGCGTCATGATACTAGATGCGGCCGAGCATAAAATTCTAGTGCTCAGTTTCCATTTTTAGAGGTGTCCATTGTAAAGTTTCCCAAGTATTCCTTGGCACCATCAACTACTGGGTTGTCCACTACATTCTGTGCGCCCCTTGCAATTCCTGAAAAGAATGTCTGCCAACCAAGCCCCAATATGGCCAGGACCAGAATGCCAACGAGTACAGCTGCCAGTATTGCTCCCAAAGCAGAATTATGCCTACGACTCGTTCTCTTAAAATTTCTGGAGCATTCCTCTATTATTACAAAAAGTTGTCCGGAAATTTCTGGTGGCAGGTGCTGCAGAAGACCGCGTCGTCAGAAGTGACCGCGTCGCAGCCAGGACAGACTTTCAAGATATTTGTTTCAATCTTGACGCTCTTGCCGCATTCAGGGCAGAACTTGGCGACCTGCTGCATGATATAGTTGCAATAGCGGCAGGATGTTGCGTTAATGGCAGGAGGCGGCGGGGGCGGAGGTGGAGCAATCGCCGGCTTGCTTTCTTCCTCTTCAATGTGCTGAGGGGTGGTAGCAGCTGCTGCTGTTTCTTTTTCGGTTACCTGCATTTCAGGCGCCACTGCCAAGTGGCTCTGACCTGGAAGCTCGCCCCTTATCCCCCTCTGTATTAATTGGCTAACCCTCTGGGCAGCCCTCTTTTCGAGCGCAGGAAGCTTGATCTTGTAATTTGAAAAATATAGCTTGAAGTAAAGCTCGGTAGTGAAAATGCCACGCCTGAGCTTGATTGTGGATATGTCCTTGTAGCTGATATCCAGAATTTCAGCGCTTAGACCGAACCAGCGAGAGCCCTTGAAAAGGACGCGCATGTTAGTGATGTAAATGCTATCTGGAGAAAGCGAACCGCCCGGGGCAACTTTTGATTGTGAAGCTATGAAGATGACCTGCTCGCCGGGAAGAAGCATGCCTCGGATATCTGGATCGATTTCCTCGAGTGCCAATATCGAAAAGATTAATGATTTTGTTATTAGCTTTCTGTAAAAAGCTTCTGGGTGGCTGTCATGTATGGATGTAGGAATTATAATAATGCAATATCAAATGTAAGAAAAATTCCGCTTGTTTATGATATCATATGAAAGCTTGATATTTTATAGAGATAACCTTAATAATTTGTAGAACAATAATACACTATGACGAGTATTTTTGAGGACGACTCCCTCGGCCTGAAACTAAAGGGGTACACCTTGGTTCCAAATGACATGCTCGAAACCAAAATTGCAGTCTATACCCCCGAAATCGTCCAATCGATCCTGTCAGAGCATCCAGAGATTGTAGATCGCTGGCTGCAGAAACTACATAGAGAATACATCAGCATGAAGAAATCATGCGACTTTGAAGATGATCCCGTTGCATGCTTTTCCCTTTCTGTCTATGAATCATTTGAAAGACATTTCAAGAGCTGGGAGGACGGCGGGATTATATCAATAACTCTTCCTCTAGATAGAGTAATCAGGGTGAGCAAAAAACCGCTTGTATCCATCGTCGCAGGATCAAGGACGAGCTTTCTCGTGTGCAGCAAGTGCATGGCATCATTCACTGACCTTGACGAGTTTGAAAAACATTGCAGGCAAGAAAAAAATGAAGCAAAGCCCACAGTACCAAAACAGCAGCCAAGGCATGACGATATTCCTCCCAATCCCATATGGTGGTTTGCCACGTGACCGAAGCCAAGCTTTATGTTTGCGATAGCTGTACGCTGACCTTCGGCTCAATCAAGGAGCTTATCAGGCATTACAAGGAAAAACACCCGAGTCTGATTGAACGGGTCACTATCCCAATCTGATGGGGCAATCAATATAGATCATATAGTATATGATAGCATATCATATATTCACCCAGCTTCGACTCTCTGATGTATGAAGGCTGGTTTTCTTTCTTGGGTGCGTGCTAACGATAAGGAAATAATTGACAAACTGGAACTGCAGAGCGCCAACCTGCTCAAGGGGACCAGCGCGCTTTTAGAACTGATATCGAACTTTGACAACATCAACGATCGCAAGGCAAAGATAAAAGATTTGGAGCATGAAGGTGACAAGATAACTCACGATCTTTATACGGTTCTTGACAGGACCTTTGTAACTCCTCTTGATCGCGAAGATATCTCAAAATTGACCGGAGCGGTGGACGAGATTCTGGATTACATCGACGGGACTGCGGAGAGATTCGTTTTGTTCAAAATAAAAGAGCCCACCTCTTATATGCTCGAGCTGGCCAAGCTCCTCCTCTCCGCATCACAGGAAATACACTTGCTGATGGGCCGGCTACGGGGGTTCAAGAATGCAGCTGACCTGATAGATCGCTGCCGCAATATTAGCAAATACGAGCACCAAGCCGATACTATCTACAGAACCGCAATTGCAGAACTTTTTGAAACAAACAACCCTATCGAGATAATCAAGCTAAAAGAAATCTACGAGACTCTTGAAGGCGCACTTGACAGGTGCGCTGATGTAGCTGACGTTTTCGAGGACATCGCGCTAAAGTATGGTTGATCGATGTGGCGGAAGAAATAATATTTGTGGTTTACGGGACAATAGCGGCCGCGCTGTTTTTCGACTTTGTAAATGGATTCCATGATGCCGCAAACTCGATAGCCACGGTCGTCGGCACGAGGGTTCTCAAGCCACTCCATGCAGTAAGCCTTGCAGCAGGTGCAAATTTTGTAGGTCCCTTTGTGTTCGGGACGGCTGTGGCGGCGACTGTCGGCAAAGGCATAATCCAACCTGAATTTTCGACCGTCTACGTGATCCTTGCCGGGCTTATCGGAGCAATATCGTGGGACCTCATTACCTGGTGGTTTGGCCTTCCATCGTCAAGCAGCCATGCACTCATTGGCGGCCTCGTCGGATCGGCCATTATAGTCGGTGGATTTGAAGCAGTTGTTATTGACGGCATCGAACGCGTTCTGGTGTTTATGGTAGTATCGCCTGCTGTCGGTTTTGCGATAGCGGCGGCCTTTGCGCTCGCGATAATGTTCTTCCTTGGCAGGTCGGTGCCGGGGAAGGTGAACAGGGTGTTTGGCAGGCTGCAGGTCCTTTCGTCGGCATTTTTCTCGCTCACTCACGGAGCCAACGACGGACAGAAGACCATGGGTATTATCACTGCACTCCTCATTGCAGGAGGCATGCTCCACTCGGAGACGTTTGTAGTACCTGTGTGGGTCATAATCGGGTCTGCTGTTTCGATAGCACTTGGCACGTTCCTTGGCGGCTGGAGGATCGTCAAGACCATGGCATTCAAGCTAACTAACTTGAGGCCATATCAGGGATTCTGTGCCGAGACTGGCGGAGGTGCAATCCTGACCACTATGGCGTGGATGGGGATCCCCGTAAGCACCACACATGCAATTTCAGGCGCGATCATGGGCGCCGGCTCGACAAAAAGGCTGTCAGCTGTTCGCTGGGGCCTTGGCAAGAGAATTGTCTACGCTTGGATTATCACAATACCTGCCAGCGCGGCGCTGGCTGCAGCCAGTATGCTGATAATAAGAGCTATTATTACTGGCTGAAGGACTTGACGCAGTTGTCGCAGCATCTTTTCAGCATTGTCACGTCGCTGATGATGCCATCAATAAACACATCAAAAGAGGCCTTGCCTACTTCACATACATCACAAGATATCACCCCAAGGCGCTTGATTTGATCAGAAATCGGAGAGATGCGAACAACCTGAGAAGAACCAGAAGCAAATGTAGCGGTTGTCACAAAATGCCCTGAACGCCACGAGTTAAAAAACAGTTTCTATATATTCTATATATGGCTATGTTGAACCTTTAGAGTCTAGAATTTCTTGAGCCATTCGACTATTGAAGATATGACTTGCAGCCTATCTTGCTCTGAATATTCTGATGTCTGGCTGAAAAATATCGCATCATAGAACCAGTGATTGCAGTCAAGAATCCTGATTTCTTTGTTCTCCGTACGAAGCAGTTTGAAAAATTCCTCTGAGACCTGAAGGTTTGCGGTGTCATAGGAGGGCACCTAGATCATCAAGCTCCCAGCAATAATTTGCGTGTTCAACTATTTCTACGCCCAATGACGCTGAAAAACCGCGCATAAGTGACAAAGCTCTTGGGATCCAGAGAGAGCTTTTTCAGATCGTCGTACATTTTTGAAAATTCCTGCTCACTCAAAAGCCCGTAGGACAGGATCTGAGACTTTAGGCTTTCAGCAATGCGCCAACCGAGCGTATTGTATGGTTCGTGTCCCATCATGAGGCACTGAGAATTACACTCTACGCTCGTCTCAAAGGATTCTTCCAAGAGAAAGCAGTATATTTTCCTGCCAGCAAATGGATCTCCTCCAGCCTTCTGCACCAGCTTTACGTAAATTTCTTGGAGGATACGTACACTCTGGTTTTCAGGATGGCATAACCAAGAATCCGGCGCGTGGTCCAGTTCTTCTATCACTACAGTGCCTCCTTTTTTTACAAGATGCTTCATTGACTGGACGGCCTTCTTTGCATCTTTTAGATGAACGAACATGAATCTGGAGTAGATGATGTCAAAATCGTTATTACCATTTTCAACAAGGCTGCTGTTACAAATATTGTCGCTGACAAAGCTTGCATTAACGAGACTCTTGCCTCTGCAGTAGGCGAGATACCTTTCATCAAGATCCGTGCCTGTCACATGGCCACTCTTTCCGACCATCCCGGCCATTAATTGCGTTACAGTGCCAGCACCGCATCCGACGTCAAGGCATCTCATTCCTTCTTTTATTCCTGCTCGAACAAGAGTCCGCCGGGTAATGGGTTCAAAGAATGCAGACTGGATTTCCAACCTAGCTATTTCGCTGTCGAGGTTGCCCAGAATATAGTCATCAGTCATCTTTTATATCGCCAAGCTAGATTGCGGCGGAGTATCTTCTTCTGTTCCTCGCACCTGCACGAGTCCGATTTCAATCTGGGCTCACTTTACCGTTTCGAGTAATCTGCGAATTATCGTCCTTGTTTTCGTCATTTGTCTAGATTATAGTCCCTTTTTTGGGAACTTTGTTAAAACTTAAATACTCCGCATGGATACGTGTCTTTAATATGCCAGAACCCGCAACCATGGAGCAGGTTTTCTCCATCCTTGCAGACAGGCATTCAGTTAACATATTGAAAATGGCATATGCTGGTTTTAAGGCGTCCGGCACAAGTTATGTGGGCAGCTTGAGTAAGAAACAGTTCTATGTTAGGCTGAAGCGCCTGAGGGATGCGGGCCTTGTCGAGAAGCGTAACTCTACGTACAGGACAACAACTTTTGGTTCGCTCTTGTACAACGGACACATCAAGACTCTTGAAGAAATTCTTTCCAACTATTGGAATCTGAAGGCAGTTGACCTCCTAAAATCAAGAGACGACTTCCCGCTACAACAGAAAGAAAAGGTAATTGATGAGATAATCAAGAGCACCAGCTTGAGAAGCATCGTTAATGGCACCCACCTTTCAGGATTCTCTGTAATCAAGGATTACAACCGTCTTGTTGTCGAAGTAACAAAGCTTATGGAAAGTGCACAGTACGAAGTGTACATGGCAAGCAGATACCATGATCCGCATTTCTCGAAAGTCATGTTCAAGAAGATCGCAGACGGCGTCAAGATGCACCTTCTGGACAGCTTGGCAGATCAGATAAGCGTCGAGAACAGGATCAATGCTGTACTTAGAACACCACCCAACAGAGAGACTTTTGAAGTGGTAGACAAGATACTAAAATCTGGAAGACTTGACCTCAGGAGGAAACTTGTCACAGCAAGCTTCATGGTGGTCGATGGCACAACTGTATGCTACGAAACCACCAACTACACCAACCCAGAACAGTTTACGTTGGCAATATCTCACTACGACGATCCGTACTTGGCCAAGAGATTCATCGACTACTACAACATGCTGGCGAGCGATGCCACTACGCCCCAAATTCTTTCAAGTATAAAAGATAGCAAACAAAAATATCATCATTAGTGACAGATGAAAGCAATATAACCTACATATAGAGCGACACGAGTCAATTTTTGCTAAAAGTTACCGCCACCAGATACCGTAGCAAGAAAAGGGAGAGATCTTCTTCTCTCCTCGCAATATGATGACTTTAACCACAAATGGCAAACAGATACAATCGACAAAAAGTCAGGAGGCTTCATTTGTTCGCTCGCAATGGATCCTCTTCCAATCACGCAAGAGGTGGGGAATACTCTATTCCTTGGCGACTGTCACCGGGCTTTTCTTTATACCGGGCATGTTGTCCGTAATATCGGCTGAAACCGACATCCTATCGATTGTCCAAAAGACTTTGCCGCTGCCCGTGATTTCTTTTCTGATAACAGTGGGCATGTTTGTACTGAATGATCTTGTCGACTCTGACCTCGATAGGGCTAATGGGAAAAAGAGGCCCATACCTTCTGGTTTAGTATCGAAGAGACAGGCTTGGACTTTTATCATTGCAACTAACGCGACAGCCCTGATCCTTTCCATCATCACATTCAACCCCACTGCAGGTCTCATCGTTTCGGCGATGCTGATAATAGGCATAATGTATTCCGCGCCCAAGATTGCGCTCATGAAGAGGTTCCTTATCAAGACAATCACAATTGCCATCTACTATTGCCTATGCGCGCTTCTAGGTGCAACGAGCTACGGCACAGATATGGTGATGAATAATCCAGTCATTCTCGCCCATGGTCTTTCAATGCTTGCCATCATGATATTCATCTCGTCAACGCTGAACGATCTTGGAGATGTGGCAGGAGACAGGGCAGCAGGAAGGCGCACGGTTCCTATTGTAATAGG
>DASVCY010000116.1:0-6381 GCA_036381375.1 Nitrososphaera sp. | reverse complement strand
ATCAAAGGTTAGATCATCATTCATGTCCGGCTTTTCTTTTACAATACCGCACGTAGTACATCGAAGCTTGGGGAGATCCGGAATAGGTGCCCGCAATATCACAGTAAGACTGTACTCTGGGTATTATTTAGCATATTCGCAGCTTCTGCCAATCTATATCTGCAAGCAGCCAGCTTCTGATAACTGCTCTACGCAATAGTCCAAATGTGTTGCCGCTCTGAATGCTGGTTCATTCTCCACACCGACCTTGCTCTTTCTTCAGGCCATCAGCGACATATCCACCAATTCAATCGAGTTCCAGTCGCGGCTGCTTTGAGAAGCTGCTTGAGTATCATTCAGCTCTTCTTGCATTTTGCAAATCGCCTTCAAGCTCTGCCAGGATTTGTCTTTTTATTTCATACAGTTCAGGCGTTTCTGGATCTCTTGGCCGGGGCAAATCTATCCTGAATGTCTTGCGGATATTCTTCAGGACTGGTGATAGGACTATTACTCTATCTCCAAGCAAGATCGCTTCGCTGATATTGTGAGTCACGAACAAGATCGTCTTGCGCGTTGTCTTGTGGATGCCTACCAACTCCTCATGAAGCAGATCCCTTGTCTGAACGTCAAGCGCAGCAAAAGGCTCATCCAATAGTAATACCTCTGGCTCCAATGCTAGGGCACGAGCTATTGCGACTCTCTGCTTCATCCCTCCAGATAGCTGGTGGACAAACGATTCTGCAAAGCGGGTCAATCCAACTAATTCGATATACTTGTCGGCGATCTTGCGCCTTTGTTCTTGTGGAACTCTTGTAATCTTCAGACCAAACTCGACGTTTTCTCTGACACTCAACCAGGGAAAAAGCGCGCCTTCTTGAAAAATCATTATCCTTTTTGTGGAGGATATGTTGCCAGATCCTCTTACCAGTACACTGCCAGAATCTGGCCGGTCAAGGCCGGCGACAATATTGAGTAATGTGGATTTACCGCAGCCTGAAGCGCCGACAATGGTTACAAATTCTCCTTCCTGGATTTTCAGGTCGATGTCATCAAGAACTTTATGTTCCAAGATTAATGACGTGCCTGCTGCCCCGCTGCTCGTCGTTCGGGACACATTGTTGAAGTGAAACGACTTTGAAACGTTTCGAATATGAAGTACAGGAGAGCCATTGCTGCCTGCATCCGCATTATTTCCCGCTAGAGCCTCGCCCCGATTCCGACCATTTTCAATGAGTACCATCACCCCGTAATGAATCGCTACTGGATATAATGCCATCCAAAGGTGCAGGATCTGCAGGAGTCTGTGCAATTTTGGCACACAATATGCGCAATATGCGCTGGTTTACGGTAAGACCATTTTGTCCCGATTTGGCCTGATGTCTCCCAAAAAGCCAATTTCAAATGAATCAATGGCAGATCTCAAGAGCGATGATGACCAATAATCCCCGAGCGCAAGCCCCCATGTGCTTCAGCCGCTGGGATAACAAAGCCCCCAGCACCATCAGGTATTTTAGTAACTGCAAAAATATCGCGGGAATGCGCGTATGCTCAGAACGGACGTTGCACTTCTCAAGCCTACCGCACAACAGGAGAAGGAACTGTTCCGTCTTGCAGAACAGACATCCTTGCTCTGGAATAATGTCCTTATATTCGTCTATCCAGATAGACGTTAGGTGACTAACGCCCAAGCATTGCTTGGGGTCTCGCCTCTAGATTACGATGCCCGTGGAAACGGGATGGGAATGGTAAGGCGAGGTTCACCATCATTTCAAATTCCCCAGCTATGCGTATGAACAACTTTTTCCTTCACCAGCTCAAAGTACATACTTTTTTGCCGTTCAAAAAGCTAAAACGAAGACCCTGCAATATAGTCAGCAATTTGCAAACAAGGCTCTTGATGGGAATAGTCATGTGACACCTTGTTTGTCATATAATGATCAATTCCCATAATGCAGTTCTTCCATGAAACCCTTTCCGCAAAGTACCTGTCAAATGCTTCCCTGGAACTTTTCGACATGCTCAAATCCAAATGTAGATTGATCTGGTATGCATCGCTGTAACTGGTCATCACATCCCTCATTATATATTCTGCAATGACAAAATTATAGAGTATCTTCTTGTTCTGACGCAAGTGTGATGCAACAGCTGTCTTCTTGATCACTACCCTGCCTGCTTCGATTTCAAGACCCTTTAATCAGATTCAGAAATTTGTGGCGTACTATGTCGCTGTCATTGCTAAACTTGAACTCGCTTATTTTGCAATGATTACGGACATTTAGTTTCTTGAGCAAACGTCTTACTTCTACCCGTACCCTGAACGGACAATTTCCAACTACATAGCCTATTATAAAATACTTTGAAGCATTATCAGTGAAACCAAGGTCACCTGGCTCGTCAACAAAAATATCGATTATTTTGGGTATGTTTGCCCGCCTCTTTTCTTTTTCCAAGCCACAAAGAACGTCTGTCAGAGTTTAAAGATTGCCCTGCTAGAATGATATTTGAGTCGGTCAGTCAGTCAATACCCAGATTCTTGGACGACCTCCATGTATGCATATTTTGTCCGTCTGTCCCTCTGTCCACCATGCATTTTCAATATTTTTCAGTTTTCAAGTCCTCTTCTAGAGGCTTGAAAACCTACAATGATATAACAAACATTGCAACAAACGAACAACCGAACAAAATTGTGTAGGTTACCAAGCATTTGTACGTTTGTTCGCTATTAGATTTCGACGATTAGCGATGCACGCGCAAGGAGCTTGTATTTTAGGACATTCCCTAGGACAGCGGCAAAGATTCAGCTATAATTTTACAGGGTGGAGGCAATAATCAAAGTAGCCTGTGCGGCAGCAATCGTCGCTACAGTCTATCTCCTAAAGAAACGATGCACAACCGGCACCCAAGAGCTAGAACTAGAGGTATTGAAGACGGCTGCTATAACAGCGGTCAACAATGCCTTCTAACTTCCTTTTTTATCTGATGACGGATAGTGGGCGTAGATTTATTCAATTATACAGTTTATTGGCTTCTCATACGCTATCTATTAAGAATCAAAAAGCAGTTGGCGCATCTTGCCAGACCGTAACAACAGAATATTCTGTAAAAGCCTCTGAAAATGTCACTTGAACTTCCAAACGGAGTAAAGACAGAATTCTTTATCGCTCCAAGAGTGGGGCATTAAGGGTCTGCATGACAACCTTTGACAACAACCCATGGGCGGTCTAGGGCCTTGCCGGATTTGCCAGAGCTGCCTTCGGGCTACATGATGCATGACAAGAGGGATTGCATCACGCAAAAAGTGTTCTGGGAGAAAAAGGTAGGAAAGCCAGCGAATAGAAAATACAAGCGGCAAAAAAATATCTTTACTGCTGACTGCCAGATATTGAAACTTACGATGAGTGTGGAATCACAGATATCCGCTCGATTGAATTGAACTTCGATCGGACAAAGTTTTGAATCTGGGAAGATAGCAACTCAATGTCTGCTAGCCTCCTGCCGCCGTCAACCTCGATGTGGACCTCGGCATGGACCACCATCCCGGCCGGCCTCAGAAATACCGACCGGACTCGGAGCGACGATTCAGATTTGAATTTGCCCTCTATCATGTTCTTGATTACATCTACGAGTTGGGGATTGTGCCATGCATCTACCAGTATGAGGGACGATTGCTTCAGTGATATGTATGCAACAGAGAATATGTATCCTGCAATTATCATTCCACCGATCGCATCCATTTGAAGGAATCCAAACTGTGTGGCAATGAGGACGCTGAGAAAACCGATTATTGAAGCCGAGCCATCTTTAATCGAATTTTTGGCATCCGTCTTGAGCGAAAGAAGCTGGTACTTGTTGGCTATCTTTCGCATCTGGAACGCTCTATGCAGCGAGACGGCACCTGCCGATAGAAGAACCACCATCGTAATTACGGGCCGTTCAATTTCATGCGGGTTTAGCAGAGAGTTGTACGAGTGATAGAATATGAACGAGCCTATCGCAACCATTCCTATTGCACACAAGAGTGCCGCAAAACTCTCTACTTTGTAATAGCCAAAAGGAAACTTGGCGCTGGCAGGACGAGCCGCAAAATGCAGCCCGACAAATACGATCAATGAGATCAACGCGTCTGATATCGAGTCTATACCATCAGCTGTTGCCACGATACTGCCACTTATTTGGCCTATGGCAAGCTCAACAACGCCTATTGCCAAAAGAGTGAGGACAGATATCTTCGCTATCCGCTTGCCTGCTTTGAGGCCCTCGCTGGTGATAGAGTTAAAAGACGCATAGGTCTTTTTTTGAGGAGCTGTTGGAATACGCGCAGTCTTGCCTTCTGGCAAGGGTGCAGTCGCATCCACAGCGAAATGATCGTCCAAGTGTATAACTAGACAAGTATACTTAACGACTTTATGATATTTAAAATTTCATTCTCACATGCAATTTCTCCATTTTGGTTTATAGATTTCTTGTGTTCTCAAAAGCTTGTGTGAGATTATATCTACCACAACTTTTGTAAGTGGCACCACAGTTGTTGTAGTATATATGCATATGTGTATCTCACCAGCAACAAGCTAGGAGCCTATCGAATAAGCTTTAGCTCTCAAGGAAACGCCCTGTGAGCTCAAGCGGAAGATGTATTCAAGAGCAAAACAGGCTCGAGGAATCATTTTCTCTCATTCATAAACTACCATTATAACAACCATAACAGAGGGCGCAGCGGTATCGGTTTTTGTATCAAGATATCATCATCTGATAAGCCTTGATTGCAGTGTATACTCGTTCTTTTAATGTGACCGCGGGTTTTCTGTTCTCCCCCCTCATGGGTAGATCATCCCGTTGTTATATTTGTGGAGGAACAATTGAAGACAAGACAAAATACTTGAAGCTGATGTCTGCTTCATGGTTTGGCATCTATGAAACAATTGCAGATTTTCACCAGACCTGCTTTGAACGCGAATTTCTGCATATGTTGTCAAACAAGAACGGGCAAAGTTGGAAGTAACATCGTTGCCACCTTTTGATGTATGCAGGGCAAGCGAGAAGATTTGACACAGCATGGGCCGATTGCAGTTGTCGTTGATATTACGGTACCCGTCCCGATGAAGAGGGAGGACAACGGCCGCCCATGCTGTGTCGAGACGGGAGTGGGAACGTGTTTGTGTCCATATCAACGTGGAGCTTCCAGTAATTATAATAATACGTCTACAGTGCAAACGATGAATTGCACTATCTATCAAATGGTATATCCCAATATCTCTCTCAATGATGAGAAATCTTGCAGTGTTGACAATTCCTGTTGATGAGTGAAAATGTGAACTACCTCTCCTCGCGTCTTAGCAGTAGATCAAAAAAGCTAGGGGGATGTCCCTGAAACTTGAGGTTATGGTTACAATCAAAGATTCAAGCCGGTGGAACGTACTCTAGGGAATTGATAGGTCGCAATTTTATGCGGATTCCATACACATCTACTTGCTGTTCTCCCGTTCAACAGCCTGCGTTTCCTGCTGGACTACCACTGCCATCATAGGTCATTATCATGAACCCCGTCGAAATATCATCGCAGAATCGCTGAAGGTGTAATAGTATGCTGGTCCCAGTGCCGTCCTTTAATTCATTGGCGAAACAGAGGGAAGAACTTTCGGATGGGCAAATTTTTGGTCTAGCGTAGAGTGTGAGGTTTCTTTGCTTCCCATACCCAGTATTAACTCAAGATATTTTGTATATATAAAGAGAGAAAGGAGGGAAAAATAGCAGATAGCACGGCTCTTGCCAATTGCTCCACTCGAGCTAGACAGGCATATAAGACCGATACTTTAAATTATTTCGCTTATTATCACTATTGCAATGTCTGACATAGATTATGCCAAAACATCAAAGCCACATCCAAACGTTGTTGCGATAGAAGTACTGAAGAAGAACGGCGTGGACGTTGACAAGCTGATCAAGCTGATAACCGCTGGAGTAGGGGCCGAGTTTACGACATACTATTACTACACAATCCTGAGGATGCACTGCACTGGGCTTGAGGGAGAAGGGATAAAGGAGATAGTTGAGGATGCCAGAATAGAAGACAGGAACCACTTTGAGGCAATGGTTCCGCGCCTGTACGAACTGGGCGGAGCACTTCCAAGGGACATCAGAAAGTTTGCCGACCAGGCCGGCTGCCCAGATGCATTCTTGCCAGATAACTGGGAGGACATCAACTCAATCATTAAAGTACTCTTGGAAGCAGAGCAGTGCGCCATCCGCTCGTGGGGAGAGGTGTGCGACATGACCGCCGGCAAGGATCCGAGGACCTATGACATTGCTCAGAGGATCATGCAGGAGGAAGTGGAGCACGAGGCGTGGTTCATAGAGCTCCTGTCAAAGAGGCCGTCTGGACACTTTAGGAGAAAGTTTGCAGGA
>DASVCY010000115.1:0-30750 GCA_036381375.1 Nitrososphaera sp. | reverse complement strand
AAGTCAATGCGGCATATGTGCCGCTTGACGCAGGCTTTCCGAATGAACGCATCAGTTTCATCTTGAGAGATGCCAACGTTTCTGCCATCATATCGATGTCGAATTTCGCCGAGCGCCTCTCCGGCCTCCAGCAGGAAGTTGACAAAATATTTCTTGATTTGGAGCGGCCGACAATCGATTCACAGGCAGCAGATCCATTGACTGACATTGCGCAGCCAACAGAGCCGCTATGCTACATCATTTATACATCAGGCACCACCGGCAATCCCAAAGGTGTCGCTATCGGACACGCAAGCATTTGCAATTTTGTGCGTATAGCCAGTGAGCTTTATGGCTATGCGCCAGGCGATCGCGTCTATCAGGGCATGACGATCGCGTTTGATTTCTCGGTTGAGGAGATTTGGGTACCACTGATGGCTGGTGCAACACTCGTTCCGGGCCCAGCCGACACGACCTTGATGGGTGACGAGCTTGCAGACTTTCTGCGGGAACGCCGCGTGACCGTGATGGCTTGTAGTCCGACGCTACTCGCCACCATCGAACAGGATGTGCCCGACCTGCGGATCCTCCTGGTCGGCGGCGAGGCTTGCCCGCAAAATCTCGTAGCCCAATGGTATCGCCCGGGTCGCCGCATTCTCAATACTTACGGTCCCACCGAGACGACTGTCACGGCGACAATGACCGAGTTGCTGCCAGACAAGCCGGTCACGATAGGCGTACCGCTACCGACCTATAATGTTGTCATCCTAGATCCTCAAGAAGAAAGGACCGTTCCGATTGGCGAGCTCGGTGAAATCTGTATCGCGGGCATTGGACTAGCGCTTGGTTACATCAATCGCGATGACTTGACGAAGAAGAAGTTCATTCCTGATTTCCTACATATCGAGAACAATCCTTCCGGCCGAATCTATCGCACCGGAGACCTTGGTCGTATCCTAGAGAACGGTGAGACCGAGTACCGCGGCAGGATCGACACTCAGGTGAAGATCCGCGGCTATCGCATCGAGCTCAAAGAAATCGAAGCAGTGCTACTCAGCCTGCCTCAGATCGCGCAGGCCGCCGTGACAACATTCGAGGCCGAGGGGGGTGTCGTCGAAATGGTCGCCTATTATGCGCTCAAGCAGGGAGTCACCGAGCTGCTACCTAGGGAGATTTCGCAGGCGCTGCGCAGCAAGCTTCCCGCTTACATGGTGCCTGCCTTCCTCGAACGGGTCGACGCAATACCAATGACGCTGAGCAACAAAACTGACTACAAGAGGCTGCCAAAGCCGGAGCAGTTGCGGCGTGTTTCTGTCGCTTCGCAGAGATATGTTCCACCGAAAACCGACCGTGAGCGCATTCTGCATGACGCGCTTACCGGGGTTATTCGCGCCGAGCGTGTCTCGACAGAGGCGCACTTCTTTGATGATCTCGGTGCTAACTCGCTATTGATGGCACGCGTCTGCGCGGCAATTCGCAAGAATCCGGGCATGTCGAACGTTTCGATGCGCGACATCTACATGAATCCAACGATCGCCAAGCTTGCACGCCATCTCGATTCGTCGTCTATCGGCAGATCTGTAGTTACAACCAGGCCGGAACCATTCCACACTCCGTCGACTATGTCATACGTTTCATGCGGTGCTCTGCAGATCGGATTTTTGGGGGCATATCTGCTGTTCAACCTCTGGATCTTCTGGGGCGGAGCCCTGTGGGCTCTTGATTCTAACAGCCCGGTGGAGCTTTACGCGCGCAGTGTGGCCTTCGGGGCAGGAGAGCTTGCGGTACTGTTAGCAATTCCCGTCGCGGCTAAATGGCTGTTGATTGGCCGCTTCAAGACACAATCATTTCCTATCTGGAGCCTTTCATATTTCCGCTTCTGGGCCGTCAAGTTCATGATGCGCACATCGCCAGCAGCTGTCTTTATCGGTACACCACTCTACAATATCTATCTGCGCATGATGGGCGCGAAAATCGGCCGCAATGTAATCCTGAACTGGCGGGCCGCGCCGGTCTGTACCGACCTTGTGACGATCGGTGACAACACCATTGTCCGCAGAAACACCATCCTGCTAGGCTACCGCGCGCAATCAAACTTCATCCATACGGGCCCGGTGGCGATCGGCAGCAACGCGTTCGTCGGTGAAGCGAGCGTGCTCGACATCAGCACTACAATGGGCGATAACACGCAGCTCGGTCATGCCTCGTCGCTGCATAGCGGCCAGTGCGTGCCGGATGACAAGCGCTACCATGGCTCGCCGGCTATTGAGACGTCTACCAACTATTGCCCGATCGATGGCAGGAACGGCGTTGCGCCCCGAGGTGCCCTATATGTGTCACTCATCCTCGGGACACTGCTCCTGATCGTCGTACCTGCGGTTATGTTCCTCAGCTACTCCGTCTGGTATTGGTATTGTCCGTCTCCTATGACCTCTCTGTATTGTCCAGCGATCTCTTCCGTGTCTATTCCCTTGCTGCTCGCCCTTTCGGCAGCGGCGTTCTTTGGCGCGCTTGGCCTCTGGCTGGCGGCCATGTATATCATCCCACGTCTCTGCATGATGGCGCTGCGGCCCGGTGTGACCTATGCCAATTTCGGCTTCCATTACCTGCTGCAAAGCATCATCCGGGGCGTCAGCAACTCGGAGTTCTTCTGCACTCTGTTCGGCGACTCATCAGCCATAGTGGGGTACATGCAATACCTGGGCTGGAACCTGAACAAGGTCTATCAGACCGGTTCGAACATGGGCAACGAACAGTTTCACGACAACCCTTTTCTCTGCAATATCGGCAGCGGCACGATGGTTTCCGACGGGGTGTCGATGATCAACATACAGATGTCGGCGACGTCGTTCCGGCTTGAAGAATCGAAGATCGGGCAGAACAACTATTTGGGCAGCGCAATTTCCTATCCTCCAAATGGTCGCACAGGAAACAACGTCCTGCTGGGCACCAAGGTCATGGTCCCTATCGACGGCCCGGTGCGCGAGAACACTGGGCTGCTTGGCTCGCCTACCTTCGAGATTCCGCGCATGGTCAAAAGCGATCGTGATATCATCAAGTCGTTCGACGAGCAGACTCGCCGCGCCCGACTGCGCCAGAAGAACGTGTACAATCTCGGCACGGCCTTGATCTTCCTAGTCAGCCGGTGGGTGGCGTTTACTTCCTTCGTGATCCTGATGTGGCAAGCAGTCGGGAGCTACACTCCTTTTGGCATCTTGGGATTATTCGCAGCCATCGTGGCGAGTATCGCCTTCAACATAGCATTCTTCATTGCGCTCGAGCGTGCGATCCTTCGCTTCAAGCGACTCCAGCCCCGGCTCGTCTCGATTTATGATCCTTATTTCTGGTTGCATGAGAGGTACTGGAAGTTAAATCCCCTCTTTGTCTTGATCATGTTCGCTGGCACCCCGTTCCGAGGCATGCTACTCCGCGCCATGGGCGTGAGGGTCGGTGCCAAGCTGTTCGATGACGGCGCGGTCATCCAGGAACGCTCGCTTACTGAGGTCGGCGACTACGCCAATCTGAACGAGGGCTGTATATTGCAGGGACACTCGCTCGAGGAAGGCGTTTTTAAATCAGACTACATCCGGCTCGGCAACAGGTGCTCGCTCGGCCCGGGGACATTTGTTCACTATGGCGTCAGCACTGGAGACGACGTCGTGATTGACGCTGATTCCTACGTAATGAAGGGTGAGACCTTGGATTCTCATACGGGGTGGCGCGGAAATCCGGCTAGGCTGGCGCGCTGTCGCGAGGCTCAGACCGAGGTTTGCACCCAGGACATCACCGACGCTACCATCCGAAATAAGCATTCCCTGGCGTGAACAGACGAACGATCCATTACCACCATTATATGCCAGAAAATTCGATTGCAAAGTCGATCTATGCCACTTTCGACTTTGTAGAGGTGGGGCGGTACTTCTATGGCAGATGATCGCGGTTCTAAACCTCTAGTTTCAGACGGTACGATCGATTCCTCGCTCCAGCACACAATCGACGCCCTTGCTGTGCCTGGCCTGCTGATCGGCCATCGTGTGATCTCGGAGGGTGATGAACTCGCGCTCCTCCACGGGGAGGTTGAATCGTTTTCCTTGCCTGCGATCGAGAGGCGCCGCGCCAGTGGGGCGGCAAGGCGTGTTGCACGTGAGCTGATGAATTCGATGGGCGTTGCCGATCTTCCGATCCCCCGGAGCAAATTTGGCACCCCGATCTGGCCCGCAGGAATCATAGGCTCGATGGCGCACGACAATCAAATTGCTGTAGCTGCTGTAGGGTTGCGGCGTGACCTGGATGCGGTCGGAATCGATATCGAACCTGCGGTGCCGTTGCCGCCAGACATACTCAAACTGGTCGCAACATCGCGCGAGCAGCGTGCCATCGTTGGTAACCAGTTAGGAGCAAAGCTCCTCTTCGTCATCAAGGAGGCGGTCTATAAGGCAACCTATCCGCTAGATCATAAGTTTCTTGATTTTCACGACATTGAGGTCGACATTGCCAACCGGTCTGCCACGACCCGAACCGGACGTACGCTAGCGCTCTACTGTGGTGTTTTATCTCACGTGCTGGCCGTGGCTACAATTCAGAATACTTCGATGGATCACTTGCACACTGGGTGAGAAAGCTCGAGCCAGATCGACTGCAACCCTTTGAGACGCATGTGACACGCTCCTTGGACACTAGGTTGTGATGGTTGACAATGATGTCATGGCAGCAACAAAACGTATGTCCACTCGCGCGACTTTGAATGTCTTGATCACGTCAACAGCCGTCCCGTCAATCGTGCTTATCCTTTCAGTCTTGCAGGCTCCAATGGCTGCGGATCCGCCGGCAGGCTGAGGCAATCAAAAGGCGAGGGTCAAAATCTGAAAGGTTGGGCACTGTATCACTCAACTGCTCTATCCTCTGCTGATGCTCCTGTTCTTTTTCTTTTTGTTCAAAGTACGCGTCAAAAGTCGGCGGGATTCCGTAGCGCAGAGTTTTGACACAGAATTTGGCATCTGGCTTGTTGGGCTCTCCACACTACTGACAAACCTTCATCTGTCGGACATGGCCCTGTCCTTCTTTTGGCAATATCACCGCAGCCCCCCAAAATCGGCTTGCTTGCTGCTTTCTCTGCCCACCTCATGCGCGTATATCTCGACCATCTTGCTACTTTTTGACCATCCCGTGTGAAGCCTGAACGCGTATTCATTTGCAAGTCTGGCCTTTGCAGTGGGCGATATGTGCCACCTGCGATAGGGATTCCAAGGTTTTTGCAGCAATTCTCTTATCTTCCGCTTGTCCTCTGGCGGGATGTCGGGTCGTCCTAGCGGCTTCGGAAAGTGCATAACTTTATTTCCGCGCATTCAGGCACATCTGTCCTCTTCGCATGGCTCGATCATCTCAAAATTGATAGGGGAGTATCAATCGCCGACTCTGGTATAATGCGTTGATTGCACTCGGTATCGTGCATGACGGCGAGCCGCATTATCATCATTGTGCTGGCAATAGCTAACTCGATTTCTTCATTCTTGAGTATCTGTCCTTGTGTTCAGCGAATGCCTGAGCTTTATCTAAAAAGTCATTAGAGTCTCTGCTATTTTCAATGATATATGTCAATGTGGCTTTGTCATCGATTTGTCTCTCACCGCAATGAGCGCATCTGATGTAACTATCGATGATCTCATCATCCGTTGCCTCTGCCAATTTCTTTCTGAATAGCATTATGTCCTGATCAGTAGCTCCAAACTCCTTTCTCATTGTGGCTTCGTTCGCAGCTTGCGTTAGTCTTTGTCTTGCACGCAGCTCTTTGGCTAGCTCATGTTTATTCATCATTATTTGAGCCCATTTTGAATCAATAACAAGTCATTCAAGAACTTTGCTGCTCCGGCCTAGCTAATTGCGCAAAGGCTGTTTCCTCGTCATTGAACCAGAGATTTTCTGTTACCAAAACATTCATCCACTGCTCAAAGTCGTGCTGGTTAAATATTGCAAGCTCGACCCCAAGATGTATCCAATCAGATCAATCGTTACCAGCACCAGCGGGCCACTTCCTCCACCTCCACTGATATGATCATGAACGAATTTTCATTGCATTCATGCCTCTATGATGATTTTTCGCTACAATCACTACAATAGATATTCAAATTAACTAGGCCGCAAGGCTCTTTGTGGTAATTATCTTTAAAGCTGACCTTCCTGAACATGCTCCAAAAGCATATGCCTCTGATAGTTACCAAGTATCCTGTACCGCTTGCCGCATAACTTGCATCTGTATTCCGGAAAGCTATTGACTTTGGCTGTTGCTGAGGCGACCACAATCAATCCATGGCAAACAATGCATAAAACAAGTATAATGGTCCAATATCGTGATCTTCGCATTGAAGAGTGGAGTAACATATAAAATTGATGACGATCCTAAAGTACAAACAGTGTCAAGACGGCAGATCCGGGTTGGCAAATTACGCGTTTGAGTTTGACCTATGAATTCATCACATGAATTTTTCCAAAGGGAGTGGACTCTATTTTTCAAACGAGCAGACGAGTTTCTCGACAAGACTTCCGAATATGTCCACCTCGGCGTAAATCCTGGCGGCTATTATAAAGCAATATGGCTGAGGGATGCTGCATACATTCTGAAGGACCAGTTTCTCACCGGGGATACTTACAATGTTCTTAGGGCCCTGTACTTTATCTGGTCGCATCAGATTGGACGAAACCTTGAAGAGAAGATAATCTACGGTAGAGGATCGCCTGAACTCAAGTTTACGATCAACCACGCAGACAATGGCATGAAAGAAAAGTTCAGGGGCGCATTGCCTTCAACAATATATCATAACCAGGGCTACTCAGAGATTTATGCCCGCAATCCTGACATCGATTCTACTGCACTGATGGTCTCAACCACCTCGTGGATTTTGGACGTGTACCTCAAGGCAGGTCTCTATTCCTACCACGATCCCGCGACGACGAAGCCGTTATCGTCTGCAGGAGATACGTATGCTGCGCATCCGCACAATGGAACGGATGATTTGTCCATGCCCGGCCAAGCAAGACAGAGGATAATTTTCAAGCCAGTAGAATTGATAGAATTTATCGTGCCCAGAATGCTCGAAGCAGTTGACTACCTAGCTAGCAGAGACATAGACAATGATGGCCTTATCGAGCAAGGGTATAACGAGGATTGGATGGATACTGCACTGCGTGCAGGCAAAATAGTCTACAATCAGGCTTCCTGGATCTTGGCGACTAGTAATCTTTCATCACTGCTATATGAGATCGGCGAGAAAAATATAGCCGGAAAACTGGCCAAGATGGCGGAAAGAACTGTGAATGCGGTGGAGGAAAAGTTGTGGTCGGAACAGGATGGTGCCTACATCGACATCAAGTATGATGGAACACGCGATGAAAATATAGAAAGAATGCTGACGCAGGACGTCTCGCTCTATCTTGTTTCGATAACCGAGAACACCCTTAACGACAGCCTGAGCTCGCGTTTTAAAAGAAGTGAAGAGGAAGATGATAATGACAGGACCTCCGGGAGCTCTATCAAACAACAATCACAATCGCTTGGCGGGAAGAGGGTTATGCCCAGGGTTCCCCGCGAGACTATCAAAGAAAGGGCTTCCATGACTTTGCAGGCCATAAAGGACCGTATATGGTTGAACAGCGCATGGCCGCTGATAACAGAAAAGGAGCTTCAAAGAACCGGCCCTTGGATATTGGATCCAAACCAGTACCACAACCATACCTTTTGGCCGTGGATTACTGGGATAGAGATACTTGCAAGAAGCAGGTTCCAGAGGTACGACGAATGCAACAAGCTCCTCTCGGTCCTTACAAGGGAGAATCCACCACACGCGCTTGCCTACTACGAATGGGTCAATCCTATAACCGGCAAGGGAAACGGGGCTTTTCCTTTCAGGACTGGAATCTCGACGATAAGGATGGCTCTGACCGATATCCTCCTCTCCCACGTTTGAGCTAATACTGTGTCCGCTGCATCATCTTGTACCTGCCCTTTAGGAAAAGCAGAATGGCGTTGAATATGATGCCTGTGATGTTTGATCCGATGATCACAAGGTCATCTTGCATGATTCCATAAACGACCCAGAGAGAAAACCCTGCAATGAACAATGGCATAAGATATACCGAGACATCTGACATCCTGTGCGTTCTTATGGCCCTGATTATCTGGGGGACAAAGCTGGACATGGTGAGCATGGCTGCCGATATTCCGACTACCGTATCTATCTCCATATGTGCATCAATTATGACGTTCTAGGATAAATCAAATCACAGCTCTCGCTGTTCACAATTGTTATTCACTAATAGAAGAATAATAATAACGAGCCGGTACCGGCTATGGCCAAAACAAGAGGATAATTTGGCGCAATGCAGAGGGAGGCGAATCGCAGCGCAAAGGGGGACAAAGGCGGAGCACAATGGGAAGGACAAGAACAAGGATATCAGCAGCGCCCTGCAAAAGTTTGCGGCGACAAAGGCCCCGGCGTCAAATGAAAACGTCGGTAGGGACCGGGGAGAATAGACGAAGCGACACGTACCGCAGTATCGGACACCGCTGACGAATAGGATCGATTGAAGATTGGCACGCGCCGCCTTTCCCGTCTATCTTAGCGAATAAATCTTGTAGCTGACGCCGTTCTTTTCGTCAAAAAAAGTCCATCTCGCATGGTCTACCTTGATCTCATCAAACCCTTCTCTGTCGGCGAGTTTTTCATATACTGATTGGCCTACAACTATCTCCCAGGTCTTTGCCAGAGGGAGCATCTTGGCAGCCATGCTAATGCTCAACCCGACGATGTCAATGTGGGACCGTTCAAGGCCCTTGCCGTAAAGCACCACCTGCACGTCTCCCTGGTCGACAGATATTTTTGCCTTGATTTCCGGCAGCCCGTGGGTTTTCAGCTCCGGGTTGATGCATTTCTTGATGACTTCGCGCATGCCTTTAGCGCAGTCTACTGCGTTCTTGACCGCCTGCTTGCTGTCATATTCTGCAGGAAAAAGCCCGATTACTGCGTCGCCGACATACTTTAGGATATATCCGCCATATTCGCTGATGAGAAGGCTCATCTCCTGCGAAAAGACATGAAGTATGGTGGCAAACCTGTTCGGCTCTATTGACATGCTCATTTTTGTAGAACCATCAAGGTCAACATACAGTATCGCGATTGTGATCTTCTGATTTACACGCCTCATTAGGAAACGCTTGCAGTGGTCAGTTGTGAGGTCAATCTGAACCCCCTTGTCAAGAGTCTGGCGCACGCGGGCCTGAATCGCTTCCATATCGCGTGTAGGCGAGAGCAACTATATCTGGCATGTCAGGTGCCATATGTATATCTTGCATTGTACACAGTCGATTGCATAGTAGCTGATTTATTATCAAGTGAAATAAGCCATGCATGTCAGGCAAGATCAAATGTCGCTGGGTGAGAAGAAAAAGAGGAGAACCCCCGCCGCATCTTCGGTCGCCGAGCAGGTCATAGCTGGCCAGGTGCCTCCTGACAGGCGCAAGGAAATCCTGGAATACCTAAAGCTGTTTGGCTACAAGCCTGAACGTACCGTCCTGCAGGTGCATATAGCCGGGTTTTTCAACAGGAGGCGATATGACAAAAGAGAGCAGGAAAGGAGGCAGGCCGCTGCAAAGAGGTATGGGGGCACTACGTTTGTAATAGTGGGCAGGACACACGACCCTGCAATAATGGAACAGGTGGTCAAGCCAAGGAAAAAGGGAGATGCTGCAAGCCCCGGATATATCGGCTACCTGTGGAAGAAGAAGGATCCACAGGACAGGGCGCCTCATGAAGTCCTTCCACTTGACTTTACGCCCGTGCACGTCCCATATCCGGACGACTGGAAGAACATGTTTGCGACCAGAGGCTTCATGATGGCTCTGCACGTCCCTTCATCCTTTGCAAAGGACAAGAACAGGTTGTCACGAGCACTGTATCGCGCCGGAAAGAATGCTGATGTCAGGAAGCGCTGGGACTTTGTTGATCAAGTAAGGGGAGTTGGATTTGGACAGCACGAGACCAAGGGCGAGGATCCACTGAACATACTGAATGTCCGGCTCGCCAAAGGCGAGATCAGCCAGTCAGAGTACGAAAGTCTGCGCAAGAGCATGGCTACATGATCCCTCCCTCCCTGTCCCGGCAGTACTCCTCTCATTATATGCCCGAGTTGGTAGAGCAAGTACGCGATGAATTGGCTGAGGAACAAGCGAAAGATCTCCAGCCAGGATTTGCTGGAGATGCTCAAGCGAATTGACCGCGCGTACCGACTGGTAGAGCTCAATGAAAGGGAACCGGTGATACTTGGAACCGATCGGAAGGAGGGGTTGTTCAGGGTCAGAAGCTCCAAGAACGCAGGCAAGTTCTATAGTGTAGATGCAGACATCAAGACATGCACATGCCCGGACTTCAATTTCCGCTTACTGAAATGCAAGCACATAATCGCGGCCGAGTTTGCATCCGGTACCGCATGGCAGAACTAGTGGGAGGCGGAAATGGGACAAGGCGCAATATGTTCTAACAAGGATTGCAGCCACCGGCTTGGACTGCACCGCTACGACAGCAAGAATCGAGCCCTTGTGCGCAGCAAGTGCAGGTACGACAAATACAAGTAAAAAATAAATCACGTTTTTGACTTTTCGTACCATATGCAAAAGCTAGAGCCATATCACGGATCTGGGAAAAAGGTCGTAGTTTACAACACCTATGCAGACAAGGGAAAGCTGCATTTTGATGTCTTTATACCGACCGACAAGAATCACGCAGGAGAGGTTCCTAAAGAAATGGATACCCAGGCAGTCGAGTATGCAAAAGAGTTCCTGAAGCTGATAGGCAAACCCTCAGAGGATATTGCAGTCAACATGTGCGAGCGCTGCCATATCGATAACACCGATCTGTATGCAAAACAGCTTTGGCAGCTGCCGGGGAAGGAAGTATTCATCTGGCCAATGGAAGGGTGCCCAAAGCCCTAGCTTTTTTCCTTTGGAAACACATTCTTTTTTTTGCCGATGTGCTTCTTCACAGCCGTTTCATAGTACAACCGTGCAGTTGGTGTCTTTCATTTCTATCAAAAAGAGGGTTTTTTGCCATCGTGCTGGCTTCCTGCCAGACCATGACAGCCTATTGGTGCTCAGCACTTGTCAGGGCGCTGTCCGTTCACTCCCGCTTTACAAGTACGTAGTGGGGGATGTTTGCTATCGTCGCAGGATAGGATGTCTTGTATTCCCATCCAAGCGCAAGCAGCTTCCTTGCCTCCGCAGCATCTGCCACAGTCGCAATGTCCACAATGCGCCTGCGCCGTGGCTCCTGGATTCTCTTGTGCACGTGCTCGCTGCCATTTTCTTCCACCAGCTTCCATCTGATCTTGCCTGTCGTTGGGTCTTCGCCAATCTTCTCAAAGGCTATCAGCTGGTTTGGAAAGCCGGCTGCCTTGCAGCGATTGCATTCTTGCATCTTTCTTTGCGGTTTGGATGCTTCCGCCTGAATTGATGTTGTTGACATGTGTGGATAAGGTCACAGAATTCGCTAATAACGACTGGAGCACGATTGGGAGGGGGAGGGGGTGGTCTCCCTTCCATTCTCAACTGTAGATTCCTGGACCTCTGCCTAGCTGCTCCTGCTCTTGCTGCCGGACCGAATTTATCAGCTCCTGCATCTGGCGCTTCAGCTCAGCGGCCTCGCTCCTCAATTCGCGGACATCTATCTCAAATGGGGTGTTGGCAAGCTCGTTTGCTTTCTCTATCAGGATCGCCGCGCCTTCCGGGTCGGGGATTCCTCTTGTCGACGGCACCAGAATTCCTGTGCACGGGATCCCGTTTGACAGGCACGCCGCCAAGAGGCCACCTGATATTCCTGAAACAAACGCAGGTACCGGTTCCTTTCGGTCCTTGATGTTGCTCAGGTAGCTATGGTCATCTGACCGCCCGTCGCTTGACAGCACAATGGGCTTTCTCCCTGTCTCGGGAATGCGGAGAGAGGCAATCCCTTCAAGAACAATGATCTCTCTGATGTTGTTGTCCTTTGCCCACCTGACCACATCATTAAACAAGGAGTGGACGCCGGACAATATCATGGGAGCGTCGCAAACGAGCACGCAGGCAGTGCCTTCATCATTTGCATAGATCCGGAAAGGGTGCCGAAGCCTGCCGCCTATGTATATGACGCCAGGAGTAATAAAATCAGAATCGACATAAGCAATCTGGTGCATCTTTTGCTGTTCAATGATGTAGCTTGCGCACATCGCGCCGACGATCCCCGGGCCGGGAAAACCAGCTATCAATATCGCGTCGTTCAGCCTTATTTTCTGGTTTCTCTCGACGAGCCTGATGACGGTCCTGCCAGAATTATAGTTGCTGGCTGCAGTCATTTTTTCTCCTCTTCTTCTTCTTCTTCTTCCGTTGGACTGGCAACAATATTGCGGGCCATGGTTGTTCGTCCATTTGTCTCCATTTCTCCGATATCGCTTCCAACGGAGGTGCGCAGCAACTTCTCGTTTTCTCTATCAGAAGAACTCATTTTGCTGCTAACCTAGGCATGAAATTGCATTAATGGATTATACAAAAAGGTTCCACACTCTTCTTCAAGGCATCGGAATATCTAACGGCAATCGCTTGATAGCAAAGCCCCGCTGGTAGTAATTGCAAAGAGCGGCGAAGTCCAGACAAGGTTCCTGCCACAATTTTCCCATTCAATCAAGATAGGCCAGACAGCAAAGGGGGCCAGATTTCTATCCATTTTTATTCTAACAACCAAGAGGATGCCATCAACCAAGCTGTCCAGATGCATAGAGAAGTGAAGAACAGGCTCGAACTGGATGGACAGGTCGTCGCTCCAGTCGAAAGCGAGGAAGCAGCAACGCTTTCTGCCGCCCTGGTCTAATCTGTTTCTTCTTTTTCATCGTTTCTAATATTATCAGCATTCGTATCTTGATCTCCGCGAGAATCCAAGCCAGATTCCCTTTCTCTTGATGATACGTTCCGTGTAGTCTCTGCATCTTCTGTGAAGGGTCCGCCAGACTTTCACTGCCAGTCATGTCCTCTATCTTCGTGTGACTGGCGAGTCGACGTTTCTGGCTCCTTGTACTCCTGGCATTCGGCATCAACAACCACATCTCCTCTTCCACCCTGCGAGAGATGCCCTTTCTAGATATGTGACAGAAACAGAGGATCTGCGCCGCCTACAATCTTGTTCAGGTCGTTCTCTTGGATGTCTCTGTCTGTGCCCCATCAACGTACTCGTTTCTCAGATGCTCGGCGACCTGCTCTGCTGTCGGAAAAGAGTAGTCACATTTTGGGCACGTAAATCCTGTGTCAGACATCGTCTGTACCTTTGTTTGCGCAACATGAAATAAAAGATGATTGTGACGCTTTCAGCGGTTGGACGGAGAGCGCTGCTTGGCGCTATCCCTCTGCATGCTGACCACTCCAAATATTGTCAGGACAAGACCTGCAACAATCACGAAAAGGAACGCGTATTCTCCATAAAAGAACGAGTCTGCTACTTCTGGATCGCCGAACGAACCCTGCGTTGTCAAGATGTCGGACGCCTGCGAGCCGATCGTGATCATTCCTGCAATTCCAATCGCTATCAGCGCTCCGCCAACCATGACGATGATCTTTCTGTTCTTGGCGCTTGATAGCAGACCGATTTTTATTCCTCCTAGCATGTGACAACAGTCTGCTGCACACAAAGCAAGTTAAGCGTTATACGGGGTCTTTGCTGCAGATTTCAGACAGGTCATCAACGAGTCTCCCAAGCGCCTTAACTACCTTCTTCTGATCGTCCAGAATGATGTTGATGGAGGTCCTCTCACGCGGGCTCTTTGCCCAATGCAAAATAGATTTGATCTCTTCAATGCTGCCTTCTGCCTCTTGCAGCTGGCGCGAACTGGACTCTAGAACACCGTTCAATACCTCGTCCTTTGCTCTTGCAGGGTCTTTCAATGCATGTTTGACTTGTGCACGAGTCGTTATCAACCTTATTTTACCATTTTACATCGATTCGGGATGATCCTGTCGATAGTGTTTCGTAAGATCGTCCATCGCTTCAAACGATGCCCCGCATTCGTCACAGGTATAGTTGTATCCTGCTGCAGACGGTTCTGACATAGAGAACCACGCACAGAATATGTGATAAGGGTTTGCTCAAGCCATCGAAGGGCTAGTTGCGTGGTCTATTTTGATGTGCTCGTCCAGATCAAGCATGCTTGGGAAATCCCGGTTGCATCTGTCGCAATGATACTTTGGTCTCTCTGGCGTTTCCATGATCTTGACCATCCCCCTAGTGTGGATTTCAAACTATAATACAGTTTCACAAGCCGGTCGTCGCAAACCCGCAGGCAACAACTGATAATAAAGATGATGGGCAAGTGGCTGCTGAATGTCAGCGGCTAAGGAGACTAGAAGAAATCTCGAGACAAAGGGTGGAAGTGGTCCAGCAGCAAACGCGTATTTCAACCCAGAGCGTGGTTATGGAACGAGCGAACAAAAGGAGAAGATTGAACAGGCAGGCCAATAGCCATCAACTCGCTTAATTTGCCCAAAAGTTTCTTAGATATCGGGTTCTCAATAGTTCTCGAAGGTGGCTTGAATGTCATCTATATAGATAATAAAAAGGACTGCCCGATTTTTTTGGCAGCCTATATGTGTGTGTAAATTATGGCATAGAATTGCCTCTTCCTTATCTTGCGCCCGATGGTCCTTTGCTCTCCTCATGCTCTAATTTTATGTGCTGCACCTTATCTTGCGCAGTTGCAAACGTGATGCCGCATTCTTTGCATCTGAGTCCATCATCACCACCTATTGTTACCGAGGAGGACATTGCTGCTAGAGCTAGCATTCATGGGATAAGTAGGTTCTAGTAGATTTTGCTCTCTTCCGTGCTCTCCCCTCTACTTGATTTTGCTCCTCTTTATCTTCTCCTGCAAAAGCATGACACCTTGAATCAGAGTCTCCGGTCTCGGAGGGCATCCTGGAATGTATGCATCCACAGGCACCACGCTGTCAACACCTGGCAGGACATTGTACGAGTCAAAATAGAGGCCGCCTGTTATAGAGCAGGCGCCCATCGCTATCACGTACTTTGGCTCAGGCATCTGGTCATATACGAGTCTCAACCTTGGTGCCATCTTTCTGTTTACAGTTCCAAGCACCAGCAGCAAATCACATTGCCTTAGCGACCCAAACGCCTCAAGCATACCAAACCTTTCAACGTCATACCTTGGGCTTGATGCTGCGCCAAGCTCTACGCTGCAGCAGCCAGTCTCAAGGTGGACTGGCCATAGCGAATAAAGCCTGCCCCAGTTAACTGCATAGCCCAGGGGTTTATCTAAAGCCCTTACTAGCGTGTCTCCTAACTTGCCTACAAATGCATTGAATTCGGCACTGGTTTCAACCATCGGGGGAAATTTCATTGCGCTTGTTCAGCCTTGCATTCTAAACGATAAAAGACCTTACACAATCAGGCCTGCTACTGTACTACGTATCATTTTTCATCCGTCTTTATTCGGCTACCGTGCGATTACCTTTCTATTTCAATTGGCCAGATGTTCAGGCTCCAGTATATTACTGGCAGGTCTGCAAGTTTAGCTCCTTCAAGCAGATAAGGCAGTGCAAGCAGGTTCCTCAGAGATGGCGGACTTATTTTATGCCTGTATGCCCTTGGAGTTCCGTCGCTTACGATATAGTGCCCAAGGGCGCCTCTTCCCGATTCGACCGTGCGATAGGCCTCTCCTGGAGGTCCTCTGAGGTTTGGCTGGAGCTTGGCCCTGACGCTACCTTCCTTTGGCATCTTGTTCAGACATTGCTTGATTATGCTCAGGCTCTGCTGGATGTCGTACATGGGGAGGATGCTTCTTGCATAGGAGTCGCCGGCCTTTGCTGTTGCGACTTCAAAATCAACGTCGCTGTAAACCTCGTAAGGTTCTCTCTTTCTCACATCATACTTTACCCCTGATGCTCTGAGCACAGACCCTGTCACTCCGATATCGATAGCGTCCTGGGTGCTGAGCACCCCTACGCCTTCGCTCCTCTGGCGGTAAAGGGGGTTGTTGTAAAATATCTTGAAATATTCAGGCAATCTCCTTTTCTCAAAATAGTCAATGAACTTGATTGCCTTGTCTTCAAAGCCGTAAGGCAGGTCATTTCTGACACCGCCTGGCACAAACCAGGCATGAGTTATCCTGTTGCCTGACGCCATGTCTGCTAGCTCTACAAAGAGCTCCCTGTCGCCTGTCGGCCACATGAACATTGTCGAGTGGCCGGTAAAAATCCCGAAGATGGCAAGCCAGTATAGAGTGTAATGGATCCTGTCTATCTCCGCCATTATTGCCCGGAGGTACTTGGCCCTTTCAGGCACCTGAATGCCTACGAGGTCCTCGACTGCCAGACAGTAAGAATACAATATGTTGCTCGAGTCGTGTATAACCGGTCTTTCGATGTGAGGGACATTCTGGACATAGGTCCTGTATTCTGACATCTTTTCTTCGCCGCGGTGGACATAGCCGACATCTGGGTCTGCGTGGACTATGATGTCGCCATCGACAACCACTATTATCCTCATGTGGCCCGCACCGGGATGCTGCGGCCCGATACTCAGCGTCATGTATCTGTCGGTGTCCTGAAGACGTTCTATTCTTAGCCCTGGCTGCACGCTGCTGTCTCCAATATTGTGAAGGTTGTCCGGACTTGCAGCCATGAAGAACTCTTTGCAACATGGGATAAATTGATTGCAAAACGAGTCTTCTGTAACCCATAATAGACATTTCTGCCCGGCCCTGTCGATGGTAGTGTGGCGGCGGTAAGGTTTGGCATTCAGGCTGCACAGGAGCAGATTAGCCCGTCTGAGCTCTTGAACGACGTTGTGACAATGGACAAATACGGTATCCAAAGGTGCTGGTCAAGCGACCACTATATGCCTTGGTGGCACACAGGGGCTGCTGGAGGAGCAGCGTGGCCGTGGCTTGGCGCGGCGCTTGCAAGAACGAACAGGATATCGATAGGCACAGGCGTTACTGCGCCCATATTGCGCTACAACCCTGCGATCGTCGCCCAAGTGTTTGCGACACTGGGACAAATGTTTCCGGGCAGGGTGTTTTTGGGAGTGGGAACAGGAGAATCGCTAAACGAGGTGCCTTCGGGAAACGATTGGCCGGCAACTCAAGAGAGGCTCGAACGACTGGAAGAAGCGATCAAACTCATCAAGCTGCTCTGGACAGAGGAGTGGGTGACTTTTCAGGGAAAGTATTATCGGGTCAAGGATTCGAACCTTTATACAAAGCCGGCGCAACCGATTCCAATCTATGTAGCTGGCCTTGGCAGAAACGCGGCCATGCTGGCAGGCCAAAAAGCAGACGGCTTTGTGACAAACGAGGCCAATCCTGATCTCATAAGGAACAGGCTGCTGCCTGCATTCAGGGAGGGCGTAAGAAAGGCCGGCAGGGATCCGGAATCTCTGGTAAGAGCGTTATTCCTGCCTGCATCGTATGACCCTGACAAGCAAAAGGCACTCGAATCGATAGGCTACTGGAGGGGGGCAATGATAAAGGCGTTCTTTGAGGCAAACTATCCCGATCCGCGCAAGATAGAGGAAAGCGCGCAGGTCGTGGGGATGGACACCATGGAAAAGATGACGCTTGTCGTATCCAGCGCGGAAGAGGCAATAAAAAAGCTGGACAAATACGTCCGGCTGGGATTTACTGACATCGTTCTGATAAATTCCAGCCCCGACAGGGAAAGTTTTGTCAGGCTGCTATCAAAGGAAGTCTCGCCTGCGTTTCAGGCTTAAAACGCTGCAAGCGCTACATAATAGACGACTTGATCTTTTTGAAATACGATGTATCAGTAACTATGACTCCTGCGGCTGTCTCGTCCATCGCCAAAAGCAGAGTCGTGCAGTAAGGCCTTGCTGGTTCTGCAGCAGTGACATCGGTAGACCCTGTTCTGTTCTTGCCGCGGTCATCAACTCTGCTTGCGGAAGCCAGGGGTGTAGGGTTTCTCTCACTCCTTGCTATGCGCTCGGCACTCCTTTGAGCTTGTACAAATCTGCTGGCTTTACAGACATGTTTTCAGCTTGCTCTGGCCCTACAGTACCGTTTGTTGTGTCTTATGTTCTCCGTACGCATCTGTTACCACATCATTATGATTGTCATTGTCATCGGGATTGTTGTGATCAGCAGAGCCCGCTCGTTCGCATATGCATGCGTCTTTTCGCGCAACATGCAATTTATGGTGTGGAAGAAGATACGCGCCCGCCTTTTACTATTGTCCGGTAAAACAGATCCGCAATAACAGGCAGCTCTAGATAGTCGATCAGTATCGCGACCCACGCTGCGTAGTAGGGGATCTCGACTTCGTTTGAGGATCCAAAGAACGTGTCGTAAACGACTTCGTCGGTTATCCAGAATATGTGGAACACCTGCACGACAAGCATGACAAAGAACAGTCCGCTCCTGGTCGTCTTTTCGCGCTTGTACATGCTCAACCCGTAATAAGTCAGGCCAGCAACCAGCGCTGGCACCTCTATGTAATCTATGATTACAAAGAAAATGAGCAGCGGGCCGCTAACCGTCAGACCCATGGCACTGTCGCCAGATATGCGCTTTATGACAACGTCTGCCGTGAGCCAGTAAAGGTGCACCAGCTGGAGCGAAATCAGAACAAAGGCTACCTTCAGGTTGAGGTTTTCATATCTCCTCCAGAACCCTATCAGCCTCTGTACAGTGCCGGACATGATAATATTCCCTGTCTCTATTATTCATCAACATAAGTACGTAAAAAGATTGGTGCTTCTGTTCTATGTGGAAGCAGATGCCAGAATGGATCGCGCTAACCATTATGTGGAATAGATGCCTTACATTTCCATGGCATCTAGAAGAGAAGAACGAAAGGAAGAATCAGGTACCTCCACTACGACCGCAGCGCAGCGGCAAGCCGAACAACAAGAAATCGTGAACAGGACACTTGAGGAGGCGAAGGATAGCACGAGGAAGGCGATGGAGGAGGCAAGACGGGACATTTCTGCACGCACGGCATCGTTTAACGAATACCAGGAACAGACGATCAACGCGGCAAGAGATGTCGCGGAAAACTATCTCGAATCTCAAAAAGAAGTGATCAACTCAATGCAATCATCATGGGTACCATATATCGAGAACATGTACAGCATGTACTGGGCTGGGTGGACCTCGCCAAGAAGGATGACTGAAATCTATGCAAGGATGGCAAGGAACTTTTCAGATAACGCCATTGCATCCGTCCGGCTGACGAACAACTTGATGTTTGCAAACATGGAAGCGTCCAAGGCATTGGTACAGTATGCAAGGGACAACATGAAGGAGCTTAACAGGATTGGAGTAAACGCTGTCAGGACTTTTGAAGACGCATCAAGGAGCTATCAAGAAACGATCAGGGCAGGGGGAGAAGAAGAGAGGCGCCGGTCCTAGATGGAATATATCTCAGCCGGGGCCATGGTGGCCGACCCTGTGACAAACTCGATGTCCGGGTCTTCACTTAGCAACCTGTCCAGATCCTCTATGTACATGTGGATGTCCTTGACCCGGAGCATCCTGTCGCTTTCAATCGAGCCCATTCGCTGAAACTTCTGGTATATCCACTCTTTTTTCTTCTCCACATCTGTGCCTGCTGGATATACGATCTTTAGCATCACGCTCCCTTCCCAGTCTCCATACGCCGCTTGATACTGGAGCATAGTTAGGAGCAGCTTTTGCTCGACTTTTGGAAATAGCAATGACGCATTGTGCAGTAAAGTTCTGTAATCTTGTCTAATAGCTGAAGCATTGGCGGTCGATCCTTTCCCCATGTTCAATGACTGCAAACCATTTCTATTAAGAATTGCATGCAGCCGCAGCCCATTGCTAGAGCCTGTTGGAGCAAACTCATTGACCTCACTTCCTGACTGCCTATCCTGAACCTTTTGGTATCAGGCCTCACTATGCATATAGTCGAACTCACCCAGTCATATCGGCGATTTATCTCAGCACTGGCAAGTTGCTCTATTGACGGTTCCATCAGCAAAAATCGTCAACTTCCAATGTTTCAAAATCTGTCCAGATATTGCTACCGGTAAATACAAAGACCTGAAAGTGGAGGTGAGGTGTGTAGGTAAATCCGGTTGTGCCCACCAAGGCTATGACCTGGCCTGCCTTTACAAATTGGCCGGGTGCCACTCTGGCGCTCCTGTGTGCCAGGTGGTCATATCGTGTGTATTCCCCCCTTTCATGCTGTATGACGATAAAGTTGCTGTCATACCAGTATTCTATACTTGGGCCTCCTGTATACGAGTCGTCTCTGACATAAGTGACAACGCCCTCCGCAGCAGCAAGCACAGGGGTGCCGGCATCAACTACAAAATCAACAGCGTTTCTCAGATTGCCAATGTGCGCCGGAGATGTATTCCTGTCTATTTTCTGTAGGTGCTCCCTTGGAACCGGCAGAATATATCGATTGGCTGCTCTCATGTTGTTTCTTGTAACGACAACAAGGTGATAAACAAGTACCGTACGAGATTTCAGATGGAGACTTTATACGAATGACAGGAAATAATTGTCCATCATGTTAAATCGCGAAAGAAATTACTGCAGCATCCAAACCTTGTGTGCAATGAGCCTTGACTGCTCTGTTGTACGAATGATGGTCGTCTCCTGGTGATAATCGCAGCATTGCCTACAATTTCATAGCTGCAAACACATGTTGTACAGTGATACTTTCAAGAACATTTTCTTTACCATCTTCTGGTACCTCATAGCGGTGACGTACCTTCCGAAAGCGACAATTTCTTCATGACAGAAGAGAAGACAAACATACGCATACATACATACACATACTTACATTCTCTCATCGCCTTTGCCCGTCTGCTCCAGCTCGTCCTGCCAGCCATCGATGATATCAGAATCAAGCATAACACTTCTCCACGTCTTACAAGCGGCTCTACATAGGTACGCCAGTTTACCATGACGGTATACTGAGAGAAAAAAGCTTAGCTAAAGGTAGCCTAGTCAAAAAAGCGCTGACTGGAAGGTCAATCATGCAACAATGCAGTAACAAATGAGAGATCAAAAGTATAGTTAGGTGTTAGCCCGATTTTCTATCTATTATGGATTTTTGTGCAGAGCTCCATTTGACGTTACTCGTTTTTTTCATCCATTGCACATATCTGTCCTGAAATTCCAGCCTTTCTCTAAAGTTAGCTTCCTTAATTTTTTCAAGCTCATTTAGGTCGATTTCAGGAAGTTTCATGTCAGATATTTATTGAATCTGCCTTCCTTATCAAGCTTTATCATGAACTGAGTGAAAAGGGCCTTATCCAATCGGTCTCTAAATAGCATATATAGATATCTTGCATCTTCAATATCCTTCCAACCGCCTAGGAAAAGTTTGTACGGAATTTGAAGTTCGATTGGAGAGATTTTGAGAGAAATGCCATTGAGAATGACTTCTATTCTGTTGGCCAGAACCCAGTTGTCCAAGGCCGGTGCCTTGGGGAACATAAATTCCATGTTAGGCACGAATTCACCTTTGCGAGCGAACCTTATCGAAGCCCGCTGGCTCAGATAGGTATCATATGCCTCCTTTGGATTTTCAGTTATTATGCAATCAAAGCTCTTTGCAAGCTCCTCCGATAGTGCTAAAAATCGTTCCTCTGACATCCTTTCTACTATCACATCAATGTCTTCAGACGATCTGCAACACCCTATGACAACACCCATGAAGGCGACAGCGCCTGAAAAAGCGAGCGCAATGGTAAAAGCATCTTTTGCACTAGGATGCTGATATCCACAGCATGATATAATTCATAGTAAATGCGTTAGTAATTTTTCAACCCATCCTGTTAAATGAAAAGCTGCCATATCTTTTTGCATCATGAGCCAAGATGAAAAAAACATTCAGCAAGCTAGCACTCAGTGGGCAGAGGTAATCGGCCAGCTCTTCGACAGACTGACAGGCAAGGGAGCTTCCGTTACCTATACGTTTGACAACCTGATCATTGACATGCCAAAGGCGCAGGGTCCGGGAGGGAAGGAAATGGGCAGCGCAAAATGGACTGTCAACGGCAAAGTAATCATAACGGCCGAAGCACACAAGACCGCTGCAGGAGAGGCTGAACAGCGGGCATCTGTGTCGACTGCAGCATAGCAACCATGTCCGTCAGCAAACACCATCTCCACATCGGTCAGGACGACCACATAAGCGAATGGATAGGCAAGGCAATGCGTGCCGCAAGGAATGGCACACTCAAAATTGATATTGCAAATCAACCAGCTGCAAAAATCGAGATAGAAGAAGACGGCAGGATCAACATCGATCTTTTGAAACCAGATGTCTTCAAGATTTCTGAAGACGAGACAGGCATATTCGACAAGCTGAAAACGGCATCAGAATTTGGACGCAAGCTATCGGACAACGGAGTCACCTTGTCATTCTTCCGGAGAGGAAAAGAGGTTCTCCGGCTTGGAAAAGATGCTCATCCAACATTTTCAAAAATCATCACGAGGAGCGATAGCATTCAGCTGACAAGTGTAGGGGGATTCGCCAAATTAAAGGGCGACTTGAAGACGGACTAGTGTGCAGTAAGTAGTGGGAGCACTACTCGTAATTGTAGTTACACTCGACAACGTCTCTTCTTTCGTTATGCTGGACAACTACTCCCTTTTCGATACTTGTGATTGAAGACTTTGGTATCAGGTACTTGGAATAATCTGCCCAGAGGTCGCAACCAACTCTTCTGGCAGGATCTGTGAAACAACTCCTATGTCTTTGCCGTCGCTTGCAAAGACGGGTTTACTGACCAGAGACTGCCAGTCCTCTGCTAGCATAATCTGGCAGGCAGATTATTCAATTCAATAATTTCATTATGTCTGGATAGTTTGCCTTTAGCTTCGGCGCGTCGGCTAGACATTGAATGAAACAACAATTTTTTCCTCGTAGGATCGGAGTGATTTCCGTGCCTACGGGAGCATGCACAAATCTCACACCTGCCCTACGAGGTCTTTCCGCGCGCTAGTTGCAGCATTTCGCAGGTCTTACCCTGCTTTGTGCCCTTTTCGCACGCGGATGTTTTTTCATTTGAATTCCATAATATTTTAGCGCCGCCGAGAATAATTCGGATGTTAGCTTCTGCACCTTTGATCTTTTGGCCTGATGTTCCTATCGATTCTTGATTCTCTGAGTGTCTTTTTAAGCGGGCTTTCCTTCCTCCTTCTTTCTCCCTTTGGTCTGCTATGCTTTTCAATCTTGGCTTCCCGCTCCTGCATTGTTCTTTTCCTTATCTTTTCGCCCTCCGGCACTCTTCTGACTCGGCGTAATCACCGCCGACCCGACCTGGTCCGGCGCGATTCCAAGCGATACGGTGTCAAGCCTCAAGAGGCTTCCGTGCGATGCTAGCCACTCTATCTTGCCATTTGGAGATCTTGCAGTCTCTGTCGGTGACTAGATAGACCTTGTCAAGACCGCTCCTTATGCCCCTGATCGCAGCATCCTCTATCCTGCGGAGCTAGAGCTGGTTGTCTTCGAGATCCTGGCTGCCGCCCTCTTCTGCTTCGAGTGTTACAAAACCGCATTTTATGTTGGGAAGCACAGAGTGAGCGCTGATGTTCCATACAACATCGATCTGGCCGGCGCCATAGTCAACGCCTTGCTTAATTTCAAAGCCTTTTTCTTCGCCAGCCTCCACCCGCCGGTAGAGATTCTGCGCCGTCGGCGTCTAGACCACCTCCTCTGTCTACACAGTATCGCGTTCATGTGGTCCCAACACCCATGTTTTTGAAACCAGTGTGGATGGTGTAAGGGCGGTCGCGTATTTACGCAGCTGAAGGATGCTCTTGTCGGGCTAGACTCTATTGCATGTTTATCCTGACCGGTCATTGTCTCTGTCGGAACCACAAAAACAAGCTTGTCGAGCAAGTTCACCATCGCCCTTGCAATAGCCTCATTTACAGACGAGTTTGAAAATTCCGTAAGGCAAACGAACACAAGCCGCATGTCAGGCAGCGACTCTGATCTCGGTTTGAAGCCCCGGGTGACATGAGCCGGCCCTGCACCAAGGTCGTGATTCTCTACCACTTCGTATCAAAGGCCACGTCCCATATGGATTATGGGTACCTTCAAAGTGTCTATCATTTGTAGCCTTTCCTGTGCATTTTGCTCCTATTCTGAATGGATGGCGGTATCTTGCATGAATCCTGTGGCCCTCCATCATTCTTTACTTTTGCAATGCGGGCTGTTTGGTTGATAATGCCATTGGAGCTAACATTTTTAGTGCATGGTGGACAGGGATTTTCATGAATTACAAGAAAGAGATCGGGGAGCCTATGGGAGTCGAACAGGCCAAAGACCTGGAGCTTGATGAAACACCCCGGCCCACGCGCAAGGCCAACAACCCCTCTGTGCCCGTACCGGATAGTGCAGAACCAAGCACCCATTACCGAATAAAGGGAAGACGTGTGACAAAATAGAGAGTGAAAGGCGAAGGTTACTACTTTGCAATCATCACGGGACAGCTGGCATATGTGGCCACACCTGATGCGACGCTACCAAGAAGCAACTTTTTGAAGCCTGACCTCCCCTTTGTTCCAGTCACTATCAGGTCTATCTTGTTTGTTTCTGCATAGTCTACTATTGCCGCTACGGTTGAAGTGGGGCTTTCAACTATCTCTGCCCTGAACCTGACACCTTGGGCAGCGGCCTTGTTCCCTATCTGGTCCAGCCATTTTCTTGCTTCATTTTTTGCTGCCTGTAATATCTCGCTTATTGCGCTTGGGGTTGCTCTGAAGCCGAATGCTCCCGGCGAATACGCATATCCCAGCGGCGACACGACCACGTTGAGTGCAATCAGCTGGGCATCGTGCTTTTTGGCCATCTCGATTGCGTGGTCAGCGGCTTTTGCTGAGGATTCTGAACCATCAACGCAGACCAGTATCTTTGCAAATGCCAATAGTTCGGATTGCATCATTACTGATATAAGGATTGAAAAAAGTATCGTTAACCTTTAATCGAATGGAGAGCATTGATGATTGTTGATGTGGGGCTTTGGGATTTACTTGATGAGGCTTGCCGACTATCTTTACGGCCGGCGCACCAGAAAAAAATGCGACATCTGCGGCAAGAAATTTGACAATATCGATGAAATGGAGGTTCACCGGCGGAACCTGCATCCCGATGCAGTCACAAGCTAGTAAAGGCAGAAAACCTTGGCAATCGTAAGACGGCCTGCTACCAAGCTTATTTGATGCCCCCTGCGTCTCGCATTATATCTGCATATTGGGCCTAGTGGTGCCTCTCGTGGCTGAATATGGTCAGGAGCGCTGCATTTTTGGCTGCCAGCTCGGCCGTCTTTTTACTTTCGGCACTCCCTATTATTATCACGTCTCCCTCCTCGGGTCTCAGGCTTGCTGATAACATCTTGCGCACGGCCGGGTCTTTCTTGAGCGAATCTTGGGTGCTTGCCGGCATGGTGAACCTGCCTTCCTTGAAGATGAGGGTAGTTGCGCCAGTGGCGCCCATCTTTATGGCCGCATCGCGCTGTTCTATGCCCGACCTGACTGCAAAGCCAAACTCCCTGACAAGGACTGCGTAGTTGAATGTTCCAAGAGCTACAGAGCATTTTGGCAGGGGCATCTCTGCCGGCATTGCCTCTAAAATCCCTCTGCATATGCCTTTGCCCTTGGCAGTCATTTTGGTCCCGCCGTTTGATGTCTGCACCAGACCGTTCATCTTTAAGTGCTTTATCAGAGTCTTGACGGTTCCTTCACCGAGTGCAAGACCGTCGCACAGTGCGTTCCTGCTGGTCTTGCCGCTCTTTTCTATAAGCTGGAGTGCAACAAACACATGCACGACATCAAAAGAAAGTACCCTGCTTGGAGCGTACCTGCTGGCAACCCTTTCAAGCGCTTTGATGTACATGTGCATTTGCCGGCAGAAGCATGTTGCAAAGATTTATTCATTCTTCACAGGTTGGATAAACCATCCGATTCTTTATATAACACCCATCATTATCTGAGGGCGAATGTCCGAGATCCATAATCAGATTACTAGAACATCTCCAGGCGTACCAAGGGTGGCAGTCGGCATTCTTCTTGGAGTGCTGGCGTTTGGAGTCTTTATGGTGGGATTTGACCAGGGCGAAGTCTTTGGCTTCACCGTTCCGGCAGACGGCAGCGGAGGCGAACCCGGAACAAACTGGGCTCACGAATTCTACCACGACATGAGGCATGCCGCAGGATTTCCGTGCCATTAACTTTTTCTGATCTCTTATGAAAACCGCCGCTTTCATTGCTATCACCCTTATTTCCGGAGCCATTGCCGGGACGATCCTTGGCGCCGTCAATCAGGTTGTAGTGGAACCATACATCGAGCGAGCGATAGATCTCGAGCTGGAAGACGCGCAGCAAAGCGGCGAAATCATAAACCCAATCGAGTTTGCGGCCTACAGGCTCTGGCAGAGAGGGGGAGAAATTGCAGCTGGAACGATCTTGGGGCTTTCGCTGGGCTCGTTGTTCGGCATAGTCTTTGCCTACGGCAGGGGCTCGGCACCGGGCTCTACTAACCTAAAGAAGGCCCTCTTTATAGCCGGCATCATGTGGCTTGCCCTGTCTTTGGTGCCCGCTCTGAAATATCCTGCAAATCCTCCTGCAGTCGGAGACCCAGAGACGATATATCAGAGACAGGGATTGTACCTGGCGTTCATTGCGATATCCGGGTTCAGCGCGCTTGGCCTCGCATTGCTTTACAACAGGGTGGGCATCGCCGCTCCTGCAAAGAGGGTCATAATACCAGCAATCTACGTCGCAATAATGGCCGGCGCTTATTTCGCAATGCCTTCAAACCCTGATCAGATCAGTGCGCCGATGGATCTTGTCATCAGCTTTAGGATTGTCAGCGCGCTCACCATTACAATGTTCTGGGCATTGCTAGGACTCATACTTGGAGCATTCTGGGACAAGGTCAAGCCGCACGAAGCTGCGAGAATAAGCATGCGTTAAATATTGTATTGTATATTGCGTCTGTTTCCATCTGCAAAGCCGCAACGATCATCAGAGCTGTTGCAGAATCTGTTGCTGGCATTCAAGACATCGAAGATAAAATGTCAAAGCCAGAAGCAACCATTAAGTCCTAGGAACAAAGAGAAAATTAGGCGGGAAAGGAGCGCGGGTTGTTTTGAAGGTGGATGGGATGGCCGATCGTGCGTGAAGTGCAGGCCAAGCCATGGTTGCGGGAGAAAGTGTCCGCAATTGATGGGGCATTGGACAACAATGTGTATGGCATTTCAAAATTCTTTTCCTCTAAGAGGCTATGATGGGGTGTTGCCTGCCAAGATTGTCTGGCAGCTCGTCAGCAAGACTCTGGTCATACGCTGAACCGAGATCAGGTGTCTGTTATAAAAGAGGGTTCAGGCTTTTTCCTTATGTAGATCACAAGTTCTTCTGCTGGGAAAAAAGAAGAAAAGGTAAAAAGGTTAGAAGAAGGAAAGTCCTCCTTCCTTTCTTCTGTTGTAGTACGTTCCTGCCAAGATCGTCGCAGCTACTGATGCTATGACTATTCCTGCGGTCAGCGGGAACTCGGGTGTGACTACTGCCCTAGCCGTCTCAAGCTCTGTCTTGATTTCTTCTACATGGGCCCTGATTTCATCCACCGGCCTTCTGTCGTCTATCATCTGCACCAGCTCTTCGCGTATTGCTATCTCGATCTTTTCCATCAGTTCGGGGTTTTCTTCCGCAATGTCCGGCTCTATGAATTCAAAGTTGTTCAGGTATGCTTCGTTTCTTGTCAGAGTTCTTGCTTCCTCATAATTTCCTGCTTCATATTCTGCAACTGCCTGGTCAAGCAGAGACTTGACGGTGTCGATGTAGTACCACCCGTCCTTTTCCTGGACGGTTCCTCCCGTGGCACCCAAGATCTCTTCAAGCTCATGCTGCGCGTGTGCCACAGTATCTGCGACTTCTGATGGGTCTTGCATGCCTTCTACCATTGTCTTGAGGCTTGCCAGATCGGCTTCGACTTCGTCGGTTTCAGCCTGCGCCATTTGGGCAAGTTCTGCTTTGTTCTGGTTAAAGGTGTCGGTGGCTTGCGAGAGGAAAACTATGGTTTCGTCATACTCTTCCTGGTCTATGATCTCGCCATTGCTGACTGCGGCAGAGTACTCTATTGTTACGAGCTGCAGTAGGTCATGCATCTTTGAAATCGCGGCGCCGATGCCTGTCGTCTCTTTACCTTCGTAGGCGAGGAGCAGCGCGTTGATCTCTTCGACTTCTGACTGCATGGCCTCCAGGTTGCCTTCAACCGTGTGCTCAAAGAGCTCTTCAAGTTCGTGGAAAAGTGTCGCTTCCTGTTCTACACCCAGTTTTTCTCTGACGTCCGGCTGGATGGTGCGATAGTAGGATATGCCCTCTATCACAAACTTTTGTGCATTGGCGTTGTCGGGCGGCTGCTTGCCTTGGGCTTCAAGCGCCTCCGTAATCTCTTCCTTCACCTTAAGGAGGAATGTGGCGCGCAGGTCATCCAAGATCACCGGAGCTAGATCATCGATCTTGGAATGGTCTGCTTGAAGCTCTGCCATGGCATCTGAGGCTTCAGACGGTGTCTGGGCGTAATTGAATTTCCTGCTCATCACGGTGAACCATTCTGCCGCCTCTTCGACTTCTGATTCAAGGAGCTCTTCTTCGATTTTCATGAAGGCGATCTTGTAGATGAGCTTGTCGACGATTTGCTTGTTCAGCGTGACGTCCAAGACGGTGCCCGATTCGACTCCTGCTTCGATGCTTGCAAACGCTGATTCAATAGTCTGTGCAGTCTGGGGATCATGTTCTTCAGCTTCGTGGGCGAATACTTGGTTGTACTTGGTCCTTGCCTCTTCTAGCTTCTCAAGAGCGGTCTCTGTGGCGGTGGTATTCTTGCCTGTCAGCTTTTCAACTTCTCCAAGCAAGCTGTTGATCGTGAACCATGAATCACCCTTGCTTTCCTCGCTTTCAGAAGCTTCTCCAGACGTGACAAAGGCGCGCGCCGTTTCGAGGTCCGCCTTTATCATATTCACGTGCGATTCCACTTCCGCTGCTGGCCTGCCTTCGTCAATCATGGCTACCAGCTCCTCTCTGATGTCTATTTCGATCTTTTCCATCAGCTCCGGATCGTCTTCTGCAATGTCAGCTTCGATAAACTCGTAGTTGTCAAGATATGCTTCAATGACAAGTGCCTTGGCTTCCTGGGCGTTCCCCTCTTTGTATTCCGCTACTGCATTGTCCAGGAGCTCGACTATTGTGTCAATGTACTCCTGTCCACTGCGCCCTGAATCCGCTTCTTCAAGGCCAAAGGCCTCTTCAAATTCATGTACTATACCGCCAATGACCGTCTCTACTTGTTCAAAGCTGGCATTTGACGCAGTTAGCGAGTCCAGTTGCTCAAAGAATCCTGCCACCTCTTCGGCCTCTTCTTCAGGCATCTCTGCCTGTATTGAAGTAAAGATCGCTTCAGCACGGGCGATGAACGCCGTGGAGTCCTGGTACTCTATCATTTCCACTATGTTGCCGCCTTCGACACCCTCTTCATATTCGTGCTCTGCGGTTTCCAGCACTGCGATCGCGACCATAGCGTTGAAGGCCGGGTCGTCCCTTTCTGCCTGACCTATCGCAGATGTCTCGGCTGCATCAAGCAGAGAGTTAATTTGTGCAACTTCTGTCTGGACCTGCTGTACAGACATGCCATTGATCTGGTTGGCAAGATCCGTCAGAGCCCCTTTCAATTCTTGATTAAGATCCGCATTATGTTCGGCAAGCTCGCCCTCTATCAGAGCATACACTTCGGACACAGGGTGCCCCGCATGGGCGATCGCTAGCTCCGAATTTCCTGACTGCTTGTTCGCGACGGCCTGTGCAAGGTGGCCTCGGATGTATTCGAGATTAGCAGCAAACTCTACATTTTCGTTGCCGGAAGGCACAACCTCTTCAAACTCGTGTATTATGCCGTCAATCAGAGTCTGGACATCTTCAGGGTCGGCTCTTGCTTCTAGGCTTGCATCCAGCTGGCCAAAAAATTCGTCAATCTCTTCTGCTTCGTGTGTGTTTATCTCTGATTCAATTGTGCCAAACACCGCGCTGGCGCGACCAATGAATGCGCTTGCGTCCTGGTACTCTACCATTTCGGTGATCTGCCCGTTCTCTACTGCTTCGCTGTATTCGACTCCTGCTGTTTCAAGAAGGCCCGTGATCACGCCGACTTTTGTTGTCAGCTCTTCAGCTTCTTCACCGACAAGGAGCTGTACTGCTTCGTCCAACATGCCTGTGACATCCGTCACCTTCTGGCTGAATGCCTGGACGGAATCAGACTGAACCGAATTTGGAAGTGCCTCTAGCGCTTCCTTCAAATCAGCTGCTCGCTGAGGGCTTGCTTCTTCCAGTGGTCCTTCAATAAGGACAAAGACTTCTTGAATTGGATGACCTGCGTGTGCGATGGCAAGCTCTGTGTTGCCAGCCTCTTTGTTCGCCACGGCTTGCTCTAGGTGTCCCTTGATGAACTCTGCATTTGTTATAAAATCGGTATGCTCTTGATGAGCAAACACAGGTACACCAGCTGTGACCCCTAACGCCAGCATCGTAGCTATGAGTATTGATGCTAGGTTGTGTCCTTTCATAGTTAGGTCTGCCTAATTAGGCTGTCCTAATATAAACTAACAGACAATGAGATGGAAAATATACCACCCATGGGTGAATACAGGGAAATGGTAACCATCAATGCAAGCCGCGAAGTGTCGGCTCCTG
>DASVCY010000114.1:0-3431 GCA_036381375.1 Nitrososphaera sp. | reverse complement strand
CACGCACGGGGACATGCTGCCATTCTTTCGACGAAACTTTAACAGGAAGAATTCTATTGTATACTGTCACTATCCAATAGCATTGCACCTGATGGAATGTGGCGACTCTGACTACGCAAAAATCTTGAATAACACATGCCTATATACAACGACCGAAAAGGGCCGCCGCCTATATCTGGAGGCCGCCAAAGAGGCTTACAGGAATATGATGACACACTCAACAATATTTACAAACTCGGAGTTCAGTAGGCGGGCGATACTCAGGACTTTCGGTGTCGATTCCATAGTACTAAACCCCCCGGTCGATACAGACATCTTCCGCAATGCTGCCCTGTACTCCAATATCAGAGACAATTCCATTCTGGTGGTATCCCGTTTCCATCCAAGCAAGAAGATAGAGAATGCGATCTACTTGGCAAGGCTGCTCAAGCAAAATGGAATTGACAGTCAGATGGTCATTGCAGGGAACATGTCTCCGGAAGGCATAAGCTATTTGGACTACCTGCGCAAGCTTGCAGGTAGTTGTGGTCTTCAAGATTTTGTGAGGTTTGAAACAAACATCAGATTCGATAGGTTACTATACCTTATGCGCACTGCAAAGGTGTATTTTCATCCATTGCCAGGTGAGCCTTTTGGGATATCGACTGTGGAAGCAATGAGTGCAGGGCTCGTCCCGGTTGTTCCAGACATAGGAGGGCATACTGAATTTGTTCCGGCGAAATACCAGTTCCATACTTTTGGTGAGGGCCTTGAGGCGGTTGCCAGAGCTCTTGATGCCCCAATGTCAGAACGCGTTCAGATGAGCCACTACATGCAGAAATATTCGACTTCAAATTTTGTGAAGAAGTTCCAGCAGATCGTGACAAAAGTCTTAGATATCAAGCAAGCTGTCGAACCAGCGCCAGTAATCTCAGTAAAGAGGTTTTCCGAGTCTACTACTGCTGCCGCTTGAAACTCGTGTGTATACGTACGCTGCGTCAACTGACTGATCTGCTGTCCAGGGAGTGGGAAGCGTGACCGTGCCCAAGTGTTCCAGACCATAGTTCGCGATTACACTCCCCCACCCCCAGCCAGTCTGATCTCTAGAGAGAGACTTCATTTTATGGCTGCCCATAAGGTTAAAACCAACATCAAGATATTTTATTGACATAGCTTGCCTTATCACGCTATTCGCAAGCATCTCCCCCATCTCGGGGAGTCCAGAAATAAAGAACATCGGCTTTGACAGCTTTAATTGTTTGTAGTCAAATCTCGTCGCATCCGCCTCTATAACATTGTACATAACCCCAGTTTCAGAAGAAATGGAATTTTGCAGCCGTGCAAGATCGCTGTCGATCTCTATCCCGTACGAATCCATCCCAAGGAGTCTGCCGCAATATGCGATCCTGCCGTCGCCGGATCCCACGTCAACCAGCTCTGTAAACCCAAGTGACTTGGCGCCATGTGCGAGTGCAAAGGCAGACAACATCCATGTTGGATAAAATGGCTGGTAGCTAGTGTCATATTTTTTGCTACTGAGCCAATAGCTGTTGATGTCACCCTCATACACCTTGCATGTGATTCCCATAACTTCAGTTTCATAGGACCTTACATAGATAGGGTTTGCCGCCGCAAACTTGTGAAGTGATTGAAGGATATCTTGGCTGATTGGAAGAACAGCAGTATTAGTAATTGAATGTGATAAAGGCACAATTTCTGATAAAATCATGCTCCGTACATCGTGGCCATTCATGAATTCATTCTTTAATTTAGCGATTGCCCGGGGTATAGAGTCATCCATATTCTAATATACCGATTCCGCGCTTGGGCGTAGTCCTCGCCTGTAGCTTTTGTGGCTGCACTGCGTGCACAAGTATAGCCTCCTCCGCTTGTAAGTGTAGATACCTTCAGGATCCTCAACTATTTCGTGTTGGGTCTTTACCATGCATCGGTCGCAAAAGCGCAACTCGTACGATAACAATGTATGCCTAGCCCTAGTCTGGTGGGTTTCAGTATATATCGTTATATGTCTATGCGTCTATCTCTACTTGCGCATCTTCTTTGCCAATAGCTCAGGTACTTCTGCCGGGCGCTTTGCCACAGGCACGCTGGCCCTTGCAAAATTGGTGACCTTTGACTCTGCGGAACCATAATTGCCGTATACTATAGCACCAGCATGACCCATCCTCTTTTCTTTCGGCGCCGCCCTTCCCGCAATATAGGCAACGACAGGTTTGCTGAACGAGGTCTGTAGGATGTATTCTGCAAGCTGCTCCTCAGCGTCGCCGCCTATTTCTCCGACAACCACAGCCGAGTCGACATCATCTCTATGCCTGATCAGTTCGAATGCCTCGATGAGATTCGTGCCGTTTATGGGGTCGCCTCCGATTCCAAGGGCAAGCTTCTGCCCATAGCCCTTGTTCGTAAGATTGTACGAGACCTCATACATCAGTGTGCCGCTGCGAGAGAACACGACAGTGCTTCCGGCCTTGAAGGGTTGTGCAGGCATGATGCCCACCTTCATCACTTCCGGCACAATCACACCAGGGGTGTTTGGCCCCACCATCCTTGCACCTTTCTTCTTTGCATATTCCAGTACTTTCATCGAGTCGCGAATCGGGACATGTTCAGGTATCGCAACTAACAGTTTTATTCCGCTGTCAAGTGCCTCAATAGCCGCCTTCAGAAAGAAGGGCGCTGGAACAAAGATCCCAGATATCTGTGATCCCGTTGCTTTCACGGCATCGGCCATTGTGTCGTACACGGGTGTTCCTTCAAAATCCTGGCCGCCCTTGCCCGGCGTAACACCTGCAGCAATGTTTGTGCCATATGCCTTCATCAGGCGAGTATGGGTCGAACCATAGCTTCCAGTTATCCCCTGAATGATTACTGGCTTTTTGCCAAAGTCCTTGTCTCCATCGTTTCCTACAAGGATGCCAAATATGTCGAATGCCTTTTCCATTGTTGTCATTTTGATCCCCTGTTTACTGTGCTTACTGCGGCCTGTATTGCTTCTTCGACAGTATTATAGAGCTTCGCCTTGCTGCCATTGAGCATTTCTCTAGCCTTTTCTGACTCGGCACCAGAGATCCTTGCAAAGACTGGCACCGTTATCAGGTTGTTCTTATATGCGTCCAGTATAGCCTGTGCAACGAGGGTGGTCCTCACTATGCCGCCAAAGAGATTCACCAGTATAGCCTCGACTTTTTCGATCTTGCTAATTACTCTCAATGCTTCGTAGATGGTCTCCGTTGTCGCACGTCCGCCAAAATCCAAGAATGCACCTGCCTTCCCACCTGCGTCAGATACCATGTCAAGTGTAGACATGACAAGACCTGCCCCGTTGCCGATTATCGCGATGTTGCCATCTAGTTCGACTAGTGAAAAGCCGCTCACCTCAGCTTGTTTTTCCAGCTCCGAAACATGCTCGTACTTTTTCAGTTCAGGGTGGC
>DASVCY010000113.1:0-4608 GCA_036381375.1 Nitrososphaera sp. | reverse complement strand
GGCCAAATTCCAACTCCAATGTCCTACTTTAGATCCGGTCCAAAAAAGGGGAGTTCTTGCCCCATTTCGATGCCGCATCTATCGCAGATGGGTGTGAGCATTCTTCTATTCGCACCCAGAGATGCTCTGTGGCCTTACGCGATCCTTGGGCCTAACCTGGAAGTGAAGAAGCAAGAACCCAGCAGGTCGCGTCCCCTATTCGTTGCTCGACCATCCGATGACGGCCGCATGAAGGCTTTTGTTTCCTTCGTACAATGTTTGGTAGCTCTTGATTTCACCACTTGCGCCAGGGTGATGGCGGTGGCTTTTTTGACCCTGCGCTGCAAACATATTGCCTCCCAACTCTTTCGCGCAAAAAGTCATTTACCATCTGTTTGAAAGTCTCCATGAGTTGCAGCTATTGCTCGACGGAACCGGCTGCTTGGCGCACTTTTTATGCCAACAATATGAAAATGGGACTACGAGTACGCAATAAAGCCTGTGAGCATACAGTGCAAGAGAACTATCAGACCGGTACACTTTTAACCCTATTGCTCAAAGATAGCTGTGATCTAAAATAGGCAAGAAAAAAGTACTTTCTGAGTCAGAGTTGAAGGAGATGGTCCTGCCTCAAGAGGGCGAGCTGCTAGGCCGCGTCATCAAGCTCGTCGGTGGCGACAATATCATTGTAAAGTGCACTGACGGCAAGGTGAGGACCTGCCGCATCAGAGGAAAGATAAAGAGAAGAATGTGGATAAGGGACGGCGACTTGGTTCTTGTTGCGCCGTGGGACTTTCAGTCTGATAGGGCCGATATCATCTGGCGCTACATTTCTGCCCACGCTGACAAGATGAAGGCAGACGGACTGCTGCAGGGCCTCGACTAGGCCACCATTGCCACTACTGATAATGGGTAACGCAAATATCAATATAGAGCCGCCTGCAACCACACACACGCTTGGTCAGGATCGCTAAGAGGCTTGTCCGGTACAACATAGTAGAGGGCAGGTCTTCTGAAGTCAGGAGGCGCATGCAATACTCCTGCGAAAAATGCGGCAAGAAATTCGGAGCGTGGAAACACCTGCGCCAGCACAAGGTTGAAACTCATTCTTATTGAACATTTAAATTGTCAACAAATAGGCTAAAGTTCGTGGGCCGGTAGTTTAGTCCGGTAGAATACCTGCCTTGCACGTAGGTGGTCGTGGGTTCAAATCCCACCCGGTCCACCACTTTTTACATTCTTCTGTTAGGTTCTCTGTATGCATTGTTGTACCAGAAAGTGCCTTCTTCTATTTTCTGTGCACCCGATAGCTTGTCTTCCAATTCCTGCAACCGCGCCATTGCTTCAGGATTCTTCCTCAGTTCCAAGTATTTTTCATCTAACCGGATTTTACGCAGAATTTCCATGACTTCGCTCCTCTCAACCCCATGCTTCATGTCATATTCTATCTGCTTTATACAGTGAGAGATGTTTCCGTATTTTTTGAAATTCCTCTTCTCAAACGAGGATGCATCAGGAGACAATCCTTTTGAAAAACGAACAATAGTTGTTTCAACGTGTTCAAGATGCCAGTCTTTCATGGCAAAATTGTTTGGCTTCATGACTATCACAGAATGTTACGTAATAATAGACATTTAATTCATGTAGCTCAATCTGAATCCTTTATCCTTTTTTTGATGCCACAGTTGCAGAATAGTAGAGGATCAGATATCAGACCATAAATTTCAACAGGCTCAGAAAATTTTATAAATTATTCTATTCTCTTATTGTTCTATCACATCTGATTAGCCATTATCCCAGTCTGCTGGCTAATGATTGTATGTGTATCAAAATGCATCACCATGAAATGCAAAACTAGAATGGGGGAACGCTGACCGAGCATGCTGACTATACAGGCCCTGTTTGGCATTCCTGATACAATAAATGTACTCGGCACAGAAGTCGAGCTGTTTAGGATACTGATCACCATCGTAGTGATAGCGGCAGGCTTTGGGTTTGCTCGCTTTTTTAGAATCCTTACCACCAAATATATTGGCACCAAGCTCCCCCCAGAAACGCGCACCAATCTTGGCAAAGTATCCTACTACGTCATAATAGCAATAGCGCTTCTCTCAGCGCTGGGCCTCTCGGGGCTTGACTTGTCCGGCATCTTTCTGGCAGGCGGAATAGCTGGCATCGTGATTGGTTTTGCTACCCAGTCCCTCTTCTCCAACCTGATCTCGGGAATATTCCTCTACATAGACAAGCCGATGAAAATAGGAGATCCAGTTTTCATAACTGGCAAGTTGCCAGACATCGCTGCAGTTGTAGTAGAGATAAACACGCTCTCCACTAGATTCAGGATGTTTGATGGGACGTATGTAAGACTGCCCAACATAGAGGTATTCTCTTCAGAGATCCGCAACTTTTCCGGAACTGTCTCAAGAAGAGTAGAGATTCAGGTAAGGATCGCGCTTCACGAAGATACGACAAGGGCCATCGAGATAATCAAAAAAAGCCTGAGGGAAACACCGCTTGTCTTGGTCGAGCCTGAACCGGATGTATATGTAAATGACATTGGAGAGTCGGGAGTGAACATCAACGTCTGGTGCTGGGTGCCCTTCACGCATTGGTTTCCCATGAGGAAGCAGTTAGTAGAGCAGGTAAAGGTAGAACTGGATAGGAATGGTATCGAGATACCATTGCCGCAGAGAGGAATCTACATGCAGAGTGGTCGCGATGGCAAGAACAGAAGTATCGACGGCTCGGTAGAAGAGATTGATTACGATAAGAAATTCCAAAAATAGCTATGACAGACATTCCAATGAAAAGTACAGTGTTAACCTTTCCTGCATAGATAATGAAGTTACAAATGATCTTAGGAGACCGGCCCTTGAATGTACAAACCAGGCATTTTGCTATCCGCTCATCAATGTCGTTCCTAGTACGACTGGCAGGAGTTGTTTAACAGCGACCGCAGTGCTCGCCCCCAATAGCCATCCAGGCAAAAATGAAATCATTTGCTCGTTAAAATGACGCTATCTCCTCGAGACCACTTGCCAAAATTCTTCTGCATTATTTTAGAAATTTTTGATGAGCTACAGTAGAATTTGATAATAAAGTTGTCCCCCAATCGGCATATTTGCAGGTTTTTGTCTGTCTGACCAAATTTCGGTTGCAAGAATAAGAAATTCGTCTATTGGCGATGTCACGGCTAATAAGGCTCGAGCACACGCAAGTGACATATGAGGTCTTCCAATTCTGTTGGAATAGGTCTTCTTTTAGTAAAAATATTAAGCATCAGGATATATACCAATACGAGGACGTTCTTCCGGCCTATTTAAATCAACAAATTTACGGGAATGCGTACATTAATTACCGATTCAGCTGCTCTATAGCATGAGGTCAGATTAATCTCGCACCATGCTTGACAGAAGAAGCGGTCAAGTCAGGTCTAGAAATGTTTGGCAGGAGAAAGGGAGCCGGCAGCAGTTATCAAGTCCTTGCCTCTCTGACAAGAAAGGAGTCGGAAAGTGACGACATGGCCGCCAAGATTGGTAATGGCACTCTTGATGAGGGGATTGTCGCCTTTGGAGTCTGGCTAAACGCGCAAGAAAAGGATGTGCAGGACAACAACATTCCGATGAGGCTAAGCAAGTTCATCAAGGACAAGCTCGTCATGATATACGACCGCATCCTTGGAAAGAATGTGACGGTCAATATCGTAGACGGCATTCCTTCATGCGAGGAGTGCAATTCTGCAGACTGTTCTCACGTGGGCTTTGCCATCTGCGTGGAACAAATGAACAAGCGCTCAATGATAGAATAAAAGCAGGTTCTCGCGGATGTCAGAATAGCTTCATTTCTGCTCAGTAGTAGTGGTGTCAGCCGCAGCACCTTCTCCTTCTCCTCCTGCTTCCTTGGGTTTCCATCTCTCTGCAAACTTGAATCCAAACTTTATCACATATGGAGACAGGAACGTAGTGATGATCGTCATTGCGCCCACCATCGGAAGCAGAAATGCGCTTGTTACCCCTGCAGCGGCACCGCCCTGAGCCGCTACCAGGGCAAGCTCTCCTCCCGATGACGACAGCCCAAATCCAGCTCTCCCGGAAGTGAGCTTGTCAAACCCTTGAAACCTTGCCGAGCCCCAGACGGTAAGGAACTTGCCTGCATATGAAACCCCTATGAGGACCATTGCAGGGACTATAAACAATGGAAGAAGAGTGATGTCCATAAGCGCTCCAACCGAAATGAAGAACAGCGCGGCGAACATGTCTTTGAGCGGAGTTGCCAGTACAGCAGAAACAGAATGCATCTTTGACTCTGCCACCAGCACACCCGCGAAAAACGCCCCTGCGGCAACGGATATGCCAAGCTCAAACGCAATAAAGGACATTCCAAACGCTATGCCTAGCAGCGCAACTACCAGAACGTCATAGTTGTTCATCTTTCCTACAAGGTCAACAAACTTTGGAACAGTCTTTGCGCCTAGGAATATGGCGCCGCCTATGAACGCCAAGACAAGGCCTACGGATATTGCAATCTCGGTAATGGACAAAGTTCCTGTTGCGGCGACAGACTGCATAACTGCCAGCATCGAGATTATGATAATGTCTTCGATTATTGCAACGCTCAAAATCAGAGTGG
>DASVCY010000112.1:0-4058 GCA_036381375.1 Nitrososphaera sp. | reverse complement strand
ATGACCTTTGTATAATCATGGTTCTTTAGAGTAAGCGTAATGCAATTTGAGAAGTTGTAGACATAGTAGAATGTCTTACCTCCTTTTCTCAACCAGAATGTTCCAGCCATAAAGATGCCCGGCACATGCGTTCCAAGCCTGCTTTTCGGCAGCCATACAGGTTTTACCTGCTCAGTTGAGACCTTTGTGATATTCTCAAGTGGGATAACAATCTTGCTCTTGATTGCAAGAACTTTCTTGGGTCCGCTGAGATTTATCGTTATGTAATCTTTGCGAACTGTTATTTTTACCATGATTTCAAGCTAGTATTGCGTTAGAGCCAAATTAAAGATAGCTGTCCTTCATTTTGAGAGGTTTGTATTGATATTTGCGGAAAAGAACGGTCCGACTCCGGAAGAAGCCGCAAAGAATGCCATAGAAGCGCATGTGATGATGTGTCACTTTGAAAGCGCCGTCAGGAAGACAAAAAGACGCAGAGGGACACAGAGCCCAAAGGAGCTAATGGCATTGGCATACTTGGATAGATTGAGTCCGACTGGGACAATCTTCTACTCCTCCCTTTTCTTCATGGCATTAAGCTTGTCCATCAGTTCCGTCTGATTTCGCTCAAGCGATTCTACACGTTCTTTCAGGTTCTTGATTATCACACTCAACCGGCTGATCTCCTCACTCGGGCTAGAGGTGAGCGAATCCAACTGATCGTATTCTCTTTTGTCTATGCGTCTTGTCATAGTCATATATTATACCGCAGCTCAACCTCTTAAAGATTGGACTATGAAGTTCCAATATTCATTCGCCTTACGCCATCCTCTGGATAGTGCCACATTCACTCCGTTGCGAGCTCTCACTTCGCTACCGACCCTTTGGAACTGCTCAGCCGCCAAGATAAGAACAGGCTAATGGCAGTGGGATCCGAGTCATGGAATCAGCCGCGAGACTCTGAAGCAAAGTATAGGACCGGATCGTGTGCGCCGCTGTACACCAGATTTCCTAATAAAATTATTAATGCACAAGTCAGTATTTGCATGCGCATCCCTATCTTGTGTCGCCGCAAGCTAGTCACTGTTTTGGCAGCAAAAGTTGGATCTGGACGCCCTTGCTTCTTACTATAATAACGCGCAAAACCGCTACTCACCATCTGCATTGAAGGAGTATCTTGCCCATGTGGACATTATTTTCCATCTTCTTTTGCGCTTCTTTCGCATCCTTTAGTTCAATGACAGAATCTATTACAGGCCGGATCTTTTTCCTGACTACAAACTTTATCAGTTCATGTAGGTGTGCTTTTGTCCCCATTAGCGCTCCTGTCATCACTATCTGCTTGCTATAAAACATCCGCACAGGTATGCTTGCATCATTGCCCGAAGTCATGCCACAGACGGCCATCCTGCCTCCCTGTCTGAGAGCTGCAACGCTTGTGGGCCAAGTCGCTGCACCAACATGGTCGACTACTATATCGACTCCTCCAGCCGGTGCTGCTATTCTTTTTACTTCCTCCAGAATGTTCTGACTCGCCCTATCTATCACATGATCTGCCCCGAGTCTTTCTGCAAACTTGCGCTTTTCCTCACCAGATACCGTAGTTATCACTCTTGCGCCAAGTCCTCTTGCTAGCTGAATCGTGGCCATCCCAACTCCGCTTGTAGCGCCATATACCAGAATTGTCTTGCCCTTTCCTGTTCCATTTGTCTTGAGCATGTTCCATGCTACAAGATATGACACTGCCAATGTTGCAGCGGTTTCACTCTTTAGTGCGGATGGCAGTTTGATTATGTTCCTCGAAGGCACCACCACTTTTTCAGCATAGCCTCCATTCCAGTCGCTCATGCCCCCAATGATTGCAAACTCGCTGCATAGCGTCTCATATCCGCTCTTACAATACTTGCATCTGCCACATGAATAGCCCGGATAAACCATGACGCGCTCGCCCTTGTTGCTGACTGTTCCTACAATATCGCAGCCGCAAATATGTGGAAGCCTGATCTTTTTGCCAGCTATGCCCATCCGGGTCCAGATGTCGAGATGGTTCACCCCACAATACTCTACGTCAATTACTACTTCGTTCTTGCCCGCGACAGGATCCGGAAAGTCTTGATAATGCAAAACGTCTGCTGATCCGTGTTCGGAAAAAGCAACGGCCTTCATACCAGGTTGTGCATCTCCTTCAAGTCTTTGGCAAACGGTGCAAGCTCTGTTGGCACCGGGATGCTTATCGGGTCCTTGAGCGATAGCGGCTTGCCGTCCTCCTTTATGGTCTCCTTCTTTTTGTTCCAGACCATCGAGTTAAACTCGGTGATCTGCTTGGTGTATTTTGCCATCTCCTGATCCACTTTTTCCTCCCGGAACATGGGCTGGAGGTGTATGCTTTGCTGCGAGTAGATCTTTGTCCAAAGCTCTTCAGAAATGAAAGGCGTGATCGGGGCTATCAGGAGCAGAATCGTGGAGAAGCACCTGTGCAGCGTATAAAGCGCAGACCTTTTGGCAGGGCTGTCCTCGGCCGCATAGGCTCGACCCTTGACCATCTCTACGTAATGGGCCGCAAAAAGGTTCCATGTAAAATCGCGAATGGCATTTGCAGGTATGAAAAAGTTGTATTCGTCATATCCTTTCTTGCACTCTTGCACTAGCTTGGCAAGCTCTGCCAGCATCCATTTGTCAGAAGCTTCCAGCTCCGGTCTTTCTCCTTCTACTACTTCAAATGATGAAAGGAACCTGCCAAGATTCCACAGCTTTGAGAGGAATTTTTGGGCGCCGGCTATCCTCTGTTCAGAGCATCTAAAGTCATAGCCCAGATTTGCCTCGCTTGCAGACCAGAACCTGAATGTGTCAGCTCCATATTTCTGGATAACCGGGAATGGATCGATGACATTTCCTTTGCTCTTGCTCATCTTTTGTCCCTTCTCGTCGACACCGTAGCCCATTATCCACGCATCGCTCCACGGCATCTTGCCCGTCAGCTGAACGCACCGGAGCATTGTGTAATGGAGCCAAGTGCGGATGATATCTTTGGCCTGCGGCCTAATTGCGGCTGGGTAAGCGTAATCAAACACTTTCTGGTCCCTGCAATATTTGGTCACATAAAGCGGGCTTATGCTGGAATCCATCCATGTGTCAAACGTGCGATCCTCACCTGTAAATTCAGTTCCGCCGCACTTTTCACACCTGTCAAACGGCGGCTTTTCCTTCCATGGCCTATAATATTTACCGGCCGGCGGGAGGTTCGGTGCCTTGCAGGTATTGCAGTACCATATTGGGATCTCGGTTCCATAGAACCTGCGCCTAGAGACTGGCCAGTCTATTGCGATAGAATCTAGCCAGTTGAGCAGTATCTGTCGATGCATGTCTGGGTGGAATTTCAGCTTGTGAGCAAGCTCGCGCAGCTGGGGTACAAAGTCGATCTGCTTTACATAATAGTCATGCAATGGTATAATTTCAATTGGAGTTTTGCTTCGCTCGCACAGCGGGGTACGGTGCATTATGTTCTCTTCTTTTTCCATCAGGCCGGAATTCCTCAGGTCTTCAATGATCCTGGCCCTTGCCTGGTTTATTCTTAGGTTAGCATACGGACCTGCAGCTCCGGTTGTAAACCCGCCCTCGTTGAGAGCAACGATCTCTTGCAGTCCCAGTTCTCTAAAGACCTGCACGTCATTCTGGTCGCCGTAACTGCAGACCATTACTGCACCGGAGCCAAATTCTGGCTTGGCAGAATGATGGGGCCTGATCTCCACTTCGCGGTTGAACAAAGGCAAAATGGCGTGCTGGCCATGAAGTTTCCTGTACCGTTCGTCTTCTGGATTTACAATCACGGCCTGGCAGGCAAATAGCAGCTCTGGCCTGGTTGACGCAATTATCATCGTATCGCCGGTTTCCTTTATCTTGAACTTCATGTAAACAAGCTTTGTCGGTATCTCGTCATAGATTATTTCGGCATCGGCTATGGTGGTCCCGCAGTCTGGGCAGTAGTTGTTTGGTCTGTTTGCAAGATATACCAAACCTCGCTTCCACAGCTCGATGAAGGTTGATTGCGTCAGCGCCCGGTAATCCTCCGAGTCAGTTCT
>DASVCY010000111.1:0-3233 GCA_036381375.1 Nitrososphaera sp. | reverse complement strand
TGAAGCTGTTGGTGAAGGTGCCGCCGTTGATGGTGATGTCGCCTCCGTTGTCGATGGTGCCGTCGTTATCAAGAGTGCCATCGTTGACAATGTTGCCGCCAGCATCGATGGTGATAATGCCAGTGTTGTCAAGGGTGCCGTTGTTGTTGATGGTGCTGGCGTTGATGAGGATGGTGCCGACGATGTTGTTGATTTCGCCGCCGACGTTGTTGTTGATTTCGCCGTTGTTGATGATGATGGCGCCGCCAGCGTTGTTGTTGATTTCGCCGCCGTTGTTGGTGAGGATGCCCATGACATCAAGATTAAAGAATCCTGCAATGTCGATAGTGTCAGTCTCGTTGACAGTCAGGTCGTCTATCGTGCATGTAGATAGGGAAAAAGACCCTCCAATCGACTCGCATGACGACTCGCCCTCTATGGTAACAGTGAGTGCAAAAGCCTCCTGCGGCTGTAGGAAAAGCGTCATAGAAACGAAGACAAGGGCAAGCGTTATGGACACTGCGGCTACCAGAGGAAGCCGCTCAAAACCAATCTCACACATTGCAAGAAGGGTTATGTTCTAGTATAAAAACCTAGAAATATCGTTCATAAAATATGTATCACAATTCCGGAAATATTTACAATATTTTTTCAGTTTGCAGCATAATTATGCTGCCAGGCAGGCATTATGATCGACGCTTGCAGACGAATCCCAAAGCCGGTTGGAATTGAATCTCGATACAGAGTATATGCCTACAATTGGATTTTAGTTGGGTGCATTTGATTATGTCTTAACTCACATTTTGGGATGGCCAGAAATGGAAAAGCGAGGGTTCGCTGCAAGGGCGCCAGTCGACCGCCGGAGGCCTGTCAGATGCCAGAATTGTGCATTTTGGTCAATCCTCTTTGAAAGGCCAGAGCCTGTCATGCAACGATACACACACAGAGATTTCTTGTAAAAGTAAAATAGAGCACCCGGCCTATTCAAGCGCATATATGGTGATAGAAGACAAGCTTGCTTCCCTTGGGATAACTCTGCCGTCACCCCCTGCTCCTGCCGGATCATATGTTCCAGTAGTCATTTCGCATAACCTGGCATTTGTAGCAGGCCAGATTCCGTCTGACGCCGGTCAGGTGAAATTCAAGGGAAAGGTGGGCAAGGATCTCTCGATTGAAACCGGCCAGCAGGCCGCACGCCTCTGCACAATAAACGCACTAGCACAGCTAAAATCTGCTCTGGGCGACCTAGATAGGGTAAAGCGCGTAGTGAAGGTGACCGGATTTGTCAACTGCGAACCATCATTTACTGATCAGCCCAAGGTGGTCAACGGGGCATCCGACCTCCTGGTGCAGATATTTGGAGAGGCCGGCAAGCACGCTCGTGCTGCAGTTGGAGTGAGCAGCCTGCCACTTGACAGCGCAGTAGAAGTTGAATTCATTGTCGAAGTATAGCTAGGTTCAGCTTATTCTTTCGTCAAGCGATTTTATGAACTCCTGCAGCTTGTCCTTGGGGATCACAGCTCCGCACGCCTTGTCGTGCCCGCCGCCGCTCCCTCCGAGCTCGGATGCAATTTCATTCACAAGCCTTCCAAGATGCACCTTGCAGCCTGCAGAACCTCGTATAGAAACAACATAGGAATTGATGTCATCCTTGAACTTGTAGACCATCGCAGCCGGCTTGCCAGAAGAACCTAGCACAAAGTTGACCACCATGCTCGATGACAGTTCAACCGTGCTTGGGGCATGCGCAAGGTTTTCCAGCTTGACCACCGAGCCTTGGATCTGCTGGACTGCGTTTGCCACCTTTTTGGCGTATTTTTCTGCAGTCTCAAAGCCACCCCTGATATCATGCGGGTATTTCATCTTGGCCAGCGTGTCAACTATTTTGACTAGAAAATCGTCATCGTGCTGGCTTGCAGAAATCATGTACGATAGCGCAGTAGACTCCAACATCAGAAACTGCCTGTCAAAGCGGGGTACTAAGGTCGATGCGACAGGCTTGCCCTCCATGTAGTCGGTGAGGGCGCCCATTGCTGCCAAAAATGCCGCATGGTCAGGCAGCTTTTTCTTGTACTTTGAGTAGACCTGGACGCTGGTGCACTCTTCGATGGTGTGGATTAGCGTCACGCCTGCCTTCTTTAGCATCTGTATGGTATCCTTGCTGATGTCGTGGTGGTCGATGTAGGTGACGTCTGCACCGTTGGAAGCAATCTTGCCGAGCAACTCGATGAATTTCCGCTCGTTCTTTTTTGATAAACCCAAATCACAGATGAACAGCTGATCGATTTTGTCAGATGCCGCAACTTTTTCCAGCTTTGCGATCAGGTTTGCATAGTCTACAAGGACCACCTTTGACACGTCAAACGCGGCCTTGATCAGCGTCGCAGAGCAAATGCCATCGGCGTCTTCCTTGTGAGATATGCAGACAGACAATTTCTTAGAGTGGAACCTTTTCCCCCAGATTTAATGTTTGGGTAAAGGGCAGCTTTGAGCGGCCATGAAACCCTGCTCAGATGGCTGCTAGCGAGGATGAGAGGGTTTTGCAGGTCGCAACTTTTTTGCACAAAGCGGTACAAGGCTATTAGAATCAAGTCCCAACAACAGAAAGCAAATCTATGGGCCCTGTATGTGGGCAGGGTGGCATGCTTTTCAGATGACAGTCAATTCCTTAGAAAAAAAGTGCGGCAAATGCGACCGTTTCTACAGCAAGAATCACCATTAGGGTATGACAATTTCTAAAAATCAATAAAAATACGACGCTGGCCGCCGTGTAAAGGATCACAGTTGTTCCTTACGGTTTTGTTGTTCTTTACGTATTTCCGGAACCGCAATTATGGAGAAATGGTGCGTTTGCTACCACCTTGTACCAGTGGCAAACCACCGATTTTACGGTGGCGCAAACAAATCCCAGTCTAGTGCGTCGGGCTATTGGGAATGGCGGGCTGAACACCTCGCCGAAGCTTGGTGCTTACACCCCCATCCCATCAACGCCATCTTCTATGGCCGCCCTTCTCCTTGCGGAAGGCTGTCTTTTCTCGGGAAAGGCTTCGTCCTTAGATGCTTTCAGGACTTATCCTAAGCAGCTTAGCTGCTCAGCTTGCCTTGTCAGACAGCTGATAAACCAGAGGCTGCGCTGCCCTGTTCCTCTCGTACTAGGGGCAACTTCCCCTCAGACAACCACGCCCCTGTCAGGCAGAGACCGACCTGTCTCACGACGGTCTAAACCCAGCTCACGTTCCCCTTTAATGGGCGAG
>DASVCY010000110.1:0-6515 GCA_036381375.1 Nitrososphaera sp. | reverse complement strand
AAGGGATGTTCCATACCTATCAGTTAACTTGAAGAGGCTAAGTGGTCCCTCTAGCGAGCAAACCAAGGAGCTGTTGCCCGTATTACTATTATTATTGTCGCTGTTACTTTGTTCGCTCCGGTTCTCCAGATAATACATCAGTCCAAGCCTCTTTACATTTCTCAATATTCGCTTCCAGTTTGTCCCGCCTGAAACGCGAAATTCCATTTTTGTCGCGTTGAAGAGCAGGGTTTGTATAAGCGATAGGTTGTACCAGCCAACCAGAGTTTTAGCATCAATATCGTCAAAGCGTTCAAAGACCAGATTATCATCCAAATCACTCCACATTGCCCTCTCGATATCGCTTGGTGAAACACGCAACTTTTCCGATATCGAATTGATTATGCTCTCCCTCTCAAGATCAGTTAATGCGAATCCTCTCTTGGATGACTCTTCAAACAGCATCTTCCTGACATCGATAGGGTTTACAGTTATCGTAACAGCAGCACTGCCACTATCTGGCGGCAATGCGGTGCCGTTATTATCGGGGATGATGATACTACTGACATAGGAAGATGCACTGAAGATACATCTTCTTTCAAGAAGAGCGCAAAAACCCCTCACTAGCTTGTAATCCTTATGGCTGGATTCTATTAGAGATATCCTGTCATACAGCTCAGATTTTTTCTCACGAGCTCTGTGCGATTCCTGGAATTCCTTGATGATCCGCTCAGCTAATTCTAGTTCATGGCTCTGAGTACAGAAAAGAGGCATAATCATGCCCTTTCTTATTGTGACCCTAAGTAATGGAGCCGCTAACACATCCTATCTTTCCACATTGTCTCCATGCAGGTTACTTTCATCGATGATGATGTTATGCTCGTCGTCTTCCTCGCTATCGCCCCTATCATGCTGGCCAATTGATCTTAGAGCTCTTTTCCTTTTTGCACTCGTGACGGTTTCTTCTCTTGTCTCTGACGAGACAATCTCAATTAGCTTAGCTCTCTTGTCGCCATCATCATCACTTGCTGCACCTTGCATAATGGCTGCGACTCTGGGTTTTGGTCTGAGCAATCTTCCAAGTCTTTGAATGAACTCCCTTCCGCTACCTGTTCCGCTAACGATTATTCCAAGTTCTGCGTCTGGCACATCAACGCCTTCATCCAACACTTTTGATGTGACGATGGCCATGTATCGCCCTTCTTTGAAACCTCTGAGAACATCCTGTCTCTCTTCTTTGTTTGTCTTGTATGTTATGAACGGTATCAAGAATTTATCTGATATTTGGTAAACCAAGCTATTATGCTGGGTAAATATGATAGTCTTTTTTCCCTGATTCTCTGCCAAGATCTCTTTGAGCTCTTCTATCTTGGCCTTGCTATTCAGTGCAATGTTTGTAGCCCTGTTTCTTGCAAGAAGCGCTTCCCTCGCAACTGGATTCTTTCCTGACATCATTATCAATTTTTCAAAGGAGAGGTTGTAAAAGCCTGCTCTGGTTGTCTTTCTAATCTTGTTCAGGCACTGCCTATAAGTAGACATGTTTTCATGATACTCTCTCAGCTCTTCGGGCAGGAGCTCAACCTTCCTTCTTTCAATCTCATATGATGCAAGATGCTTTTTCCTGGCCAGAGCGTCAGCGCTTGCCCGATATATCACATCTCCTATGAGCCTCGGCAGATCTCTGTGAAGCTCGTCTTCCCTTTCAATGGTAGCAGTAAGCCCTAGTCTGTAGGGTGCAGCCATTTGTTCTGCAATAGTCCTATACCCGGGAGCTGCTAGATGGTGCACTTCATCAAATATTATTAGAAAGAATCTGTTGCCAAGCAGGGGAGCGCGCAAATAGGCCGAATCATATGTCGATACCGTAATCGGCTGGATATCATCTATCCCGCCACCAAGATTTCCTATCTTCATAAACTGAAAATGTCTCGCGAGAATTCCAGTCCACTGGTCCATCAAATCAAGAGTTGGAACAACTATCAGTGAAGATGCATTCACCTTCTCTATGGCCTTGATGCCCACAATTGTCTTGCCTGAACCTGTAGGCAGAACAACAGAGCCTCTCTTTCCTGCACGCATCCAGCCATCAAGTGCTTTCTGCTGATAGTCTCTCAATGAAATTAGCGAAGTAGCGGATGGTTTCTTGCCATTTGTTAAGATACCGTCCTTATCATTACTACCAGCTTGCAAATCTGGAGATGCTATGGCATTGGTGAAAACATGATCGATAAACTCTATTCCGCTTCGCTTTAGATAGTCTATTATGTTTGCGTAGTAAAGTGCTTGTGCTCGCAATACATTGCTCCGGGGGTCCAGCGTCGCAAAAGGGATATGCGCAAGACCCTTAATGACTATGGTGCCTTTGTCATAGTTCAGGGTCGCTTTGAGCACTGGCACTTTTTCTCAATAAAGAACTAAAAAGTCTTGTCCTCTGGCTGGTGTGTCGAATAGCTGAGGCATTAACAGCCGCTGGCTGATTTCTGGCCTATGCTGCGGCGGCCGTATGCTCACGAACATGTTGTTGTTGTTGTTGTTGTTGTTGTTATTCTAGATTGATTGATGCTTTCCTGCGCAGCTCGTTTACACGATGCTTTCCCCACGGCTTGATAGATCCTTTGTCCAACATTGAATTGGTAAAACTTCCGTTTTTGTAGGGGAGAGAATGCGGATTCAGCAATCAAACGCATTTCCACAACCCTGCTTCTCCTTCGATTCTTCCTTGATCAGCGCATGGATCAATCACACGCTTGCATAAAGCTCGTTCAAATGAGATATGCCGACTATGAGGTCAAGAAAGGCTGGTCTCTCCGTGTTGTACTTACACACGCACACACATAGGTAACAGATTCGATTACTGACATTGGCAGCACTTCCAGCCAGAAAGTGTCACACCTGTCTGTGCAAGTACAACAACACCTACCTATTGCCTTGGCATAAATTTCTTGATGAGCACGATGCCGGCATAATAAGGGATATTATAGATCGCTGCAAGCGCGGCTACCTGCGGACCGAAGAACTGGAAGGCAAGCACCACAACAAGCACGTTGTTGATGTAGCTCATCGATATCAGGCCGGCGTTTCTCTCGTGACGGTCCCCAGCCGCAATTGCATAGCCTACGATGCTATATGCTGTATAGCATAGGAACGCAGTTGCAACGGTCTGCAGCAAGAATACTTGCTCATCATAAAAGTAGCTTGAAAACTTGGCGAACATGCCAAAATTGATCAGGCCGATAAAAATCAGCGATAACGCGAACGAATTTTGGTCGGCAAACCTGGATGCAGTCGGGAAATGCCTTTTCGTGAACCATCCTGCTGCAATGGGAGTGAAAAGTGCAGCCGCAAGCAGGATTACCATGTCAAGTATTGGGATCTCTAGCTTCGAGCCTACCAGTACATAGACCAAGGAAGGCAGGACAAAGGGCACTGCGAGAGATGTGGCTATTATCATGCCCACAACGATGGGGAGCCTGCCGCCAATCAGGTTGACAAGGAATGGTGCACCAAGTCCTGTGGAAATGCCGGAGAGGAGCAGAACAGGGAGAGCGAACGGCTGGTACAGAAAATGTGCCAGGCCGTACATGCCTAGCGGCAATGCCGCCAGCTTGACTGCAGAGAGCACGACAAGCTGCCGAGGCCTTGTAAAGGTCGCAACCAAATCAGAGGTGTTTAACCTGATGAGGTTGAAGAAGAGGAGCGCGCCAAGCCATACAAGGATATAGGGCTCAACCAGCAGGCCTGCAGCCGGCAGGAGGACGCCGGCAGACATTGATCCGACTATGCAGGCTGCAAGTATTGCATTATCATGGCGCAAGGGATTTCAGCTGCTGTATCATTTCTTTTGCATAGTCAAACCCTTGCTGCCAAAATTCTTCTCTGGAGATATCGATTCCTGCCTCTATCAAGAGCTCTTCAGGCTTTCTCGACCCTCCGGCAGACAGTATCTTGAGGTATTTTGGCACAAATGACTTGCCTTCGAGCTTGTACTGGCGGTAGAGCGACAGCACGAGCAGGTTGCCAAACGAGTAGGCGTATGTATAGAACGGCGTGTGGTAAAAGTGCGGGATGTAGACCCACTCCCACTGGAAATCTGGCGACAACGTAATCGAAGTGCCAAACTGGTCGTTAAGGTTGTCAAAGTAGATCTTGGCCACTGCATCGATTGTCGCGTTGTTTTCAGCTATCGCCTTGTGTGCGTCGATTTCAAAAAGCGTAAAATATGCCTGTCTTAGGGTGGTCGCATAAATGTCGTCTATCTTTTCCGCAAGGAGGATCCTGCGCTCCCTGTCTTTCATTTTTTCGGCCAGCTTTTCATTGAGTAACATCTCCGCGAACACTGACGCAGTCTCTGCAAGTGGCAGCGGCGCATGAGACACCATTATTGGCATCTCTGAGGCAAGCATGCTATGGATGGCATGGCCGAACTCGTGTGCAAGGGTGGCAACATCCCTTGTTTGCCCGTCAAAGTTTAGGAGAACATAAGGTGTCTTCTTGGGAGTGACTGTGTAGCAGAACGCGCCACCCCGCTTTGCCTTCCTGATCTCCGAGTCGACATGGCGTTCAATAAAGACGCGCTCGGCAAGCGTGCGGATCTGTGGGTCAAAGTCACCAAAGGTGTCAAGCACGCTTGCAACTGCCTTTCCAAAAGTGAACTTTCTGCTGCCCCCCGCCCCGGTAGAAATGGGCGCATAAAGGTCGTATCTTCGCAGCTTTTTCATTCCAAGCATCTTGGCCTTTTCTCTAAAGTATTCCTGAAATATGGCCGCGTTCTTTCTGCAAGATGCAAGCAGAGCATCTACTGTAGCGTCATCAAGGTTGTTTGCTGTATTGCGGACAGAAATAGGTGATTTGTAGCCTCGCATGGTGATAGCCTCGTCGCGCCACTGAATTGCGATGTTCTGGTAGATCTCACCCAGCACGCCGCTGTTCTTCCTGTAGACTTCAAGTAGCGACTTGTATGCTGCTTCTCTGGTGGCTGCGTCGGGGCTCCTGACAAGCGATACCAGCTTTTCCTTGTTGTCAAACTTTTTCTCGATCATTTTTCTGCCACGCTTTAGCTTCATGGTGAAGTCGAACGCGCTTGTCATCTTGTCATAGATCTTTACGAGTGCACCCGTACCCGTGACCTCAAGGGTATTGATGATTTTCTCTTCAGGCTCGCTTAGTGAATACTTGGCTACTACGCGCTTGTGCCGGAGGTACTCTCTGTATACCTTCGGGACAGAATCGATCAGCCTGTTTGCATTTGCTTCGTCAAGCTGCTTCTTGAACCAAAGGTCAAAGAAGAGCATTCTATTTCCAATGTCGGATGTCAGCTTTTCAATCCTGATAACGAGCGCTGATGCCTCGTTCGAGGAGGTATCCGCGTAATAGCGCAGGTGAGCATAACCGCTCGCCACCGCGATCTTTTCAGAGATATCCTCGATCTTGTGGAGCAATCCCTCAAACTCGGACGGAGTAATGTCAGGCCGGAGGATCTGTCTGTTTTTTTCAAACTGTGCAACCTCCGATTCAATAGACTTCAAAAGCTGTGAAAATTCGTCCCCGGAAGGATCCTTTACAAGGTCTGAAAGATCCCATCGTCCAACCTTCAAAGCTGCAAAGGTAGTTGTCGTAGTCATATGGAGAGACAGGCACGTACGCCATAGCTGTCACATATGTATCTTCTTGAGCGGGGGGTAAAAAATCGCGGCCAGAAACAGCTATATGAGATTGCGGCACCGGCGGCTTGATTGTATTATTACTCTTGGAGCAGGTTTGGCCGGGAGGCGGAATATGTGGTCGCGCTCCACCTAAAGACTGCCGGCTGGGACGTCCGGCTGTCGCCTGGGAGCAGGGGGCCGGCTGACATCACCGCTACGCGCAATGATCACAAGTGGTTCATACAGGTAAAGGCGAGCTTGGGCATACCGCGCCTGAAGGGTTCTGAGGTAAGGAGGCTGAAAGATCTAGCAGAAAGAAACGGCGGACTGCCAGTCGTATCGATGTTCCAGCCGTTTCCAGCTGGCTTTTCAAAGAGCAAATACTCTATATTGTTTTACGAGCTTGATAGCTGGCGGCTCATCGACCCTGTCGGATTTCTAGAGCGTGGAGATTGCGGCGCTTTGCAATCCGAAGTTCGCTCCCGCGAATAAGGTACTTGAATTCGCCGTCGTGCCTTCTACAAAAGTATACTATCATTTTGAACCCGTCGAACTCCGTCTCGTCGTCACCACCAAAGCTCTTCTCGACCTGCTCGTAGTTGCTTTCCCTGCTGACTTCGTGATAGTAGTCTGGCTCCTCGGTCTCTTTGAGAACGATGTACGAGTCAGCCAGTTCAAAGCAGCCAGTGGCCTGGCAAAAGGGCCTTGATCTTTTTTCTCCTTGATTCCAAGGGATTCTTTTCATAAGAGAATGTTATATTATATCATTCTTAGTATAAATGAGTTAACACGGTGTATAGACAATACTAACACTCAACTTAAATACATGAATCGATCTATAAGGTGATCACTCGCAATTTTGCGGGTTTCAGCATGGGATAACGGCGTAGGCAA
>DASVCY010000109.1:0-27260 GCA_036381375.1 Nitrososphaera sp. | reverse complement strand
AAAGAGGCTCTGGCTTCTCGGATAAGGGAGGCAATGCGACAACAGTCATGATAATCTGGAAGCTCTCGCAAGGTCAAGAAGGCAGAGAAAATCCTATTTAACAACACAGAATCAACTCTCGCACTTGTCTTTCTTGTTCAGCTTTTCATCTTGAGCTCATTCAGTGGCGGGCGGTATTCACCGGCCAGATCAATTATTGACACAGATGCCAGCATGGGGCACAGAGAGAGATTGTTGGAACAACCAAGATTTCAGTCAAGACCAGCTCATCCAATAGAATATCCGGCTCTAAGTCTAGATTGAATGATGATTCATGACAATGCTGGCAACCAGCATTCACATATTTCTTGCAGATACCTTGTTTTTCACGAGTTTGCTGTAGAAATAGACTAGATTTACACTCGGAAACTCCTTTATCCGCGGATTGATATTACTTGTTCTGTAGAGTACATGGAAGAGGAGGCAGTACAGAGCCTATGGGTCTATTCACATTGATAATGGTGGTTGTGATCGTATTGGCCATCGTCGGACTCGGATGGCAAACCTTCTTTACAGGCGTCTCACGAGGAGGAGAGAAAATCGCCAGCAGTCCCGTAGTAAGAAACATTACTAACGGAGTCGAGGAATTTGTTGCAAATGCGACCAATAATGCAGCGGACGAGATCTCCGACCAGATTATTTGATTAGGGCAGGTCGATGGCACGCATGGCATTGTAATAATACTTTTTGAGAGATTTGAAATGATGCCCAATCACTTTAAATCCGGATAGATCGTGGCCCAATAGCTTGACTTATTCTGATAACGACGATAATACTTAAAACTATCACACGATATGAAGTATCATGACGGTTGCAGAGCCGATAATCATCAAGACGGCCAAAGCATCAGATGAAGCCCACGTGATTGATGCATTGGCTCTTGCTTTTGTAGCAGACCCTGCTGCGCGATGGGTATGGTCTGACCCGCAAGAATACCTGACGCATTTTCCTACCTTTGTCAGAGCGTTTGGCGGAAGAGCTTTTGCAAACGGAAGTGCCTATTATGTTGACGGTTATGTTGGCGCAGCCCTATGGCTCCCCCCGAATGTCCACCCAGATATGGAATCGCTTAACTCATTGATGCAGAGCACAACGTCCGAGGGGGCTCGAAGGGATGGTCCGGAGATATTTGAGAAGATGGCTAGCTATCATCCAAACGAACCGCATTGGTACTTGCCGCTTCTTGGAGTTGACCCCTTTCAGCATGGCAAAGGGCTTGGTTCAGCACTGATGCAACATGCGCTTAAACAATGCGATCGTGATGGCAAACCTGCTTACCTTGAGTCCTCGAATCCCAAGAATATCCCATTCTATGAACGATATGGATTTGAGCGACTTGGCATGATTCAAGTGGGCTCGTCTCCCCGCATCTTTCCAATGCTCCGCAAACCGCGACAGCAATAATAATAGAGGGGAGTGCCTTGGCCTCCCAAGAACCATTTCATATCGAAAGAAGAAAAGACAGTAAACGATATGTGGCAGGATACGATTTTTTGTTATCGCACCCTTGGAGAAAATGGTGGCGCGATGGCGAATATTCTCAAGCGATAGCAGAAATCTTGTTATTCGCCTCCGCCAGTCTACAGTCCACCAATGCTGACAAACCTTGAAGGCAAAACCTGCCTTGTGACTGGAGCAACTTCAGGCATAGGCAAGGAAATCGCGCGAGGGCTTGCACAGATGGGCGCAACGGTAGTTCTGGTTGGCCGCACCAAAGAGAAATACGAGCTGGCAATAAATGATATCAAGACAGGAGCCGGGGATGACGGCAAGATTTCCTATCTTGTAGCCGATCTCTCTTCGCAGGCATCAATCCGCCAGCTTGCAAAACAATATGCAGATGGTCACAGTCGATTGGACATTTTGATAAACAACGCCGGAGTTTTTCATGCTAGCCGTATTACGACTATCGATGGCATTGAATACACATTTGCTGTCAACCATCTTGCACCTTTTCTCCTGACCAACCTTCTACTCGATCTTATCAAGAAAAGCGCGCCATCAAGGATTATTACTACCAGCTCTATTGCCCACAGAGGGGCGCGGACTATTGACTTTGATGACATCCAGTTTGAAAAAAGATCATACGGTGGCATCAAGGCTTACAACCAGTCAAAGCTTGCAAATATTCTATTCACCAGAGAACTGGCAGAGAGGTTGAGAGGCACCGGTGTTACTGCAAACTGCTTCCATCCAGGAGGAGTTCGAACAAAACTTGCACAGGGCAGCAACCCTTGGTATTACAGACTGGCTTGGAGCGCCGCTGGATTATTCTTCATCAGCCCAGAGAAAGGAGCAGATACTGCCATCTACCTTGCTTCGTCACCGGACGTTGAGGGAGTAACGGGAAAATATTTTGTAAAGCGCAAACCAGTAAAGCCATCAGATTATGCAGAATCTAAAGAAGCTGCTGTCAAACTCTGGGAAATAAGTGAGAAACTGACCAGTATAGAACGATATAAAGAGAAATAAACAAATTTGAAAAAATACTTACCATTTGCTTGATTCGCCTCTCTTGGGTTGTCTTTGTCCATGCTGCATTGCTCTCAATAGAGTCAATAGCTGTTGAAATCATGACGGTTCACCTGCAGCTTGACCCTCTTGTCATAACAGCAAACAGCATACCGCTTGCAGGAGCAGTGTTGCTTTTGATAGTATTTGGAAGCGAGAAGAAAAAGGGCGTCGACGTTTTCCGATCGTGGAAATATCTGTTGCCCGGCTCGATGCTGTTAGCAGCAGGAGTATATGCATGGTACGATTCAGTCGGCAGGGTGGGAGCATCTAAAGAAGGCCTTCTTTCTGGACCATTAGAGACAATAGCAATACTTTTCCTTGCCCGTGCTTTCTTGGCAGAGAAACTAACCAGGCTTCAGCTAGTTGGCGTGACAATAGCACTTGCAGGATTTTTTGCAACAGTCCTGAGCAGCGGCCTTGACACTCTAATCACATTTGGCGATCTTGAAGCCATGTTGTCCGCCGCCGCATTTGGGTCTGGCATAATTTTTATCACAAAGCTGACCAAAACCCATCCAGCAGAGGCAGTTACTGCATCATCTCTTTTGATTTCTGGTCTGATACTTGCTGCAGTGTTGTGGACCAGTCAACAGGCCCCTGCCATAAGTGCGCAGGATTGGGCGGCATTGCTATTATTTTCCCTTCTTCCGCTGACTGCAGCCCTGACATACATAGTTGGGCTGTCAAGGATAGGCGCGTCTCTTACTTCTGTTATAGGAGCCTTTTCCATACTCTTGACGGTAGCATTTCAGCTGGCATTACTTTGGCTGAATGTCGATGTAATATTGCCTGCAAATATTGCACTGGCGGTGGCCGGCGGAATAATGGGAGTCTTTGGAATTTACCTCATACACGTGAGAACGGAAAAGACTTTTAGTGTCTACTAACCAGTCCCGAGAACGCTCCCTCAAGGCAATGCCCTGGCTTCTAGCAATAGACATACCTGGCAATAGTCGCGCAACGCCCAAGCTAGGATTGGTTGAACATATCTGTCGCAGCTGCATCAAACATACCAGCAAAGCCCCAATTCTCATCATCAGCTACTTCTGCAAAAAAAATGTACTGCATTGCCATTCTGATCTGATGTATCGCAATCCAATTTCTTCGTAAAATATACAATCATCCTTTGGGAGCACAGCAAGATCGGTTGAACTGGTTCCACTCGCTTCTGAAGTGGCCACCTCTGTCCCCTCAAATGCAGCAGACGGGGGGCAGTGATCCAAAAATTTTCTTCATATTTGGTGGCAAGACGTTGTTGCTACTTGCTAGGCCTGTCAAGAATATTATCATGAAATGTGAATGCATATAGTTCCTCGTCGTCGATACATTTTATTCCAGCAAGGCTGCATAAATGACAGGATGGCGATCGAAGTTGCTACTCTTGCCAATGGTTGCTTTTGGTGTTCTGAAGCAGTATTCACAAGGCTAAAGGGCGTGAAATCAGTTGTGCCCGGTTACTCAGGCGGACGGATAGAGAATCCAACCTATGATGAAGTATGCGCTGGAACCACAGGACATGCAGAATCTGCCCAGATAGAGTTTGATCCAAATGTCATTTCATTTGAAGACCTGCTAGATGTTTTCTGGCACACCCACGATCCAACCACCCTCAACAGACAGGGTAACGATGTTGGCACCCAGTATCGTTCGGCAATATTTTACCATGACGAGAAACAAAAAGAGATTGCAGAGAAGTCAAAAATGGAACTTGCAAAGAGCGGCATTTACAAAGACCCGATTGTAACTGAAATCACTCCTTTCAAAAAATTCTACCCTGCAGAGGATTACCACAGGAAATACTATGACCAGCACCAGAACGCTCCATATTGCAGGTTTGTAATTGATCCTAAGATCCGCAAACTGCTAACTCATTTTGGAAAGTATGTAAAAAGCGAGTATGGCTCATGATAATCATATATTATCTACATCGATAGCTCCTACTTGCAGGCAATACCATAAAATTAAGCTGCCTTTCAGTGTAGGATCTATCTCGTATGCCTTCAGATAAATTACTTGTCAAAGCTGGTCCTCTGGAGAGATTGTTTGGAGGGGAAAGCAGCACTGCACCCGTGCTTGATTTTTTGATGCTGGCAGCTCAAAAAGATCAGCCATACTCAGAGTCCGAAATTGCTCGATATTCTGGAGTTTCGCTCAAGAAAACCAAGAATGTAGTTTCCAAGCTACAAAGGATGGGCCTTGTAATAGAGGCGGTAGTGAATGACGATGGTCGAACTAGAATGTCCAAACAAAGGAGAAGCAAATACATGCTCAATCGCAACAGCTCAATCATGGTGCCACTAGAAAATCTAGTGATTTCACTGACAGACACAGAGCTCCACAAACCCACAGCTCCTGTGGAAATGACATCTCATGATGCACAAAGGCGGCATGGCGTAGGCGAAGTAGCGACAGAGCTATTTGAAAGGGGATTGGTCAAGTTGGACGATAGTAGCAACAATCATCTTCAACTCAAACAAGATTGAATTTTCCATATGGGTCTAGAACTTTCATTTGCTTAACTACAAGCGCAGAAATTAGAAAAAATCTGTATTCATTCCTGAACGGTAGATCAAAAATTTTGCCGGCGATATGCGATGATTCTTCCATTGCTTTCTGCTGTCCATGTATGTTCACATACTCCACGAAAAAAAGCGACAGAGATGCGCACCTGCAGAAGGTGAAGGATATATGATAGATACAAAATCGTCCTTTTGACTACCCTCTCCTCACACCTTCACGAGGCCCTTGCTGGGCGGGCGCCAGAATTATCAGGGTACGTGTACATACATACATCCAATCAGAAACGGAGAGAGATTTTGCAGAATGGCAGGATTTTGATCTACTGTAAAATAATAAAAAGTCGTGCGGGATTGTTGCCAGCTGCTACCGTTTTCTTTTGGTCTTATTGTTTTTCTTTCCTTTACCCGCAGTGCCTTTTCTTATCTTTCCAGCCGGGGCTGTTTTTTGTTTGGCTATCTTTTGAAAACCTTTTGCCTGCGCTCTCTCCAATGCTGCAACTTGGCGCTGTATTTGCGCGATCTGTTTTTGGGTTTCTCTTGCGGCTGATTGCAGCTGTTTCACCTGATCTGTTGCCTTTCCTATGCTCTTCTCAATACCGGCCATCATCTTTAGGCTCTTTTGTACCTGTGTGATAAGGTCTTGCTGCCGCTTTGCTCGCCGGAGCAGCTGAAGCAGCAAAGTGTGTTCAGGCGACATCGTTGGTTGAGAAGTAGCCGCCTCATCTGCCTGCTGTTGTTCTTCTTCATTGCCAGCCATGGTTGTTGTTGTTGTTGTTGACTGGAGCGATTCCTGTGCTTCTTCAGTTTCTGCTTCGCTGATTTCTCCAGCAACAGCGCTCTCGGTCTCTTCATTGTCTCCTTGAGGTAAACGTTCTTCTTCTGATGACACGATAGATTTGCAAAATAGATGGATAAAATACTTTTGCTGTCCATGCACATTAGTAGCAGCTGTTACAATATTATTTGCATTAAAGGTCAAAAACTCTACATCTTTCCGTTGTTATAATAGAAAGTTGGATTTTTGAAGCTGCTCGATGGCTCCTTGCCAATCGATGGTAATGCCCGGGTCTGCCCATTTAACAAGCGCAGACCTATCACCCGCCCATTCCTAAAGCCTTTTCATAGTAGCCATATGAGGTTCTACCACCACAAACCTCCTCGTCGAATCTCTATCTTTCTAGATGGACGGGGCGGAAAAAGTGCCCTTTGGGAATCCTCCCTGACCGCTATCATTATCTTTCTTTTTCTTTTCGATCAGTTTCTCAGTACTAAAGCCGTCATCTAGAATGTGGATAGGTAGATAGCTGCAGAATCATTCCCAAGACCCTATCTGTTATAACCGATAGCTGCAATATTATTACAGTGTGTGAGAGAAATGGAAGATTCTGCTGGAAAATCAAGCTATCGTCATTATCTTCATCTCCCATCCAACATGCAATCGGCCTTGCCTGTTGCACTAGAGCTGGAAAACGTAAGCAAAGTGTTTGATTCACGTTCGGCCAGAAAAGTGGTTGCTCTCAACATGGTCAGCATGAAAGTAATGAGGGGCGAGTTTGTCTCCATAGTTGGCCCGTCTGGCAGCGGCAAGTCCACCCTTCTAAACATCATAGGAGCCCTTGACCGGCCCACTTCTGGCAAGGTGCTGATAAATGGCCAGGATATTTTCCAGTTTGATGACACAAGACTATCATACATCCGGAACCGACTGGTCGGTTTCATTTTTCAATCATACAATTTAATCAACAGAATGTCCGTTCAGGAAAATGTCAGGTTTCCAGCAGTATTTTCTCCTGACAGGTCTTCTTCTTCTGCGGACAAGAAAGGCGGGCGAGTCAGGGAGCTGCTGCAAATCCTTGGAATAGAGGACAAGGCAAGGCAAAAACCGGTTGACCTGAGCGGAGGCGAGCAGCAAAGAGTCGCGATAGCAAGGGCTCTCATAAACGACCCAGCACTTGTTCTAGCAGACGAGCCGACTGGCAACCTCGATAGTAGGACTGGATTGGAAGTGTTTGACCTGCTCAAGATGCTGCGCGATAGATTTGGAACTACAGTTGTAATGGTCACCCACAACTTGGAGCTGGCAGGAATGACTGACAGGTCCATCTATATCAGGGACGGCAAAATAGAGAAGGAAGTATCGCACGATTCTGCCACTCGCACAGATACTACGCGTTCCGGAGAAGCCGGCTAACAAATGAAATTCTCTGAAGTCTTCAGAATCTCTTTCAAGGCACTCGGAGATAGAAAAGTCAGGACATCTCTGACGATTCTGATGGTGATTGTAGGCAGCAGCCTTATGGTAACGCTCAATGGCATTGTTGGTGGGCTTGGCCAGTTTGCCACAGATGTTTTCAACAAACTTGCTCCGAACATACTGTTTGTCACAAGCATTCCTATGGGCAGCCAGGATGATGGAGAGGAGTCTCGTCAAGGAGAGAGTGGCGGTCCACCTTCATTCCTTGGTCAGGGCCTGGTACCTGTACCGGCGATAGTTCTTGACCAAGCCGTTGTAGACAGGATAGAGTCGCTGCCCCATGTCAGCGCAGTCATTCCTTCGTACCAGGGAAGAATAGTGCTTTCTGTTGAAAATCGGACGCAGAGCGCAGCTGTGCTATCGGTTCAACCAGACAGCCTCAGGATAATCGCGCCAGCTCTTGAATTTACTAATGAATCATCTGTAAACGCGGAAGACGATTCTGCGATATATCTTCCAGCTTCAATTGTTAGCAGACTATGGAACCTGCCTGATGATGAAGATAATAACAATTATGAAGGAATAATAGGCCAGAGGGTAAATGCTACCTACACTTACATAGATCTGGGGACAGCATCTCAGCAATCTCGATCAAAAACATTTACTGTTGCAGGCATAATGCAGCCAGTGGGAAACCCCACAATCGACAGGGCGGTTGTGTTTAACCTGCAAGCAGGTAACGAGTTTTTGCAAAAATCCGGCAGGTACGATTCGCTTTTTGTGGCAGCAGAGAGCACTGACACCGTCAACGATGTTAAGACAGGAATACGAAACCTCTATGGATCCAACATTGGCATTATGACTTCAGAGGCGATAATTCAATCTATCCAGGAGTTTACTGAGGGGTTTGGCAGCGTCATTTCAAGCATTGCACTGGTGGCGCTCTTGGTAGGCTCTGTCGGTATTGTTACGACAATGTATACGGCAGTCACTGAAAGAACACGGGAAATTGGTGTCATGAAAGCCATTGGCGCGAGGGACAGAGATGTGCTTGCCCTGTTTCTTGCTGAAGCTGCCATAATCGGGATTATTGGTGCAAGCGCTGGCCTTGTGGTGGGCATACTTGGAGGCTATGGTGTCCTCTCCCTTTTTGCTTCGGATCTCTTCGAGTCTTCAGAACTCACTCCAGTCTATGTGTGGAGTGACCTTGTGCAAGTCTGGGGAATATCGCTTGGGCTGAGCATTGCCGCCGGGCTGTATCCTGCTTGGAAAGCATCAAGGCTATCACCAATAGTTGCACTAAGAAGGGACTGAATGTCAGGAACTTTTCTCTAACATGGAGGCAGAATCGTTAAAAGAAGAGCGTGTGTGCATGTCTCATGTATGCAGCGTACAAAGGTCTCTTGACGGCTTTTGTCACGATCTTTGTGTTTGGTTTTACATCTTATCTTTTTATGAATATAGAGCCAGCATTTCCACAGCAAAATGCGACAGGCAGCCTGAACAACAACACTATATCTTACAGCTACAACATCTACAGCAGTAATAATACCCAACTGCCGTTAAATGGCAGCTCTGTCAGCTATTATGACAATGCTACCGGATACCTTGTTTATCCAGAAAATACTCAAGAAAAGCTACCTGCGGTAATTATGATTCACGAATGGTGGGGCCTAAACGAGCACATAAGAAATCAAGCAGATGTTCTAGCAAGGGAGGGATATGTCGTATTGGCAGTTGACCTCTATGGCGGCGAAGTTGCAACTGATCCTGACAGAGCTGGGGAATTGGCGTCTTCTGTAAGAAACGATCCTGTTACTGCTCTTGAGAACTTGCAGTCTGCAGTAAGCTATGTCAGGTCACTTGAATCAGTCAACCCAGACAAGGTAGCCTCGCTTGGCTGGTGCTTTGGCGGCGACTGGTCGATCCAGCTTGCAGCAAACAGCACCAGTAGTCCTCTTGCAGCTACAATACTCTATTATGGGCGTCCGGTTACAGAACCAGATGCTCTTTCCAACATAAGCTGGCCGGTACTGGGCATTTTCGGAGACCAAGATCAGGCGATTCCAGTCGGATCCGTAAAGCAGTTTGCATCTGCCTTAAATGCATCAGGGGTGACAAACGAAATCTACCTGTATGAAGGTGTGGGACATGCATTTGCAAATCCATCCGGCGACAACTATGCTCCAAAGGAGACAGCAGACGCTTGGCAAAAGACTTTGGCATTCCTGAGAAATCACCTGAAATGATCAGGATTCCAATCGGGACTCTTTAATACGATAGATTCGCTCTCATGTTATATGACTCATCCACAGAAATTCAAAGCCGCACAGCGCCAAGGATGGGATAGCGTCGCAGAAGGATGGAAAAAATGGTGGAAGATTATTGAGGAGAGTTCCCAAGTTGTGTCTGACAGGCTAGTCGAGCTTGGAGAGATTCGGCAAGGAAGTCGTGTACTGGATGTGGCAACTGGAATAGGCGAGCCTGCGCTAACTGCTGCACGAAAAGTTGGCCCCTCTGGCAAGGTTACTGCCATCGACATCTCGCCAGCAATGCTTGCAATAGCAAGAGAAAGAGCAGAGCAAAGTGGACTTTCAGATATCATTGAATTTCAGGAAGCTGATGCAGAATCGCTTGAGTTACCTCCTTCAAGTTTCGATGCAATTATCTGCAGGTTTGGGCTGATGTTTATGCCAGACCTTGTAGGTGCCCTGAAAACCATGAGAGGTTCGCTCGCCCCCAGCGGCAGGATTGCTGCGGCGGTATGGTCATCAATGGATAGAGCTCCATCGTTTCTAATCCCATTTGAAATTGTGTCAAAGGAAACAGGGACCACGCCACCTACGCCAGGGTCACCGAGTGTCTTTAGCTTGGCTGACACCAGCCTGCTGAGGAAAAGGTTTGAGCAGGCAGGCTTTAACGACATCAAAATTGAAAGCAGTAAAATAGATTTCAGCCTGCCTTCTCCAGAAGAATACGTTGACTTTGTGCGGAGCACTGCAGCTTCATTCGGAGCCATGATGGCAGGCCTGCCTGCTGCAAAGCAGGAAGAGATCTGGAACAAGGTCGCGGATACGGCGAGAGAGCACGCAGCTGATTCTAGCACCGGAGCTGTCAGGTTCACAAATGAAGTAATATACGTGTCAGCAAGGAGCTGACCTGTATGCAGTCATTATTCTAGTAACAATCGAAAACACTTTGGACAGCGCTCATTCCTATTGTCGTCCTGGCTTCGTGATAGAAAAAATGAAGTGCCGCAAGCCTTGTAGAATTTCATGACTTTGACTGCTACTACCGCTGTAGCACCTAGGATTCCTCTGTGTCACCTCCTGGGTCTGCAATCACCAGAGGTTCGTGGATAGTCAATATTCCCCCTCTGCTCTTGAAAGTTTTATTTATAGGGTTCTTCAACGTGCCTGCAACAGTTGATGCCACTGAGATTTGCGTTGCAGAATCCTTTTTACCGTGTGCTATAACGAAAACTAACAAGAGACCATGGAACACATCATCTACCACCACCAAGGCAGAGAATACACCATATACGAGACTCTGACAGTAGAGGAAATCAAGGCGATAATGTCCATGGAAAAGGAAAGGAACAGGAAACTGGACGCGCTGAACAAAAAATCTGTAAAGAGGTATTTTGAAGATACAGACAGGATGGTAGTTACAATACTTAGAAAGTGCTTTCACATGACTGACGATCAAATACAGGAAATTGACGAGACCAGCCGACGGAAATTAGTCCATTCCTTTATTCAGTTTACCATAACAGCAAACAATCTTTCAAGCTCATGAAAGCTGCGGCCCTAGCCCAGACACAGAAGTTGTTTCTAGAAGGGTACCACATCAAGCAATTAAATAATTCTGGACTGGGCTTGTTCATATCAAAGGGCATAGTGGATGCTCATAATGGTCGAATATGGGCTGAGAACAACAGCGATGGAAAAGTAGCTACTTTTGCATTTACACCTCCTGTATTTGCAGCGACTTTGCCAGGTTTGTAACATGGCAGCGCTGCAGTCACGTTGTCCAGAAAACTAGTCATACCGGATTGTTCTACCTAGATCATCTTTATTTTGTTCGCCGTCTTCATTTTAGGTAGAGAGAGTTTTTGTCTTCTTCCCCCTCGCCCTCAGAGTCAAATTCATCTTTGGGTACTGGTGGAAGCGATGACGGTGGCGACTACAAAAGGTCAAGGATATTAGCATCCGGGATTTTGGCTGGACTGGTCTTTGTTTCTGGTTTTGTAGCAATGGCACTAGAATTCGCCGCCAGCAGGCTGCTGACTCCGATTTTTGGAAGTTCAATTAGCACTTGGGGCGTGCTTATCGGCATAATCCTAGCTGCACTGACGGCAGGCTACCACATAGGTGGAAGGCTTGCAGATAGCAAGGAGAGGCCTGCAACTATACAGAAGCTGTGTTCAGTAATGTTCTCGTCAGGCCTGTACATTCTGTTTATTCCACTTATTATCTGGCCGGCAATACAAGAATCGCTTGCGTCGTCGCCTTCTACTCCCATGCTAGTTGCTTCCACTCTTCTCCTAATTGCCCTGCCAACTGTGCTCATGGGGACTGTCTCGCCATATGCGATCAAGCTTGCTACGACAACTTTGTCCACCCTTGGAAAAAGAGCCGGAAACCTTTATTCTATAGCCACTGCAGGAAGCATCGCTGGCACATTTGTGACAGTATTTGCGCTTATTCCTTCACTTGAAATTACAGCGATAACACTGGCACTGGGTCTTGCACTCATAATTCCGGCGGCCGTATTTTTGCACAAGCTACCCAAGTTTCTAGCTGGCATGTTGGTTGTATTGATGCTTGTAGCGAGCACCACACCTATTGATACTGGAAGCAGTTTCCTAGCATCGCTACCCGATTTTGAACGCCTTGATCTTTCTGTAAACGTTGCCGGATTGCTTGGTACCACCATCCACAGGGAAGAGACTCCATACAGCCAGCTTCAGGTAGTTGATTCTGGCACATTTTCTTCTTCAGGAGCTGCCAACAGCGATTCGCAATCCAAAACCCGCTCTCTGTTTCTAAACGGCGACCTCCACAGCCAGATGTACATTGATTATCCAAATGATCTGGCTCTGTTGTATACGCAATTCTTTCCACTAGGTCTTGTGTTCAATCCCGATGCCAAGAGCATACTGTTTGTGGGAGGAGGCGGGTTCTCCGGGCCCAAATATTTTCTTGAGGCATATCCGGGCATCGAAAGGGTCGATGTTGTGGAGATTGACCCGGTTGTCATAGATGTGGCGAAACAATATTTTGGCGTTGACGACAGCAACTCGAAGTTAAATATCTATAATGATGATGGCCGGCGTTTTCTGCTGGGGAATAACGGTGTTGATCAAGAATACGACATAATTGTGTTGGACGCGTATTCCAAAAACTACGTGCCTTTTCACCTGATGACCGATGAGTACTTTCAGTTGCTAAATGACCATCTGACAGAGGATGGCGTCATTGTGTCAAACCATATCGGACCAATTGGTCAAGGCATTACAAGCTCAGATTGGGGGTTTGCAGCCTACGAGAAGTCAAGGCTCTGGAGAGCAGCATACAAGACCATGGCCGAGGTTTTCCCATCAATGTACGTTTTTCCAACCCGGTTGAACGCAGATGGCAGTGTGCAGAATATCATTCTAGTAGCGAGCAAGGACGAAATTGCATATGACGGGAATAGTATAAGAGAAATGCAAGAGACCATGGCATCGGGAAGCAACAGCATCTACAATGAAGAGAGCCGGGGAACTACAAACTTTTTACAAACAATTGATTATGCCAACTATTTATACAATTCAACAAACATCAGGACAGACGATGTGCCGATATTTACTGACGAATATGCTCCAGTAGAAGCATTTCTTAGCCCACTTACCAATGCACAATTTAATGTAACAGATGATGGAGAATTGGAGAGGACAATCACAACGAATACGCGTGCAAACGTCGATTCTGATCGAGAGAAAGGAGGAGCGATCCCTACAGCCACTCTTGTAATCGCGGCAGTATGGGTTTTTCATGCGCGCAGAATATGGAAGAGATCCTAGAAAGAACTACATTTGAAATACAAAAAGGTGCAATGATAAAGCATTGCCAGCTGAAGGCGCTGTATCCAAGCATAGCTTTGGATAGATCGATGTCGAGGTTCAGATGATAATAGAGCTTGATGTATTGCCTTACTGTTCTGATGGACAGATCGCAGTTGTAGGATTTTCGCCATTTTATCGCGGCTATTCTCTATCTCGGGCACGGAAGTGGCCTATTTCAGAAATTGTCAGGTTGCATGGACGCAAGGCCCGGCTGGTACTCCTCAATTATCTCATACGTAACCCAAACACGTTCACAATTACAAAAGCCAGAAACGTGTAACACGGTAAAGAAAAACAACAGAGGTGCTACCAGCCGGCGGCACCTGACTAAAAAGGATGTTGCTGCTATTGAGAGAGTCTTTTGGCGCTCTTACGACTTGTCGCCATGCTGTCTACAAATGACTTGACTTTGTAGCTGCAGTACAGGTTGACCTTGATTCCCGCATAATTCCACATGAACGCAATCGGAATGCTTACCAGTGCCCCTCTTAGAAACTGATCAGCTGTAAAATTCATAACAAACATGTTCCACGGTAGAAAGACTGCCTGCCCCACAGCATGACTGATCAGTGTAACGATCATGTACTCTTTTACTTTGTCTTTTGATACTACTTTCTTCAAAGACATTGTTATAGTATTTCATAATTGAGATTGTAATAAAACGTATTGACAAGCTTCCGATCTGCATTTAGATTGATATCAATCCAGGATGCACTAGAACTCTGGCTATTCGTAATTTCTTTCTGCAGGATATCAACAGTGCAATTATTTCAGATTTGTCTTATGTTGAACACTACTAGAATCAGGTTCTTACTAATCGCAAGGTCCTCGATCCTTGCAACGTTTTTACTCTCGTTTGAGTCCACTAATATGGTGAAACCGGCGTTCGGTGCATCTCCTCCAAAGCGGACATCCCCGCCGTCCATTTCAAATGATCCCAAGCTGGTGCCGGATGCCAGAGGAGTAATGATGTACAACTATGGAGGCAAGATAGGCAAAGTATACAATCCCAAAGTCGTAGCCGTAGAAGGGCTGAGGTACTACCACAACTGGCAATACTCCCACAGTGGCGACAAAGCAAAAGAATACTTTCTCAATTCTGCTAACTGGCTTGTAGACAACGCAACGCTGAAGCAGGACGGAAAATACTTGATATGGGAATATAACTTCCCGTGGATGTTCTATGGAGGAATTAAGGCCCCGTATTCCTCGGCGTTGGCACAGACGGAAGGTGCTGAACTGCTTGCAAAGGCATACTTGGTTACAAATGATGAAAGGTACCTGAATGCAGCACGCAAGGCAGTAGCTGCCCTTTTAATTGACTATGACGATGGCGGAGTGTCCAGCCTTGAAGATCGTGGCGATTCCCTGTTTCTGCACGTGATCGCGAAGCCCGGATTCAAAAAGGTCTATGTGCTAAATGGGCATACTGGAGCCCTGCTGCATCTGTGGGAATACTACAAGATAACAAATGATGGGGTTGCCAAACAAATATTTGACAAGGGCATGAACTATCTGAAAAATCACCTGGCAGAATTTGATGCTGGCGACTGGTCCTATTATGACAAGGTTGGCACGAGGGCTATGGCAAGTTACCAAAAAGGTCACATCAAGCAGCTGGGATACCTGCACGAAATTACAAAAGATCCAGTTGTGGAGAAATTTCGACGCAGGTTCTCCGTTTATTATGCACAAAGGCAGCCAAGTAATAGTAGCGATGCAGATACGCTAGCACGAGTAAATGAAATCAAACAGGTTGAAGAGGAGGGGGAGGAGCAGGAAGACGATCAACCCATTTGAATATCTTGCAAAGCTGCATCATCTCAAATGTAGCAATAATCTTGTTTCCACACCTTGTTATGTTTGACGCACATATTCGGTACATCACTAAATTCGAGCGGGATTTGTGTGTCTCCGAATCCATAAATTTAGTGATTTGGCTCTACCAGCATGAATGGAATGCATGCTCATCTAGCCAGAGCCGAGCATGCAACATCAAGGAAAATTGTAATCATTTCAGCTATGGCAATAATAGCTGTTGTGATAGTGGACATACTGGCAACGCGGCAGATGTTTCCGTATGATGCATCGTCCGGTGCCGCAATATTTGCGCTAAACATAATAATCGTTGCTTATGGAATTGGCTCATACATTATCACGAGATATGTTGGCAGGGTGAGTCGTGATGTCAGGAAAGGCTCTGCACTCCTCGACGCTATTTTCAAAATAGTGGTAATAGCCCAGATTGCACTGCTGGCAATCTTGACGGTGATGTTTGTGAAATTCTATTATTACAATATCAGCGTCGGATACCTGACATACTCCGTTTTCGCTATCAGCACCATAGCGGCCACAATCATAATGGGCATGGCTAGCTTCAAGTTCTTCTCTTGGTACAGGTTGTCTGGCCACAGCAAGAATCATCGCAGGAACCGACTGATCCTTGTTTGTGGGCTTGCAGCCATGTCGATTGCAACTGCAATGATATTTTATGCAACTGCAAAGCTAGGACTGATAAGGGCCGTGGAAGAAGAATCTCCACCCGGCACAGTCCTGCAGGAATCTTCATTTAGAGAACCGACGAAAGGTACCAGGGAGAGGTTCAGTACAAGGTAGCCACGCCAGATACCACGACGCTCTACATAGTGCCATCGTCTATCAGAATGCTTTACCATTGTGTAAATGGCTGGATTCCCATAACTGTCTCATTTGTACTTACGTGGGCCATCACAGGTATTCTCCTCCATCAATATCACCAGAAGAAGGGCGGGCTATCAATATTGTCTATAGCGTTGATCGTACTTCCGTTAGTGCTCTACATGGTAGGAAGGACGGTCGGCCTATACACCGCGATAACCGGCATGATATGGTACTGGGAGGACTTTGAAAACCCGTTCCTCCTCAAAAGCATCTTTAGGGCAGGCGTGATTGGTGGGAGCATCATGTTTGGCGTCGCGTTTTTGTAATTGCAAGGGCCTTAGCTTCGGACAACATGATCAAGGATTTTCTGATGATCGCCGCAATAGGCGCCGCCATGATAGGGCTCACGCTTTCCCCTTCTGCACAGGAGCAAACCTTCGGGGTAGCCGGCCGGTCGCTCATGATGTTTTGCATCGTTCATGCTAGCCTTTGGATTCTACCTTGCGGCGGTGACAGTCGACCAGGACAGAAGCCTCAGGCAATCGATAAAGGCTGTAACAGGATCCTAGGCGACAAGCAGTATAGCAGCAGCTCAGCTTGAATATGAAGTTGAAAAAAATGTCCTAAATGTCATAAAGAAAGAGAGGAGTTGATAGAAAAGCAGACTGGCATGCAGCCACCATTGGAAGAGGATATCAAACTATACATGAATAATGTTATACAAGAGCTGAAGCAGGAAGGGTGAGTGATGGTGCCGTCGCTTGCCGCCGCTCAAGAAAAATATAATCTAGATTTTGGCGATCAAAGACGACATTATTGTTGTTGTATTTTTGCTATCCTCCTCTTGCACTCCCACACCACTATCAAGCTACCACTACTACAGCATCAGCCAAATGATTCCCCACAATATCTTCATGGAGAGCAAGCCAGTTCTTGCTTCCTCTGCAAGCTTTTCCTTGAGCGCCATGCGTATATGTGACGGCAGCCTGCTTTTCCTGCGTGCCAGAGTCTTTCTCTTTGCTGGCTTGTCATATACTATGTTCCTTCCGACTGTATTTGACCCCGAAGCAAGGAGTATCGCCCTTGCCTGGCCAAGCATCCTGTAGAACCTCTGGTCCCGCGTGATGAGCACTTCATCTGCATGCATCATCATGGCTATCTCGTGATCCTTCAGCGCTGAGTTGATGTCTGCCACATGCCTCACCACCAGTCCACTGTTTCGGAGGCCATTGGCCAAGTCCCTTGATACGCAGGCGTCTATGATTACTCGCCTGCCATTGATTCTATCAAGCAGGTTCGAATCTATCATTAGCTACTACTATAGTGTATGAACATACTTAAGTAATCTATTGCAATTTTTGGATAAAAAACATTCAAAAGAGATTATTGCAGTTCAGACAGCAGACAATTGTCAGCGGAAGTCCTTGGGGAGCTGCTGCAGGACCACCCCTATCTCTGGGTCTTGCTGATAATATTTGGGATAAGCGCGGCGCCCATACTCACGCCTCCAACTTGGATGGTGATAGCATCAGCATATGCACTTAGTGACAATTCCCTCGATCCCTTCTTGCTCTCTTCAGTAGGGGCTACTGCTGCCACTGGTGGCAGGCTACTGCTTATGAAATACAGCTCTATTGGGCGAAAAAAGCTGAACGAAAAGAGAAAATCCAGTCTAGAAAGGTTGCAAAAATATTTGCAGAAAACACGCTTTGGATATTTTGCAGGCACACTCATTTTCGCATTGACCCCTCTTCCAAGCAACATGCTGTTCATATCTTATGGTCTAATGAGCGCACGCTCTATGGGCATAATCATTGGGTTCTGGACTGGCAGATTCATCGTATATCTGGCAATGATACATGTATCGGGATATGTGTTTCAGCCGCTATCTGAGATTCTTGGTGACAACCTTATCGCAGTAATAATCACAGATATTGTTGGAGTCGGCATGACTGCTGCCATATTACTAGTTGATTGGGACAGGGCAATAACAGAGCACAGGATCACGATCATAAGGCCGAGATTTCTCCAGCGCGCTGGCGCCTGATATTATTGCAAGGAAAGGAAAAAGAAGATGCAGAAAAAGACAGAGGAGTGGCATATGTATCGTGTTAAATGCCACTACTGCTGCTACTCTGCCACTTGAGCTATCTTTGTCTTTGCATCACTACTGCGCCTAGCTCTGTATATTCCACAGACCACGGCCAGAAAAATGAAGGCACCTGCAGTCGAAATTGCCGTCACCAATCCTGCTTCTGCCATATCCCGGCGCCAAAAATCCATGATTGTTAATTAACATTTTTTAACATAAACTTTCAAAATTATGATACACTCTCACAGCATCTCAACTGCTCGTCAGCAGACCCGAGATTCTTCAAGATACATCAATAGCCATTGTCCAAAACCGGTTACCTACGAGGGTTTGTATCTCTATTGTTTGCTGCCCACCGACGGCACAGCGTCTTGATGCATCCTACGCCTGTGCTCCTCCATCGTTTCCAGCTCTTTGAACTTTTCGTTACAAATATCGCACTGGAAGGATTTTGCACGGCGTATGCTAAAGAATCCCCGCACACTTGATAGTAGGCATACTGGTTTTAAAAAGTTGCGGATGAATGAGTATGCTTTTTATTCGTATATTGGCTTACCGTCGGACGTATATTTTTTGACCCGCCTGCCCGTTGTAGATGATGGCTGTTGACCACCTGATTCCTCTTGCGAGGGCCCGGTGTCCTTCTGGGTCTCAGCCTTTTTCTTGAATCTGTCCAAAAATCCCAATGCCTATCTTATAGACACTCGTCGTATTTAACTATGCGTCAGGAACACCACCATTTATCAAATTTAGCGTATTGTCAGCAATGTCCATTGCTGTATGCGATTCTACGTTTGGCTCAAGTGTGACTAGCAATATCTTGTCCTCCATGTAAAAGGTAAGGACGGATATTTTTTCCCGCTCGACATAGGCAAACCTTGCCCTTCCCATAGCTTGATCAAAGCGGTCTCTCATTGACTTGCGGAGCGCCGTCTGGGTTAGAAATAGCTCTTCATCATTTTCTGTAACTATCGAATCGATGCCCTTGCGCATTCCTCCTGCTATTAGAGTGCCAGTGCTATCGATGACTCCAGCGTACCTGATGTCGTCATTGAGCATAAACACTTTGCCGCAAAGCTTTTCAAAATCCATATGCTACTCCCAATGTTCTTGGTATAGATGTTTATAGAGTTTAATACGAACAACAAAAATAAAGGGCGAATGGCGGGATGCGTACGCCTCTCTAGTCATCGGCTTCTTTCTAATTTTCTTTCACTTCTTTGCTGATGTATATTATTATGTCATTTTACGACTACGGTGGTACTTCACCAGCTGTCTGGCTTGCAGCCTGGGTTATTGCTTGAGCCACATCTTCTCCTTCAGCCACCTGTTCTGCCACTTGAGCTATGTCTTGAGTTACGTCGCTTCCAGCACCAGTGGCTTCCTGCTCTGCCAGCTGGGTTATTGCCTGGGCTACTTCGCCTCCCTGTGCGGCCTGTTCCGCCAGCTGGGTTATTGCCTGTTCCGCGTCGCCACCTTCTCCGGCCACCTGAATTGCGATCTGCCCAATTATCTGCTCTATCGACTGTGGATCGTCATATCCGGTCTGTTCTGCCACCTGTTGCGCAACTTGGGCGATCTGCTGGTCCGCTCCGCTGCCGGCTGACTCTTGCACGGCGACTTGAGTTATTGCCTGGTCGATATCCTCGCCAGCTGCAGCCTGTTCCGCTATCTGAGCTATTGCTTGGTTAATGTCTCTGCCTTGTGCTTGCTGCATGGCAAGCTGGACTATGGATTGGGATACGACTCCGCTTGGTTTCTCAGCTACCTGTGAAGCAATTTGCTGTATTAGCTGGTTGACGTCCTGCCCGGTGCTGCCACTTGCCGCCGCCTGCAATGCTATCTGCTGTATTACCTGCTCTACCTTGCTGTATTCTGCTGATCCATCTGTCTGCTCTGCCACTGCCACTGCCACCTGCCTTGCAATCTGTGTTATTTGCTGGTTGATGTCAGTTGTCGATGGCTGTGTTGTCGTTGTTGTCGTTGTTGCCTCCTGTTCGGCAGCTTGTGATATCGCCTGCGAAACGTCTGCGCCCTGTGCGGCCTGTTCTGCAATCTGGATGACGTCCTGTGCTACCTCCTGTGACTGGCCGCCCGCATGCTGTTCTGCTATCTGAGCTATTGATTGTGAAACCGGGCCTCCCTGTGCGGCCTGTTCTGCAATCTGGGCGATTGTCTGCTCAACATTTCCTCCCTCCCCTGCAGTCTGAATTGCGACCTGCTGGAGAACCTGCTCTATCGATTGCTGATCAGCACCTGTCTGCCCTGCTACCTGCTCTGCAACCTGTGTGATCTCTTGATTGATGTTTTGGCCTATTGCTATCTGGACTGCTACTTGGACTATCGTCTGGTAGATTATGGTCTGACCTGCTGTCGGCGGGGCGGTTGCGACTTGTTCTGCGATCTGCGTAACTGCCTGATCTACTGCACTGCTGTTTCCAGCAGCCTGCTGTTCTGCTATCTGAGCTATTGATTGTGAAACTGGGCCGTCAGGCGTCCCTGCAATCTGCTGCGCTATTTGCTCAATAACCTGAGAGGAATCTCCGCCAGCTTCTGCAGTCTGGCTTGCTATCTGCTGTATGACCTGCTCGACTGCCCCCTCGTCCGTACCTGTTGCGTTGGCCACCTGCTGTGCCACTTGGATGATTTGTTGCTCAACATCCCCGCCAGTGGTAGTGTCTGTCACATTCTCCGGTTCGGTGTCAGTAGCATTGTCGTCCGTATCATCAGTAGCTGTTTCATTTCCGGTCGGGCCGCCATCAGGTTCTGCGCCTTCTTGTGCTTCTGCTATCTGGCTTGCATGCTGGACTATGACTTGCGAAATGTCATCTCCTTCTGCAACTTGGTCCGCTATTTGCGCGATGGCCTGTTCAGCTTCGTCGCCGTCCTCGGCTTCCTGCTCGGCAATCTGGGCTATCGCCTGCGAAACCTCACCGCCTTCTGCGGCCTGTTCCGCCAGCTGGGTTATTGCCTGCTCGGCCGTCTCATCGTCTGAATTGTCAGCTACCTGTGAAGCGATCTGTTGAAGAACCTGTTCAATGCTTCCCTCATCGCCATCCTGATCTTCTGCAACTTGTTCGGCAATCTGTGCGATCACCTGCTCTGTCTCTTCTGTCTGTGCGTACAGCGTCTGTTGTGGTACTACAAGCAGCCCTCCTAAAACCACGGAGGAGAGCAATGTAACTGCTAGCAGTCGAATCGCGTTCGAACGTCTTCTTGGCAGTGAATCATCACTGCCGTCCGCTCCAGCAGAATTACGAATATCCATCGTCGGTTTCGCACATTTATCATTTTTATAGCGTTCCACTACTGGAATCTAGTTCGGCTATTCATTATTTTGTTATAACATTCCAATTTGGAAAATAGAAACAAAGCACATAACTAACTGTTTATTCTTAGGGTACCTTTTCAATCGAACATAGCATCGGAGTACAGATTAAAATAAGAGAACACATAAACGCACGGGAAGCAAAGTCACATCACCATGCGTAGATATGACATGGTGGCAGATGTTTTCAGTTTGTTTGCTGTTGCTGTTGGCGCCTTACTGGTCTTTCTCCCCATTTCGTCAAATGCGGCATTTTTAGGAGAAGGGGAAGAGATGTCAGCCAATCCTACGACTACAACTATAATCACGAGTCAGCGATCCAGCAACCAGAATGGTAGTGGAGATATGAACCTCATAATCAATAGCAACAGCGATCCGACAGAAGACGATGACAGCCTAGGCGGCATCAGGGATCGCCTAGATGTCCAAGGGCGCATAGATGATTTAATTGCGTCTGTCACAAACAATACAGAGGGCGGAGGAAACGGAGTGGCGGACATGCGAGTGTCGGGCAACATAGCAAGCGCCCAGTTTAACTTGAGCAACGGTCAGGTAGAGCAGACATATTTTGGAAACTGGTCACTCCAAGTCCGCAGCATCAATAACGCGTCATTCGAGGCAGATTTTGATGGAACCGGGGGTACGCACTACAGGATTTACAACTTTACAATGAATTCGTTCCAGCTGGTAAACGACCATGTGGTGCTTGGCGGGACGGCCGATATATCAGAGAGCAGCCAGAACCAGTCATGGGAGAAGGTCGCAGTGTCGATATTGGTAGCAAATGGCAGGAACCTATCCATAAGCTTTGGAGAACCCGAGCTTGATGAAATTTTCTCCGGCCAGCCGATCTACGGGGTAGCAGCAGAGTAGAGTAGTAGGTGATATTATTTATTTTCTGCAGTAAGAAGCACCACCAGACAATGCATGCAAGATAAAATCTAGCCAAAAGGGTGGATAAAAAATACCTCTCTTCCTGTTTATTTTCACTTGCGGACAATCGTTCCTGCCTGAATCCTGCTATTTGGAGGAATCTGCCTTCCAGGCAGAATAAGTACATGGGCGCCTACTGCACTATTGTTGCCTACAACAGCTCCAAAGTGATCGGTGCCTGTGTCCAAAAGATTCCCGTCAATCAGGAACTTGATGTTCTCTCTTGATAGCAGGACATTGGCTGTTGCAGAGTATCCACCAAACCAGACATTGTTGCCGATGAGGCTGTCCAGTATTTCATTCTGGTGAGGCATTTTGGTGTTGCCATAAAAAAAGCTCCTGGCAATTTCACAGTTAAACCCTATCCGGGTATTCTTTCCCAATATCGAACTTCGGATCAGTGAGCACATGCCGACAACGCTGCCTGCAGATATGTAGGCGGGCCCCTTTATCTTACAAAAGTCATCCAGAACCACGTTGTCCTCAATGATGCAGGGTCCTTCAATGACTGAAGTCTTGCTGACTTTCGCAGTGGGTGAGATATACGTGCTTGTAACATGCTCTTTGAGCAAGCTCTGAATCGCTGCCAAAAAATGCCACGGATACGTTATCAAATCCACCTTGATATTTTCAGGCGACGATGAATATATTACCGAATTAATAGGCAGCCTGACCGAATCATCAGACCAATTAATGACGGCGCTAGCATAGTGTTGTTGTTTAATATTGTCCCACCCGTTCCAGGAGTTGTTGTTGCCATCATCGATTTCCCTGATGTTGATATCCCGGCAGTGCTCATTTATTGCGTCCAGTATGCCTTTCAGGTCTCTTGGAATTGCCACACCTGTTATCTTTCCCTTCAGGGTTCTGTTCAGAACATCAATGTTGTGCACGATAAGTGGCTTGTTCATTATTTTGAGGCAAGCGGCAGCTGTACCATTGCATTCAGATCCTTCCAGCAGCGGCGTAACGTTTTGATCATTGGTAAAGAATGTCAACTGCAACTCTGCGGCGTGCCCTCCTTCACTTGTTTGAATCACTGAACTATTGAGCATTCCGATAAAACCTGTTGTGAGATTCTACTGAAAACTAACATTGCACTGAAACAACATAAAAGATATCTTGCAGATAGAGAGTAATGAAGTCACTTCTAACTCTCTACTGTTACTATCCGCACAGTTCCATACACAGGCCTTTCATCAAGCAGCTCCAATATCTGCAACCCTGCGGGCAAGGAATTAGTATTGTCGTTGCCAATGGTTATAGCAAACTGCATGATATTGTTGCCTCTGAGCTCTAGCTGCACTGGTGCCGAGATGGCTGTAAGGTTAAAATTGTTGCGATAAATTAGCACCGGAAACTCTGACGTCATGATATTGCCGTTGCGGTTGAGATGAAAATTAGGTCCTACATCTTCCATTATGATATTGTGAGATTCCATTCCGTCAGTTCGCGCAATAGTCAAGTTTGCAACGAACCTTTCCAGAACACTCTGGTTGGCAACGACTCTCCACTGCCCCGTCACCACATATTCTTCCCCTCCTCGCATAGATTGAGCGGTCCGGTTCTCACCTTCTTCTATTATTATTCCACCAGCAGAATCTTCAGTAATCATACCTCCGATAAACCCCCTTATCTCCTTCAGTCCAGATGTGCTATCGAACTGGTCGGCGTCGGTACTACTGTTATTATCATTATCAAAGGTCCTCGCCGTGGTTGCTCGAACGGTTTCATTATTATTGCTGCCACTGCCAGTGCTGTTCTCCGAGGTGTCATTCAGATTGAGATCGTCCGACTGCGCATAGGCATTGATAAGTATAGTGGCGGAATTGTCGCTTCCCTTTATGTCTTCTTGGTTTGTAAGCTGGCTGCCAAATGCAATGTGCAAAAGTAGCAGAAAAGAAACACTGCCAACGGCCATCGCTCCGAGATTTGTACGAAAAGGGATCAAGTTACGCTTCATTTTCCAATGAAAGAGAGTCGGTGTTTGGCTTTTCTCCATTATCCAACATTAATCTGTATATGGAAGCGCAAGTGTATTTACTCTAACAAGATAGCATAAGCATAACATTTATCGCAGTTGTTGGATTGTCATTGTGAAAGCCAACTGCTTCACGCATTCTTCTCTGCAAGCCTATCTACACAACGTGGTGAGGTCAAACGGCATTGTGACACAGAGTCGCTGAAAATAGCTTGTAACAATTTCAGAGAGTCGCTGAAAATAGCTTGTAACAATTTCAGATGAACTCGGATCGGTCGATTCGATAAGGCCGAACAGCCTTATGAGTATAAGCCAAAAGGCTATTGCCATCCCTGTTCCTACCAGTATAACGTCTATCCTGCTGCGGATCTTTCCTTTGTGCATCATATTCTTTCCCTCCTTCTTCTCCTCACCTCCAGGACATCTTACGGATTGTAATTGCAGAATAGATGAGGAGCCAAGTTAACACGAACGTTGAAAGCAATGTCATTAGTGGTCTGTACAACCACAAGCTGCTGCCGGGATTGCGCAGGCGAAAATCAATACCATAGATCATGCCGGTGAAAAGCACAGCCGAAATAAAGAGTGCGCCGGTATAGTAGTCTCCGGCAAGCGGTAGCAGAACAATGCTCTTGAGCACTATGAAGGGGCGAAAGAACTTCAAGCCCATCTGCAGATAGTACAGCAGCGCTGCCATAAGCGGCCTCTTCCAGTAAATTTTCCCTGTGGCAAATATGCTCCGGATAAAGCTCTTGCGCCACCTGATTTGCTGTCTGATGAATGAGGTAAATGTGGACGGAGGACCAATCGATACATGTATGCTCGGGCTATACAGTACCTTCCAATTGCCCGAAGATTCTCTGACAATGCTGTCATCATCGTCAGGATCGAGTGACAACTTCATTACTTCCAGTTCGTCGTTGCCTGTCTGCAATATTGTCGGATTATGGTCTGCTATTGTCTTCGGTTCTTGCCGTATTGCAGGCGGCTTGCCGGCCAGAACGTATGCGGTTAGACGCCTATCTGTTGCAAACTTGAACTCTTTGCCAAGGAATTTCTCATGCGCCCATGATGAAATGTGGGGCTGGACTGCAATCCTCCTATATGCGCTCAGGGCACCGGAACAGCATGTTACTGATGAGAACGAACTCTCCATCCCTTTTATGATGCGAAACTGGCCGTCATACCATACGTCCTCAATTTTTTCAAGAATGTTCCCTTCACTTACGTTTCTTACCCTGCCGTGAGCAGTTATTGCGCCAATGGTGTGGTCCGAATTAAAGATCCTGACAAATTTCTCTACGGAATCTGGTGCCATCTCACAGTCGCTGTCTATGAAAACATAGATTTCGCCATTGGCGATACTTGCGCCAGCTTCTATTGCCTTCTTTTTTCCCACATTTTTTGATAGATGGATGATGTGCAGATTTGGATTTGCACTTGCTCGGTACACATCGTCAAGGACTTTTGCTGTGCCGTCGGTGCTGCCATCATTTACTACAATGATTTCCTTGTTTGGATATGTGGAGTTTATGCATGATTTGACGCAGTCTGCAATATGACCTTCTTCATTTTTTACCGGCAGAATTACTGAAACAAGTGGCGACGAATTGTTATTCTTGTCTCCCGTTTTCTCCAGGGCGAGAAAGTAGGGATCTCTGAATTTCATGTAAGATAACAAGAGCGTGGAAAACAAGACAAAAGTCGTGATAAAGCTATACACGCCTACAGTAAAGTCAAGAATGAAAAGCAAAAGATAGACCTTGATCGACAGTATTACTCCAAGCGCAGCAAGGCAGAGGTATCTGACTAACCATCGCTTCTTGTCCAGCTCCCTATGCGGATACACGTTTCTTTCTTGCCGCTGCATGTTCACCCGAGTTCACCACAATTGGAAGAAGTAATAACACTAGCAGCAACAATGCAAGTAGTCATGGGATCGTTGTTGTTGCTGTTGAAGTATTAATGGGTTAAGAAGAATAACTTGCAGTTTTGCTTAACATAGTTGCCTCCGGTAAAAATTGGCATGAGATAAAAATGATCGTTTATCGTGGAAGAGCTATAGAGTCTTTTTAGATCAGAGAATTTCACAATCAGGAAAGTTTCTGATTGTAGTATCGACTACCTCGCGCAATTTTAAATAAGATTTTTCGGACGCCTAGTGCGAGATGAAGCATCTGGAGAAAAAATCTGGCGTGGGCAGACGAATTGAAGCCCTCTCCCTAGCAGGGCTACTTGCAGTATCTTTTGTAGGCACGACGTCCATTTTTGCCGCAGAGCATGCAGATGCTGCAAGTTCCACGTGCGAGGAGCTGACAATTGTAGATCTTCGCGCTAGCAGCGACGACGGCAACGTACCAGAAAACACACTCGACAGCAGCCTGAATACCAGGTGGTCTGGCTACGGAATTGGTTCATGGATTACAGCCGATCTGGGAGCAGAGGAAGTAGTCTGTAGCGTCGATATCGCATGGTACAGGGGAGACGAAAGAGTCAACCACTTTGTAATTTCGGTCTCTTCTGACGGAACATCATTTACCGATGTCTATTCAGGCGAGAGCAGCGGACAGACCACTTCATTCGAGAAATACGCCCTCCAGCAACAAGTGCCTGCGGGATACATCAAGATAACTGTGAACGGAAACACCATGAACAGGTGGGCCAGCATAACCGAAATAGACGTGAATAGAGAAGAAGATGATACATCAAAATCAGGAGGAGATAGCGGCGACGACATGGTCAGCACCGGAGTAGACAAGTTTGGAATAAGGGAGCTCTATCCCACCAAGCCAGGGGGCGACGAATGGTTCATGAACATGGACAACCCAAACGCAGACGAGGACAGGTTCACCACCAAGGACGAGATAACCAAGAACCCGGACGGCTCCTGGAAGGTGGAAGACGGTCAGAT
>DASVCY010000108.1:0-7214 GCA_036381375.1 Nitrososphaera sp. | reverse complement strand
GGTATCCATGTACGCCTCCAGCTTGACGTTGCCATTGCTGAGGTCACTGACGACGAACTTGTATCCGATCCATGTATTCTTTGGCATCCCGTCAGGCCAGATTGTTTTTTCCGCTACCTGAGCATATCTGTTCGATAGGCTCGACGCGCTGTAAATACATGTCATGGGCAACCTTTTCCGGATCGTAGTAACAAGGCTGGCGGAGTGATCGGGTCAACCTGAATTTTGAGCATGGATGTTCATACTTGCGGGCTGTCACGTACTACAAAACTGCTTATGTGGTACAATCACATACTACAACAAGATCAAAAAGTACTTTCGGAGCCTTCAAGCAGATACCGAATGACTTTTTGATATATGAACACTTTTCTCGTATCTGTATGTGCATGTGTGCGTGAGTTTCCATTGTTCCAACCAGTTGCTCGGAAGCATTGATGTCTGAACACGTCAAAAAATAGAGAAAGGTAGCGTTAGCTAAGCTACCTTGTACATCATGACTTCTCTATAGGGTATCGATAGAAAGACCTCTGATCCGTCAAAGCCATCCACGGTCGATTTTGGAATGTTGTACTCGCGGCTTGCGCCTTGCATCACGGTAAAGGTGTCATCCGATTCCGAAATGATGTTTCCAATATCCATTCCGTCGCTTGACCGCACGTTCTTGTGTATGACACGCTCCCAGTGCAGTATTACTGGTTCCGACATGTCAGAATTACAATAGCACATCGCACTATTTAAGATTAATTGATTAGATAATTAAAATAATGCATTTAATACAATAATCATGATTTTCTGATGGAAATTTATATTATTCTTGATACTGCTACAGTGAGATTTGGAGGAAACTTTTGTTTGGGCACAATAAGCACTCCCTTTGAGCTCAGCAGCGACGACGCCTCTGACACGCTGGGCGTTCCTTCAAACTTTTGCACCGTCTCTGAAGGGTTTGGAACGCTCACGGATGCAAGCTTGTCTTTGTCATAGATTTCGACTGGTATTCTGTACTGCTTTGAAAATTCCTCCAAACCTTTCACTTTCGCCTCTCGATTTATGCTGGCAATGTTCCTTATGCTTTTGAGGGAAAGGCCCTTTTCGTTGAACACCGTCTTGATCCCCGACTCGATAACCTCTTTGCTCGTGTCCCAGTGAAGGCCGATTCCAACCACAAGGGATTTTGGCCTATAGATGACTGATTTGCTCCTGACTTCGGGATCAGAAACCTCCATGTCTGAAATGACGAGCCCGGCCTTAAACTCTGGCGATTTTATCTGGTCAATGCTATCGACAATGACAATATTCTTTGGCAGCTGTCCATGCCACCAATTTTTTTCGCCGGCGTCTTGGTAAATTGCGATTTTCTCTTCATTGACCATGCATGCGCTAGTCTTGGTTACATTCTCAAAGTTCTCTATTGTCCATCCAAACTCCCTTCCGACCAGATCCACGGCGATTGTCTCATTAACATCAGCTGCTGTGGTTATAACAGCTTGTGAGCCTAGAAACGACGAGACCAACCGGGCTAGCGCATTTGCTCCACCCAAGTGTCCCGAGAGCGCGCTGATAACATAGTTTGCTCTATCGTCAATGACTATCACAGCAGGATCGGTCTTTTTGTCGACAAGATGTGGCGCAACCATCCTGATGACTGCTCCAAGAGAAAATATGCAGATCAGTGAATCATATGTTTTGAATAGGCTACCGATGAGCTGAGCGCTCTGTTCTGAAAACCAGTTAATGTCGGCGCCGCCATCGCTGTGCTTCGATGGGACGTAAATTTCAACCTCTGGCATATTCTGCTTTATCTTGCGCGCTATCTCTATCCCATGCTTTGTAATGGCGATTACGGCTGTCTTGGACATCGCTAGATTCAAGAAATGCAAGAGAAAATAATCTTTTGGAATTTGATAGAGATAGTCTCAATAAAATTCATTAATGCATCTCTTCTAATTGAGCTGAACCATTAGTGAATTTGTTAGCTGTTGCAAGGACTCGCAAGGTATTGCATTTGACGATATTGTTACCCCTTGCCCTCTCTTCATTCACTCATCTGTGGAATCCAACAGGGTTTCCGGATCTCTTCTTTGACGAAGGGATCTATATGAGAAGGACGCTGCATGTCCTAGAATATGGCACGCCCCAAGAGGCCTTCTTCCACGATCATCCGTTTTTCGGTCAGATTTTTCTCGCAGGGGCACTATCTATAATTGGCTATCCTGATTCCCTGAACCCGACTGAAGATGTCCAATCTATAGAGTCACTATATCTTGCACCAAGAGTCGTGATGGGATTGCTTGCAATAATAGACACATTCTTGATATACAAGATTTCAGAAAAACGATATAATTCCAAAGTTGCCCTCATCGCAGCAATTCTTTTTGCAGTAATGCCGGTCACCTGGTTTGTCCGGAGGATTCTGCTCGATTCGATCCTGTTGCCATTCCTCTTGACCTCCATATTATTTGCTGTTTATTTGAAAGGCTCTGAAGGGACCGATGACGGCAGTAATAAGCGGCGCAGATATGCGCTAATAGCTTTGTCAGGTGTTTTTTTGGGCTTGGCCATTTTCACAAAAGTTCCTATCGTCACCATGATTCCATTTGTTGGCTATCTTGTTTATTCAAATGGCGGCAAAAAACTCTCGAACATCGGCTTGTGGATAATACCCGTGGTCTTGATACCTCTGATATGGCCTCTCGAGAGTATTGCCACGGGCCAATTTGATCTGTGGATCAACGATGTCTTGTGGCAAGCAAACAGAGACTCTGATAGAATAGGTCAAGTAGTCGTGCCATTTTCGATCATCGATCCAGTTCTGCTCGCTATTGGTTCAACAGGGATAGTTTATTCTGCAATAAGAAGAGACGTATTCATATTATTGTGGCTCTTGCCATTCCTATTTTTCCTGTCATCTGTCGGGTATGCTCAGTATTTCCATATCATACCAATCATCCCTGTCTTTTGCATAGCTGCTGCTTTACTGATCAACGGTCTAGCAAACAGGGTGAAGAATAATGCTGCGAAGGAGAACATCGCAAGGATTGGCATACTTCTACCAGTGGCACTATTCGGGTTTGTCAGCACGGTGCTTGTGATAACCACAGATATGACATCGGCTCAGTTTGAAGCGGCAGCTTTTGCCCTTTCTGTCGTTGATGAGAACACTTCGATAATCGCGAACCCGATTTATTCGTGGATGTACATCTATGTTTTTGACGTAGACAACACATTTCGAGACTACCTCGATGTGCTCTACTATCCAATCCAGGCGGAAAAGATTATTGTCATATCTGACAATCATCTAGAGAATGACCTGAGCATGGGGGAGAAACTTGAACAGACACATGCTGAGACGCAGCCAATCAAGACCTTTGAAGGCAATGTCCTAAACTATGATCTTGCACAGTATCCATATACGAGCATGAATAAGAATTACGAAGGCAGCAGGATCGAAATCAGAACAAACTAAGGTTATAAGACAGGCGCGCCAACTGAAAGTTGTTGCCAGTTCAGCTTGACGACACCGATGTCGCAATATTAAAGTCGCTCATGGAGGACGGCAGAAAGTCCTTCCGCGCGATATCTCGGGAGATTGGCGTGAGCACGCCCACTGTTAAGGCCAGATATGAACGGCTGGTCAACATGGGGCTGATCAAGGCCATCAAGCCTGAAATCGACCTTTCAAAAGTAGAGAAAAAGATCAAAGATGATGTAGGTGACATTCTCCAATCGCTAAAGAACCAGAAAAAGCATTTTCATGTGTATGTAGAAGGCCTGAACGTCAAGCTAAAATGCGAGTTCTGCCAGGGACCAATCCACGGCAGGCCCAAAGTCCTGAAATTCGCCAACTTTGAGCGGTTCTTTTGCTGCACGCAGTGTAGAGCGTCTTACAAGGAGAAGCACGCCGGCAGGATAGAGATGCTCAAAGAACAGTACAGAAAGCACTAGCTAGGGTAGTAGCGGCCAATAACTCTGCCGTCAAATTCGAACATGACTATTTTTATCTGCAGCCGAGGGTTCTTTGCATAGTCGCTCATCTGCTCATGAACCTTTTTGCATACAAGATCGAAATAGCCAGAGATGTTGTTTCTGGTTATTATCTCTGACACATGCCTGGCGGTGTTTGCTACCTTGATCTCTTCAATCACATTTGGTGGCGCCTTGCACTCGGCAGCAAGTCGCGCCATGAACTCCATGTTGACATGCGAACCAGCGACGTGCGTCTGCTTGATACCCATCGCCATTTTTGTCAGCTTGCCTATAAAACCCGCAATGATCGCTTCTCGCAAGTTCTTGCTGGCGCACTGCTTTATAGAATAGCCCGCAAAGTCCCCCATTTGCACAAAGCAGTGTTCGGGCAGTTTGAACAGTTCTTTTGCAAAATCCTCGCTCCTGCCACCTGTGGTAAGGACTACAGTATCCGAGCCCATTGCTATCGCAACATCAAGGCTCTGCCTTATTGAAGCGGCGAACGATGCTGTAGAATACGGAAGGACAATCCCAGTGGTACCAAGTATTGAGATGCCTCCGAGAATTCCAAGCCGAGGATTGTCAGTCTTTTTGGCTATTTCCTCTCCTTTTGGAACAGATATTATGACATCAACTCCGCCTTTTTTCAAATGTTCGCCTGCGACTTCGCGCACTGCCTGTTCCAGCATGCTCATCGGAGTGGGATTGATAGCCGCTTTGCCCATGGCAAGTCCGAGCCCCGGCCTGGTCACCCTTCCAACCCCTTTACCGCCGTCAATGTTTATCTGGCCTACATTATTGTTGAACGAGACTGTGGAACAAATCTCTGCGCCGTGGGTCACGTCGGGGTCGTCACCTCCGTCCTTTATTGCAGCGCAAGTGACCTTGCCGCTACCTTCGACTTTGGTCCATGCGATCTTTAGCGTCGCCGTCTTGTTCTTTGGCAGCGACACCGTCACCTGATCGACTGGCTTGTTTCCTATTAGCGCATAAAGCGCGCCCTTTGTTGCGGCTGTGGCCGTTGTGCCTGTTGTGTACCCCGTCCTGAGGGTGCCTTTCTGCTTCTTTTCCTTAATCTCTGGCGGAAGATCTTGTTCACGCTCCGCCAGTTCCAAGTCCTTGTCTTCTTCAAACATTATTATAGCAACACCGTTCCACCGTCTATCACTATCGTATTACCGGTAGCAAAAGCAAAGTCGTCGCTTGCCACACTTGCAGCAACCTTGGCCACTTCTGAAGGGTCGCCCCATCTCTTCATAGAGTTTTCCATTGCTGCCTTTTTCCTTTCTGTTACAGTCATCGATTTGAACGTGGCGTCAGTCGAGATATTGCCAAGCGCAAGTGTGTACGCCCTGATGTTATTGAGTCCATATTCAAGTGCAATGTGTTTCGTAATCGCAATGACACCCGCCTTTGCAACCGTGTATGGTGCGCCCTCTGTGTAACCTGATATTGCAGGCGTGGACGAGATGTTTATTATCACACCTCCTCCGCTTTTGATCATAATCGGAATGGCATAACGACAGAGCCTAAGAGTCCCTTTCAGGTCCACCTGAATGACGTTGTCAAACTCGTCTTCTGTAACTTCGTGGAACTTCTTTGTCCAGATCTTGCGTTCAAAAGGATATCCCGCGTTATTGACCAGTATGTCGATGCTCCTATGTCTCTCGGCAACGTGGCGGATGAATTTTGCCACATCCGCAGCGTCTGTAACATCCAGCCTTTCTGGATATGCTCTTCCTTTTATCATGCTGACACATTTTTCCACATCTGCCAATTTGCGCGAGCATAGAATTACCTCGGCGCCGCGTGCGGCAAATTCTTTAGCAATCTCAAAGCCGATGCCGCGGCTGGATCCTGTGACTATAGCAACTTTGCCCTTTAACAACTGGAAAGTCTATGCCACCGGTCCATTTTTAACATTAGCTCAGGAGGGAAGCTTTGTCTGTCTTTTCCCAGGTGAACCCGTCGCCACTCCTTCCAAAATGACCATAAGCAGCTGTCTTGCGGTATACCGGGCGTTTCAAATCAAGCGTCTTTATGATGCCGGCCGGCCTCATATCAAACACCTTTCTCACCTTGGACTCGATCTCTTCCTCCGGAGCCTTGCCGGTGCCAAAAGTATCCACCAATATAGAAACCGGTTCTGCCACACCGATTGCATAGGCAACCTGCACTTCACACTTTTCAGCAAGCCCTGCAGAAACAACATTCTTTGCTACGTATCTTGCCATGTAGCACGCAGATCTGTCGACCTTCGAGGGGTCTTTGCCAGAGAATGCGCCCCCGCCATGTCTTCCCATTCCGCCATAAGTATCGGCGATTATCTTTCTTCCCGTCAGCCCCGTGTCCCCCGGTGGACCGCCGATGACGAATCTGCCAGTCGGGTTGACCAGGAATCTTGTCCTGCCATCAATCCAGCTGCCGCAGACAGGCTTGATTATCTTGTTTATGACCTCTTCACGAAGTTGGCCCATGCCAATGTCAGGCGAGTGCTGCGTCGATATAACTACTGTGTCAATGCGCTTTGGCACGCCGTCTTCATAGACTACAGAGACCTGCGACTTGCCATCGGGCCTCAGCCAGTCAAGCTCTTTCTTCTTTCGTGTGCTTGCAAGTCTCATTGAAAGCTGATGGGCCATTGTGATTGGAAGCGGCATCAGCTCGGGCGTTTCATTGGTGGCAAATCCAAACATGAGCCCTTGGTCTCCTGCCCCTTGCTCTTTGTCGAAAGTAGGCGTGACACCCATTGAAATGTCAGGACTCTGCTCGTGTAGTGCTGCAAGCACTGCACAGGAATCGCAGTCAAAACCATAATCAGGCCGGTCATAGCCTATTTCTCGAATAGTGTCGCGGACGATTTTCTGTACGTCGACCCTGCCCCTTGATGTAACTTCGCCTGCGACAAAAACAATACCGGTCGTAGTCATCGACTCGACAGCGACGCGCGAATCAGGATCTTGTCTTAGAAATTCGTCTAAAACAGCGTCGGAGATCTGGTCACACACCTTGTCAGGATGTCCCTCGGTCACACTCTCGGAAGTGAACAGCCAACGTTTTACCATTTGTAAATCGACACCATATACATGATTACTAAAATTCTTTTTCCAGCTTGATGAAGAGGACGTTGTTGCCCCTGATGACGACCTTGCCATAGTTTGCAAGCACGTCAGAGCCGTTGAATTCCTCTGCATCTGTCAGGATCAGGTTCATGTACGAGTCGACATTGCTCATCCGACCCTTGTACT
>DASVCY010000107.1:0-10093 GCA_036381375.1 Nitrososphaera sp. | reverse complement strand
GAGGACAAGGCCAATGACGCTACTCATGAAGAGACCCTAGGCAGGACGACCTCAGAACCCCCGACCGAAGTCACAGTTAGAGAAGAGAGGACGGTAACGACGACAACCTCCTCTCCGTCTAGCGATGTCGATAAATATGAGGTTGAATCCGTAGAGCCGGTTGAGAGTCCCGAGGAAGAGTCCGTTTCTGCCAGAGCCAGAGAGGCAGGCAGATCGCTAAAGGATCTTGTTTATTCTCTGGGTAGAAGGACTAAAGAGGTCACAGAGGAAAAGGCCAGAGAACTGAAGGCTCAGTCAATCGATGCCGGAGCGACAACGGATGCAAAGGACATCCAGCACCTGGGCAGTAACGTCGAGGGTCTAATCACAGTTTTCGAGGACACCATGACCGAGATACGCAAAGAGCCGTACGATGAGCAGGAAAAGCTTCTGGTCGGCTACAAGAAGCTCTTGGAAGAGCAAATAAATGTGATCAATGCGAGGCTGGCTATGGCCAAGCGCCTGAAGCCGGGCGCCTGACCTCTAACCCCATCACCTGCTATTTTGTGACACTATTATTCGACCAGCAGCTTATTGGTAATGTCCTTTACCATCACAGATTTTATGTTGACGAATTCCTTGATGCCAAATTCAGACAGCTCTCTGCCTATCCCTGATTTCTTGACACCGCCGAAAGGAAGGCGCGGGTCTGATTTGACCATTTCGTTAACTGACACTATGCCGCTTTCTATCTGACGTGCCAGCCTGATTCCCCGGTCAATGTCGCCAGTCCAGATGCTTGCCCCAAGACCAAATTCCGAGTTGTTGGCCTCCATTATCGCCTCGTGCTCATTGTTCACTACTATGATCGGGGCAGCAGGTCCAAACACCTCTTCCTTCACCACTTCCATGGAGTGGTTAACATTTGAGATTATCGTTGGCTCGTAGAAGAAACCGTCCCGGTTTATAGGCCTGCCGCCCGTTAGCACCTTGCCTCCTTTGGTCCTCGCATCTTCCACCTGCTTGGAAAGTGCCTGTCGCTGATTATCTCTAACAAGAGGGCCTACTGTTGTCTTTGGATCGAGTGGGTCTCCAACGACTTCGGCCCGCGTATCTTCCACAAATAGCTTTGTGAACTTGTCGGCCACTTCTTTTACAACGATAAAGCGCTTTGCTGCTATGCAACTCTGACCAGTGTTCAGCAGCCTGGACTGGGTCGCCATATATGCAGTCTGGCTCAGGTCGGCATCTTCGAGCACGATGAACGGGTCGCTTCCGCCAAGCTCTAACACAAATTTCTTCAGGCCCTTTGAGGCGAGCTCGGCCACGCGCCTGCCGGTGTTGACACTGCCAGTGACAGAGACTGCGTCGATGTTTGCTTGTACGAGCGCTTCACCTGCACGATAGTCACCGATTACTGCCTGAAAGACGTTCTCTGGAAAACCCGCGTCTACAAAGGCTTGTTCTAACTTCATCGCACTCCCGAGACATATGCTTGAGTGCTTTAGCACAGCTACGTTCCCGGCAGTGAGGGCGGGTACTGCAAACCTCATGACCTGCCAGAACGGAAAGTTCCACGGCATGATGCACGCCACCACTCCAAGTGGCTCAAATGAAACGAAGCTCTTGCGAAACTCTGTCGGGATTATTTCATCACGCAAAAAGACTTCTGCATGCTCTGCATAATAATCGCAAACCCAGGCACACTTTTCGATCTCAGCAAGCGACTGCCTGAACGGTTTGCCCATCTCCTCTGTGATCAGCCGGGCGTATTCTTCGCGGTTTTTCCTCATGACTCTGCCAAGCCTGCGCATATATTCGGCCCGCTCGGCAAGATCCAGTTTCTTCCATTTTGGAAAAGCTTCTCTTGCATCCTTGACCTGTCTACTGACCTCCTCGGGTGTCGCGTTGTCATAGGCAGCAATGACCTTCCCCGTGGCGGGGTTGATTGTTTCGATCTTGGGCATAGAACAGTTACGCACTTCCATGCTAATAAATAAACTAAAAAGTCCCGCGGGCAGGATTTGCCCCAAAAACGGCTTTTTGCCGATTTTGTTTGAGCCTGCGACTCTTCGGTTACTGCGTTGTGCGCCCGATAGGCTGCTTCACGTGGTCAGCTACTGAGAAGCCGACATCTACAGCCGAAAGCTCTACCAGGCTGAGCTACCGCGGGACATTTCCGTTTGTTGCAAGAATGATATATAATCGTGGCGTCAAAGATACTTGGCGACGTCAAGGGCAAAGTAGGAAATAATCCTATCCGCGCCCGCCCTCTTTATCGCCGCGATCGAGGAAACCTTCCACTCTTCTTCGTCTATTAGCGCCCGCATAGCTGCAGCTTTTATCATGGCATATTCGCCGCTGACGTTCTGGACTGCAACAGGAACGCTGAACTTGTCCTTTATCATCCTCACAAGATCCAGATAAGCAAGTGCCGGCTTTATCATGACCATGTCGGCTCCTTCGTTGATGTCCGTCTCTATTTCCCGCATCACTTGGCGGGGGTTTGCATACGACACTTGGTATGACGACTTGTCAAGGCGTGACTTTACCTTCTTTGCAAACGCAGCCGATCTGAACGGAGTATAGAGCGATGAAGAATGCTTGGCAGAATACGAGAGTATCGACGCCTTCAAGCTGTGCGCAGCAAGCTCGCTTTTTATCGCATGTACCTGTCCGTCCATCATTGAGGACGGGGCGACGACATCTGCTCCCGCCTCTACGTGGCTTGCAGCGATCCTGGATAGCACTTCAAGCGTTGCATCATTGTCCACCACGCTACCTCTGTTTGCAATGATGCCGCAGTGTCCTGTCAGGTTGTACTGGCAGACGCAAACGTCTGTCACAATGTTTACCGAGCTACCAAATCCCGACTTGATTGCTCTGGTTGCCTGCTGAACCACTCCATCTTTATCAAAGGCTTGCGATCCCTGATGGTCTCTGCTTTTTGGTATGCCAAAGACAATAATAGAAGAGATGCCGGTATCCAATATCGACTGGACGTGACGCTCTACTTTGTCGACGGGCGTAACCGACATCCCTGGCATAGAGTCTATCTTCTCAGGCCGCTCTGAAACGAATATCGGAAAGATAAGGTGGCTCTTGCGTAGTCCAACCGAGGCAAATATCTCTCGGTACCATTCATTGTGATCACGCTCGAGCTGCTGCAATGGCTGTTGATAATGTGTGCGGATGCGAATATATGTTTTCAATGAAAAAATCAACCACAAAATTCATAATGTATTTTGGGGTGGAACTGCTGCATGCGCAGGGTAACCGTTGGCATCCCGGCCTACAACGAGGAGCAGAACATTGTCAACCTCCTCCGGTCGCTTGAGAAACAGCGCTCATTGATCTCCGAAGTGATTGTCTCTGACGACTCTTCGGACGGGACGCCTGGTCTTGTGCGCGACTTTACCACGCACTCACAACTGGAGATCATCCTCTTCCACCATGATGCAAGGAGGGGAGCAGCTGCTGCATGGAATGAAATTTTCCAAAAGGCTTCTGGTGATGTCATCGTGCTCTATGACGCTGATACAATCCCGCACCCCTCATGCACTGAACAGCTGGCATCGCGTATATCTGGAAAAACCGCATTGTGTGCATCAAACTCGCAGCCAGTGCAGGCAACTGGCATTGCAGGCAGGGCGTCTGTGTTTATCTCAAACTGGCTAAGATCGGTAAGACAGGCAGGGCTTTCACAGTACGCTGTAATGGGCAGGGCAGTTGCCATTGACTCTACAGTAGCAAGAAAGATCCAGATACCGTCAGATATTATCGCAATAGACCTTTACCTGCAGTGTAGAGTCCTTGAAATGGGGCTGGATGTAGTTTACAATGACAATGCTGTCGTGTATTTCAGGCCGCCAGACAGCCTGCTTGACATGACATCGCAGGTGGTGCGAGCGGTCAATGGCCACAACCAGATAAAGAAGGACATAGAATCGCTGCAGCTTGGCCTGCCTCCTCGTGTTGGAATTGGAGCCGCACTGAAGAACACTATCTCTGATCCTGTCGGCGCAATCTCGACCGCGATAGGATATTCTTTGATGCCATACTACAAGTCAAAGCTTGAGAACGCTGACTCTGCAAAGTGGCATACTGCTGACAGCTCGAAGGTAATCGACTATGAACAACTGAAGGCCAAATTCTGACTTACACACTTTTTTATAACGGAATCTTGTGTAAGCAAACTAAACCAGGAGAAGCCCGACAAATGTCAGAGCCAGAAAGGCGATTTGAGACAATATCTAACAACGATGTAGTATGGGTAAACATGCAAAGGCCGACCTTTTCTGACATGACTGCACTTGGGCAGAAATATCCTTTCCAGAGGCTCAACCTTGAGGACTCGCTTTCAAAAATCCAGATACCCAAGATCGATAGGTATGCTGACCACATCTTTGTCATCCTGCACTTTCCAACTCCTGACAAGGAGAAAGGCTTCCTCTTCAGCCAGCTTGCGATCTTTATGGGAACCGACTATTTGGTGACCATACATCAGGGCGACCTGAAGCCACTCGACGAGTTGTTCAACATGTGCAAGAGCGACGAGCGGCAACGCCAACTGACCATGGGCAAATCGGCAGGCTTTTTGCTCCACAAAATAATAGATACTCTGGTAGACGACCTACTACACATCCTCATGAAAGTTGTGGGGAATATCGACGATGTTGAGGATAGCGTTTTCGACGAGCGCGTATCGATTCCGCGTCAGATCTCGCTTTTGCGCAGAGAGATTACAACGCTCAGGAGAATAGTGACCCCTCTTCGGAGGACAGTAGTCGATCTATCTAAAGAAGTCCAGCGATTTTCAAAAGAGGATCTTACAATCTACTTCAAGGACGTTCAAGATCATATCGAAAAGGTATACGAAACGCTTGAAGAGGCAAAAGAGACTGTCGAAATTTACAAAGATACCGACTACATGCTTAGTCAGGAAAAGACAAACAAAATACTTGCAGTACTCACCATTATATTCACTCTGTCAATCCCTGCCACCGTTGTTGGCGCCTTCTATGGCATGAACATCAACCTTCCTGGTGGTGTCGAAACCGGCCCTTGGACACAGCTTGGGCCGTATACCACACTGATATTCGTCATAGTCGTATCATCCATTTCTGCCCTTCTTATGGTATTTTACTTTAGAAGGCTCGGATGGATGGGACCTTCTATGTAACTTGGGATGGGAACATGCATAAGAGGATAAATACTCGCATAATTACAATTTTGTCTGGAATTGGCGGGGACAGGCGGAGGGAACGTACGCGGATATGTATGTACTCCTCACGACAAACAATCGGGCTCTCTGCTCGAAAGCTGGAAGAAAAGCAACAACGTCGTTGACATCTACTTTGCGGCGGCAACCTTTTCCGACGAAAGCATTCCCTATTTTCCAAACAAGGCCAATCACTACATCTTGGCATCCTTCAGAGATATGAATGCGATACTGGAAGATATCAAGAAATCCAACATGGACCGGCTGTCATTTATGTTCAGTTTTTCAAGCCCGCTCTTTGAGCGCAGCGGCGACAAGCTCAACTATGTCTCTCTATACTTTACAAAATATACTAGCGGAGATCTGGCGTTGAGCGACCTTGCAAATGCAATTGCCCGCCGCGAGCGCGTGAAGAAGGCGAGCCTTGCGCAAATGCAGCTTTTGGCGACAGAGCAGCCAAGATTCACATTCCCATACTCGAAGAATCTAGTCATTCTCGAAGTCGAGGGCGGAAATACGCACCAGACCGATCAGAAATACTGCGAGCGCACAAGGCGCGACGTGGCGAGGAAGGGTATTGCACTAAACAACCTCGTCAGCTTTTCCATCCTTGAAAAGCTCAAGTGAGCACTTTCCTCCTGGTGATCTTTGGCACCAGCAACTAAATCGCTCAAGGAGACACGATTCGACCTTATCCATGGCCGCGAACCTACTTGAGATATAGCGTCACCAACATCTTCAGAAATTATGGCGTATCCAGGAAGACATAGTACTGCAAGTGAAAGAAAAAACAGGTGGTGCCCGGCGCCGATGGCTGGGGTTGCCTGTTCAACGTGTTAGATGTCTACACAGCGCGGAATGGGTAGCTTGCTTGTTTCGACCTGTCTCTGAAGTAAGGGAAAATGCCTTTTGGTGAGCCATGGCGACGTGGTACCTGACTGACTGCAGGGAAAATAATGTAATCGTCAACGCAGACGTAAGTGGCGCATACAATATCATCTTGGTAAAGGTAGCTGCAAATGGCTCTCCTCCTGGATGTCCTGAGCAACATACGGGACAGGAGAGCAGCTGTAGCAGGCATTTGGCTAGCCTCCAATGCTCAGGTGGGAGTACCATCGACGGCATTAGGAAGCCCACATCCTTCAAGAGTGCGAGAAGTCACAGATTGTGCCTGGAACCATCAGTCATACAATGGAAAAACCGTTCTCAAAGTACGGGATCTGCTGTTATTTCGTGCCTCTGGGGCCTGTGTAGAAGCTGTCAATGTCACTTCAAAAGGTTGGCCGGATTTTGATTCTTTCAAGTCAAAACCCGAATGCTTCTTTTTAGGATAAACATTTAAATTCACAATATTTTCTCTAGCCATTGATTTATGAGCAAGCCGATGGATCTTGGCGCACTCAAGGTTGGTTCTTACATTGTCATCGACGGTGAACCGTGCAGAATTGTTTCATACGACCACAGTAAGCCGGGCAAACACGGTTCTGCAAAGGCAAGGATTACAGCGATAGGAGTCTTTGATGGCAGGCCACATCCATTTGTGGGTCCTGTGTCAACCAAGGTCGAAGTGCCACTAATTGATAAGCGCAACGGCCAGATCATTTCAAAGCAGGGCGACACTCTCCAGATAATGGACCTCGAAACGTTTGAGACCTTTGAGACATCCTCAGTCGAGGACGAGATCAAGGAAAAGCTGGCTCAGGGTGACATTCAGGGCCGCGAAGTAGAATACTGGAAGGTCCTTGAAAGGATAAAAATAGTCCGCGTCAAGGGATAAAGGTTCATACAATAGAACAGCAGATCGTCCTCTGTGGATGCTGATGAGGTGAAGGAAGAGCCGGCTGACACATCAATTGATGAAGATTATGAGTCCCGAGGCATCCATTATCTCTCATTCATCACATCTTTCTCGACCGCGGGTTCAATATAGCATCAAGGGCGTTTCCGATAAGAACGAACGCAAGGCCTGTTATGGCGATCATCACTCCGGGCGGCACTATCCACCACCATAGCCCGCGTGAAGCTGCACTGGAAGAGTTGGCATCGTGCAGTATCTGGCCCCACGTCGGTATTGACGGGTCACCAAGTCCCAGAAAACTGACCGCTGATTCTGCAAGGATTGCGCTAGGCACTGCTATGGCAATGCTGGCGAATGTCAGCGGCAGCAACTGTGGGATGATATGCTTGAAGATTATCTTTGTGTCAGACTGACCCATCAGTTTTGCAGCCTCAACATACTGCATATTTTTCAGCTGTAGCGCAAGGCTCCTGCTTATCTTTGCCATCCCAACCCAGCCGAAAATGACAAGAAAGCCAGTAATGAGAAAGATGCTTCTGCCCACGGTGACTGACAGTATGATTAGCAGCGGAAGTGTGGGAAGCGAGTAAAAGATGTCGTTTATGCGCATCAGCCCTTCGTCCGTGCGGTTGCCCTTGTAGCCGGCAAAGACTCCGTAAATTAGACCGATCAGGATGGCTGCAACTGACACCGTGATTCCGATAAAAAGAGCTACAGGCGCACCCCACAGGATGCCGATCGCCAGGTCACGGCGATGCTCATCGGTGCCCATCAGACCATATACTTTGCCTCCCAGAATTACGCCCGAGTCTATCACAGTGTCCTGTGGGTCAAACAGGTAGAATGTTTCCTTTATCGTATAAGTCCCCTTTAGCACCCTGTTTTCATTTGCGTCTGAAAATATCGCCACCTGCGGCCTGGAAAAGTCCTGTGGATACGAGAAAATGTTCCTGTAGGCGCCCAGGTTCTGCGCTATCGTCCTGTCTGTTGCAAAAACTCTTGCCGAAAACTCGCTTCCGCCCTGCTGTGGCGGCGGCAATGAGGCGAAATATATCCGAAACTCGTTTCCATCTGGCCGCACAACGTCGATCTGGAGCACTGGTTGAGTGCTGCTATATCTTGCGGAATAGAGCAGCATAAGGTCGCTAGGGAATTCATCATAGTTGAAGTTAATGTTGTATGAATGGGTCACAGTCCTTATGCCATCTTGTACTCCATTCGATATCTCTGCATTTTTTGATGTCATGACTATGTGCTCCGGCACCTTCGGTCCAAATCCTATGTTTGTCCAAGTAGGCGCGGCCGCCCTAGGCAGGTCGATCCAGAAATTAGGATTGTTCCACTGCCTAAACGATTCTAGCGGAACCGCCAGGGCAGAGTAGATAGTCATTATTATAAGCCCAAGAAGAATGATCGCCCCTGCAATCCCGCTTTTTGATTTGCGGAACTCTCTGATGATTTCGTATTTTGAAATTGCACTAGTAGGGGTCGTTGTAGTTGTCACGCTGCGACCTTCACTCTCGGGTCAAAGTAGGCGTAAATGATGTCCGTCGCAAAGACAGTGATCACAAAGATTACTGTAGAGACGTATGTCAGACCAATGATGACAGGTATGTCCATGAAACTAATAGCCTCATAATATAGGCTGCCCATCCCCGGCCAGTCAAATACGGCCTCTATGGTTATCGCTCCGCTGAACGAGGTGGCGAGGCTCAGAGCAATAACGGTCACTATGGGCGGGGCGGCGTTTTTCAATGCGTGGGAATAGAGTATCTTTCGTTCCGGTATCCCTGCAGTCCTCTTTGCGGCAATATAGTCCTCTGCCAGCACTCCTACCAAAAAGTACCGGACAGTATAGGCCCATGAGCCAAAGCTTACGAGCACGATTGTTATCAGGGGTAGCACCATGTGCCAGAGAAGGTCTGGGACATAAGCAGGATCAGACGGCGAAGTAAGTGGAGTAGATCGCGCAGGAAATATGTGGTAGGTAAATGCAAAGGCAAAGATCATTAGCATCCCTACCCACCATGTGGGGAAGCTCCCGGAAAAGACTGCAAATGCAGAGTTGAGCCTGTCCGGAACCGAGCCGGCCCTGTTGGCAACAAACGCCCCAAGGTAGATCCCGATCATAGTCACTATCAGCGTAGTGGTTGTAAACAGCAGTACTGTCTTGGGCAGCCTTTCAAGGATAATGTCCCGCACATTCTGCGAGCCGTTGTCGCTTGTGAGGAAGTTTGACTTGCCAAGGTCAAGCACCATCACCTTGAGCACAGTGTTGGTGAACCGCTTCGGAGAGTACCAGGGCTCGTCAAGCCCAAGATTCCGAGTCTGTCGCTCGATCTCGTTTTCGATGTATCTCTCCCGCTCGGCGGCATTTTGAAATCTGATTTCTTTGTGGATAATGTCTTCAGTGACAGCGAACCTTACCGCGTCAAGAAGTATGCGGTCCATCGTCGGTCCGAGGAGGGCTATGGTAAGGACGAGCGTGGCAAAGAGAACCACTACCATGTTTATTGAACGCTTTATTAGAAAGCGACCAAAGCCACCCAATATGATGTATCCTGCCCCTGATACAGATCTATTTTTTCTATTAATATCTGCTTGTACTAGTGATGATCTTGTAGGCCGCCCTGGCAAGCCTGCCTGCAGCAATTGCCGAAGCGGTTGCTATCGAGAGGACAAAGAGCGATGTGCTTATCGATAGCAACACTGTGGAACCGCTGGCCATGCCTATCGCAATGAGCACAGCTGCCGCAGCTGCTGCCAGCAGAGATGCCTTTACAGCTATACTGAACCTGCTCTGCAGCCTAGTAGAGAGTGTTGCAGGCCACAGGTACACGGCGCCGATGAGCGAACTCGCAGTGACGCCTGCAACTATCGAGCCGAGGTCTCCGCCAGCCAGCGAAAACGATCTTTCAGCTGCAGTCAATATCCCGAACAGGGGATATAGCGCCGTTCTTACAGTTGCCTGCAGCCACGGCTGCTCTCTTTCATAATCTGCAACCTGCGGGCTGAACGAATAATACACAGAGTTAAATGCATTCATGAATGCGGCTCCGGAGGCAGTTGAAAGGATATAGTTGTCCCTGAAATTG
>DASVCY010000106.1:0-4855 GCA_036381375.1 Nitrososphaera sp. | reverse complement strand
GAACTTTTTCCCACTCTTTTGACCATACAAGGTTGCGCGCCTGTTCCGCCCAGAACTTTTCAGGGTCTTTCTCTGCCTCTTTTGCAGCTTTTTCAAACCTGCTTCCTGCCCTGATACTGACCTTGATCTTGCCGCTCTCTTCGTATAGCTTTGAAGGGGTCGACAAACAGTATGAAAAAAAGGAAACTGGCCTTTAAATCATTTGTTCGATTCTTCCCTACACGGGTCCGAAAAATCGAAAGAGAATTCATAAGTTTGTTATTAAAAAGTCTGTCGATATATTAAAAATCAAGAAAAATCACTGCTATCATAGTTTGAAGTACAGAAGCAGAACAGAAATAGTTGCAATGATCCTAGAGGCTGCAAACGGCGGAGCCACAAAGACGAAAATTATGTACAAAGCATTCCTGAGCTATGCACAGCTGAGGGAATACCTGACTGTGCTAATCGAAAACGGGCTGCTCGAATACATGGAAGGGACGCAGACGTACAAAACCACAGCAAAGGGCTTGAACTTCCTGAAGATGCACAGCGAGATAGGTGAGCTGTTGCAGACCACCGCGGTCAGAGAACGCTGACCACTCTTAATTTTTTAAAGAAAACAGAAGAAGAAAAGTTGATGATGACCGGATTTATGGAGTCCGGCCCGCAAATAAAATTTATTTTGTGATTACCTGGTTCAGCCAGCTTGACTCTTGCTCTTCACCATTGTTGGCAGACACTGCTTCAGGCTTTTCTCCAGCTTCTTCGCCTGCTGTTGCGGATACCTGCTGCGCTGGAGCGACCTCTTCAGCATCAGGGTGACTTGCCGACTCGGTGGCAGGCGACTCCGGTGCAGGAACTGTTGCCGCTGCCGCCGGCGCTGCTGATTCAGCTGTGATGTTTTCAAGTGTGTTGGCTGCCATCTTTGCCTTGACATTGCCGATCTCGGTTCTTTCGTTGCTGATATGCTCAAGTAATTCATCCGTCTGTACCTTGATCTGCTGGTAGGTATCTTCCTTCATTTCGTTGCTCCTAAACTGCAGCTTGGCGTCAAAGAGGACGGCCTTGATATTCTTGGCCTCAGCCTCAAGCTCGGACAAACGCGCGTTCAGCGTGTCGTTGACCTGCTTTTCGCTTGCTTCAAGCTCTGCGAGCTTCTTCTCATACTTTATGTAAACCAACTCTGCGTCTTCCTTCATTCCGTCATTCTCAGCAACAATGTCCTGCAGCGCCTTTATCCTCTTTAGCGTCAGTGATTTTTGCCGCAGTAGCCTCTGTGCGTCCAGCCTCCATTTGGGAATAAAGAAGACATAGTCTCCTTGGATGACGAGCTGCTCGTACGGCAGTTGCTTTAGTCCGCCAGAGCCTGTGTCGACCCCGACAGTTTCGATCTCTCCGTCAATCTCGGTTATTATTCCGACTACTTTTCCGATGTAAGTACCGTAGATGTCTTTGACTTGCTTGCCTACAAATCCGAGCTTTTCTTCGCTCATGCGAATCGTAGAGCAAGATGGTATAATGACAACGGTGTCAAAATTGTTGCATCATCTAGTAAGGGCATTTTTTACCATTTCTTGTTGCGCACCTTTTTATCTGACATTACTCACAGCTATTCATGTTGTCGTTTGATAGCTCGATCTTTCTGGACAGCTTTACCGAAGAAGAAAAGGCTGTGCTGAAGGGCCACTTTTCAAATGCCGATAAAGCAGTTTTTGCGATAACAACTCCAAGGCAAGTCGACAGGGGGGCACTCATGTCTCGCTATTCTAGGACAGACAAGACCATGCGAAGGGTGTTTCTGGACGAGTTTGCCAAGAATCCAAACAGGGGAGAGGAGTTCTACAGGCGCGTCCTTCTTGAATATGGCGACGACTCTGTCGCAGAGCTGGGTGAGGCACAGGTCGCGGTGGAGGGAGTCTCCAACATTGCCGCCAAGAAGATAGAGGACCGCAGGATCGGCCTCTCGTACCTCGAAAAGTCATCCCGGTATGTTGCATTTGACCAGAAAGTTTCCGGCCACTACCGTTATATCAGAGAGGCGGGAATCATGCAATCATCTCACGCCGACAGATACATTCAGGCATGTGATCTGTCTTTTGATACCTACAGCAGGGGAATACAGCCACTGCAGTCGTTCCTGAGGGAAAGGGAGCCAATAGAGCGCTTCAGCTTTTTTGATTCTGGCGTGCAAAAAGAGGTGCCCTTTGGAAAGCTGAAGGAAGAAAAGGACATCAAGACCGCAGAGCGGATCTACAATGTCACAATAAGGGCAAAGGCTTTTGATCTTTTGCGGGGGCTTTTGCCGGCATCCACTATGACAAATATTGGAATCACGGGTAACGGGAGGGCCTTTGAATACCTATTGACACTGATGTATGGCTCAAGACTTAAAGAGGTTCGATCAATCGCAGACCAGCTGTTTGGCGAGCTGAATGCAGTTATTCCTTCCTTTATCAGGCGCGCAAACGACAAGTATGGACACGCGCTGCAGGATTACATTGCAAAGACTGAAGGTGCAATCAACAGACTTGCCAAGAGCTATCTGTCTGGAGTGCCAACAGAAGAAAAGCCAGAGCTGGTAAGACTGATCGACTTTGAGGACAATTTTCAGGCAGAAGTCAAGGTTGCTTCCGCAATACTGTACGAACAGGCATATGGCCAGTCGCTCAACGCGATAACAAGCTATGTCAAGTCTATGGCGGCAGAAGAGCGGCACAAAATCATTAGGACATATACGGAATTTAGGACAAACAGACGGCACCGCCCCGGCAGGGCTTTTGAAATGGTCGATTATACGTTTGAACTGTTCACCAACTTTGGCATGTTTCGCGACCTGCACCGGCACAGGGTGCTCACGATGGAGCGCCAGCTGCTGTCGACGCGCCACGGATATGACCTGCCGCAGGAACTGATTGACGCAGGACTTGACAAGGATTTCAAGGATTGCATGTACACTACAAAACAGGCATACGAAGTGATTGCAAAGACGATGCCTGAAGAAGCGCAATACGTCGTCAACTTTGCCTACCGTTACCCGTATTTTGTAAAGATGAACCTGCGGGAAGCATGCCATATGATAGAGCTACGCACTGCGCCACAGGGCCATCCAGACTACCGCATCACCTGCCAAAAGATGTATAACGAAATCAAGAGAGTGCACCCAGTCCTTGGAGAAGGCATCAGGTTTGCTGACATGAACACCTACGAGCTAGAGAGATTCGATTCCGAGAAAAAAACGGAGAAGAAGAGGCAGCAGATAGGCTAGTGAAATTAACAATCAAAGGAGGACGAAGAAGTAAATACCGGTCGGCCCTGATGCATAATAGGTTTCAGCCAGTTTTTCTTGCTCTCCCTTTCGCGCCCGGGACAACGCAGAACCTCCTTCTGCTGTCTTGCATACCTGTCTCCACCCCCTTGGTCAGTACAAGATTACACCATCCCAATCGTGATCCGATATGATATGAACTCGTCAATCTTGTCCAGTGCCCAGAATCGAGGCTTTCTAAATTGGTGCACTTGCGCACAGGTAACAGATTCGATTACCGACATGAGTAACACCTGTCTAGGAAGTGGCGGTATAAAATCGGTCTGCAAAGCGTTACCCCTGTCGGTAACTGAAATTGCTATCAATCTGCACAGGTGAGATGCCTAACATCTGGCTTTACATTTGCGGCATCTTTTCTGGTCCTCAAGGTGCGAACTGGAGGTCTTTTTCGATGCCAGTCTTACAACAATACCTTGCCATTTTGATTTAAGGACGAATTTTACGAGTTAGTTGAAGGCACACAACCATTAGCAGGTTATTAAAACCAATAGATGGGATTACATGACGTTATTGACCAATGTTTATATATTACCATTCATTACCATTAGATGGTAATCAAAATGGTCGACAAAACTAACCCGACAGCAAAAGACGAGTCAAAGACTAGCGACATGTACGACACGATGAGGGACAACCTCATAAGGACAGTAGATGAATTTGCAAAGGTTCAGCCGCAGTATTCGCAATCAATCTCTAACCTCCAGCTTGACTACATCCAGACTACAAAGAACATGATCCAGACTGCGTTTGCGGCTCAGAAGCAGTTTGCAAGTTCGATGAATATCCCCGCAGTTCCATACGCTGATCTGCTAACAAGACAGTCAAACGAAATGACAAACAATGCAATCAGGTCCGTTGGTATCAACAACCAGCTGACAATCAACGCGCTGGACGCTGCAAGAGAAAACCTAAAAATCTACAACCGGACTGTCGATGCAGTGACTGACTTTTCCACCAATGTAGCAAAGGCGTGGACAACGTTCTTTGCGCAGCAGACCCAGCAGTTCACAAGGCAGTAAAAACTACGTGCATATATCTCTCCTCTTCTATTTTTGGCATAGTTAATAAGTAAGTTGAAGTCAAATAATACCTGTGACCGCGACTGTAACTGAATATGTGTGCGAAGATTGTGGCACCCTTCTGCGTCACAGCAATCCTAACACTCTGGAAAGCATGAGAAACGTTCACAATCAATTATGTATTGTTAAGAGGCAAAAGACCATGGCCCAGCAGGTCGCAGTGCCAAAGCCGGCTGCGCCAGCGCCTGCTTCGGCTCAAGCTCCAGCGGCGGCTGCTTCCCCACCACCTGCAATACCAGCTACTCCGAGCGCCCCAGCTGCGGGTGGACCGACCACAATTTCCCTGTCCGGCACAGGCACAAGCTACGGCAAGGTAGATGGCCCAATCGATCCAAAGTTCAAGGAAAAGAGGCAGCCTGTAGGCACATACCAGGGAATCAAGGTATGGGGACCGTACGATGCACCCGGCCAGCTTGGGATATGGGGTGAAAATGTATGTGTCGATTTTGACATCTGCGTTGCGGACGGT
>DASVCY010000105.1:0-17211 GCA_036381375.1 Nitrososphaera sp. | reverse complement strand
GCAGCTTTGAGTAAAGGTTGTATTGCTTTAGGGCCGACACGGTAGCGTTCAGCAATACAAGGACTATTTTCTTGTCGCTGTTTTTGATGAGCTCGACCAGTCCTCCCATTATTGAAGTAAAGCGCCGGTGAGTCAAGTTCTCCCGACGATGTATGTCCATCCTAATCCACTCCCCTTTCTCCAGCTGCGGGTAAAGGTCAAAGATGCTTTGGCTAGGCTTCTCTTTTCTTTTCTGATAAATGGCATCTACGACAGAGTTGCCGACAATATGAACAAAGTTCTCAGGATACCCTTCGCGCACCAGATTGTCGTGGTTGAGCTTTGTCGGGGCGAAGAAGAATTGGGTTCCGGCTGAGCAGATCCAGGTGTCTATCTGTTCTGGAAATGGCTCTTCCCGGGCAAGAAACCATTTCCCGTCGAATTGGTTGCTGACAAACTTGCGCACATCCTCCTTCGTAAGCTCTTTGCGGGCTTTCAGTCGCTTGATTGCCTCGGGGCTCATGGAGCGGAGGCCGGCCTCATTCTGCCCTACTTTTTGCCCCATTCCAAATACCCATGCCAGGGGGGCAATTCCCGCTACCAGGGTGTCGCCATGCACGATAGGCAGCAGCGATTCTGAACCAAAGTGTTTCCGGCAGTACCTGCCAAATGAACCGAACTTTACTATCAGCTCACTTGCCTTTTCCATCAGATCTCCCCTTATCTGCAGGTTGCAGCCGAGAAACTGCTGCAGGCTGAATTCCTCGATTCCAAATCCAAGCACCTCGTCAAAGTGCTGGCCAGTGTTTATCACAAATACAGGCAGGTCTTCTTTTGCGGCCTCTATGACAAGCGGCGCTTGCTTGTAGAAATCCGGCTTTGTGCCGGTGACGATAGCGAGGACAGGAGTTCTATCCTTCCGCGCTTTTTCAAAAACATACTGGAGGTTATCAAATATCTTTACCGGCAGCAGGCTGCGCGAAACGTCGATCTCCTTGACGCTCAACGAAGATCATCCAAGTTGCTTATACGTTTCTTTTTCAGTGCCGCAATGAGCAAGCCGCCCACTATGACCACACCGGCGCCCGCGGCCATGAAGAAGTAAGGTGCAGCGCCTACAACTCCCACGATGTACTGGTCAGCGATTCGTGGCAGCATCTGGAGGCTTGCGGCCATGCCTGCAATAACTATGACGCCCGCAGCGAGGACAGCTATGCCCCCTATCTTGGCTCCAAACGCCCTGCCCATACCAAAAGCAAAGCCGGCCAAGGCCAGGCTTGGAGCCCCTGAGATAAAGATGATCTGAAGTATCAGGCTTCCAGGGTCCACCACGCGTTCGGGGCCAGCGCCTTCAGGACCTATCAAAAAGTTGTAAAAGGAAAGCAAGAGAGTAACAAACATGATTGACAGCCCGAGGGATGCAAGGCCAGTCCAGTCCTCCAGTTTTAGGCTCATTGTACATCGGGATATTTTCAAGGTTTGGTAATTAAATCATACTATGCCGACGAGACTAGCCAGCTCTTTCCTGCTCGCCGAGCCCAATATCTCTGCAGATTTTTCTGGCCTGATGTTGTTGACAAAAACTCCAAAACCGCGCTCCAGCCCTGTCCATGTACCTAATTGCGGATAAACTTCAAGATGCCAGTGAATCTGCCGACTGTTCTTTTTTTCCGGGGAAAGGTGGAAAACCAAGTTAAATGGTGCATTCTTGAGCGCCTTTGACATGCCGCCAAGTGTTGCCCTGAGCATCAACGCCAAGTCGTTTATCTCCTTTTGTGTTATCTTTGAGAACGATGTGATATGCCTTTTTGGGTAGATCCAGAACTCGTATGGATAGGTGGGTGCCCATGGACAGAAAGCTAGAAAGCTGTCTGTGGCAAGGACCTGCCGCGGGCCGCTTGATTCGACGCCTATTATGTTGCATGCGGGACAGTTGCCGTTTTCATTCATGAACCTGTGCGAGCCTTCAGCCTCCTGCTCTATCACAGGCGGTATCGTGGAAAACGTGACGATGTGAAGGTGCGGGTGCTGTATCTGAGCGCCCGCCCCTGTTCCGCTGTTGACATAAATCGAAACATAAGTTACGCTCTTTTGCGTGTAAAGCCACCTGACACGATCCTGAATAACGACAAGCACGTTGCCCCATTGTTCTACCGACATTTGTGACAGGCTCTGCTCGTGATCCGGCGTCGCGACTACTATCTGATGGTGCCCGTATGCTGGCTCGCTGTAAAGCGGCTTGTCGCTGTAGCTCGTAGTTGCGTTCGTGGCAACAACGGGGTTCTTGCTCTGAAAGACCCTCACTGACCAGCCCTCAATGATGGCGTCCTCGCTGTCTGACAGTCGTTGGAGCATGCCGTCCTGAACAACCAATGCGAGCAGGGCAGGCTCGGTCATTGATTCGTTGCCGGGACAAAAGGGACACTTGGTGCCTTCAGGCTTTTCTCCGGTAGCGGATTGGCCAGATTCTGGCACGACAACAAATTTGTTAAGGACATAGTCTTTGCGAAGGTCTCCCAAGTCTTTGGAAATTCTCTTGCCGCTTTTAATTAAAGGTTCTGTAAGGCCCGGCTCAATTGCCAAGCGAAAATTCGAAAGCCTTCATGCATCGTTTGCACACGTGCCTGCCGCGTTTTGCAATTCCAAAATCCTCAGTCCTTTCCCCTCTGGCGTCTACTACGGTGCGCAGGCAAAACATGCACTGCTCCATTGCAGGAAAGTTACAAATTCTTGCTATTAAAAGAGTATGGCGGTAGATTTTTGTCAGAGCTAAATGGAAAGATCCAGCAAATGCCTCTTGACAACGACATCAAAAACATCATTGAAACCGTGATCGAAAACGACTTGATAGCTCCGAAAGTTCCCAAGAGCCGCGTTCCAAAGTTAAAGCGAACATGGAAGTGCGACCACGCCCATGACTTTCTTTACGGACACAGGATAGGGTACTACAAAGGGCTGGCAGAAGGCATGGTACTAGAGAGGCACAGGCGCCAGCTGGCAGAAGAAGAGGATATTGAGGTCTTTGAAATCGTCGAACCTTATACAAGAGGTCTAAGAAAATACTTTTCCTACTACAAGCGCAAAAGAAGGAGTTCTGCGAGATCATCTCATAAACATTAAATTGACCAAGAGTTCTCACGTCAATATGAAAGACATCAGGCTAGTCTATGTTTTGCTTGACGGCATTGGTGACCTGCCTCACCCAACCTTGAACGACCTGACGCCTCTTGAGGCAGCATATACTCCGAACCTCGATTCCCTGGCTAGAAAGGGGGTAATGGGAAGGGTCATTAGCGTTGGAAAGGGCATTGCGCCCCAGTCTGATATTGCAGTTTTCAACATGCTAGGCTATAGCTTTAAAGACGGCAGCTATGTTGGCAGAGGAGTCATCGAATCAATAGGGTGCAACATTGACTTTCGCGACGGCGACCTTGCTCTCCGTGGAAACTTTGCGACCGTCGACGACAGGCTGAAGATAGTTGATAGGAGGGCAGGCAGGATAATCAGTGTCAAAGAGGCAGAGGAAGTTTGCAAGACTTTGCGCGATAACATCAAGTTCAGCGACAATGACGCTTCCGTGGCGATTGAACCGACTGTTGCCCACCGTGTAGTCATTAGATTGAGGCATTCCAAGATGAAGCTATCCGACAAGATCACCAACACCGATCCGGCATATGACAAGGTAGACGGCATGGGGATCGCAAAGGACACGTCTGGAGAAATGTTTGTGCAAAAGTCAACAGCAGAAGAGGACAGCGAGCAGGCAAGGACTGCGGCTAGGATGCTAAACGAGTTCACAGCGCAGGTGGTAGAGCTGTTGCGCGACCACCCAGTTAATAAGGCCAGAATAGCCGCAGGCAAAAAACCTATGAACTGCATACTTGCCCGCGATTCAGGAAACAGGTACCCCTCCGTCGATCCCATAGACAAAAAGCATGGTATTAGAGTCGGCTGCATAGTCGATATGCCCGTAGAAATCGGAATTTCCAAGGTTCTTGGGATGGAGATGTTTCAGGCCGGCGATGTCAACGCCTATGAGGAGAAGGCAAAGGTCGCTGCAAAAAGCCTAATGTCGGTCAACGCAGTCTATGTCCACATCAAGGGACCGGACGAATTCGGTCATGATGGCGACGCGAAGGGCAAGAAAAAGAACATCGAGGACATCGACAAGCGGTTCTTTGGCACACTGATCGAAGAATTGAAGAGAGACGATGATGTTGCCATCGTAGTCTCTGGTGACCATTCCACGCCTTGCGTAAAGAAGGGCCACAGCGACGACCCTGTGCCACTACTGATATCCAGCAAGAGAGTAAAGGGGGATGGAAGTGCAAGGTTCACAGAAGATTATGGCAAACGCGGCAAGCTGGGATTGCTGATGGGCGCAGATGTGCTTACAACGGCGATCAGGATGCTGGATTGACTAGTATTCCCCACCAAGTATCTGGAGGAGATACTTTCGGTAGCATATGATCAGTGCGAGTCCGACTGCTGTTGGCGTTACGCCGTAGATCCAGTGGACAAAGAGCATTACAAAGATCCCGATTACCAACATGGCAAGGCCGGCTAAGGGGTTGATGTATTCTAGTTGCAAACGGGCAAACGTTAGGGTATAAATCTAGAAAAGTTTTTTGCTATTTCGTGTTTGCAACGCTACAGATACTGCCTCCGGGCAGCGTCAGGGACGAGACAACTTTTCTAATCCTGCTATCAGGCCTTGCAGTGCTTGTTGGCGCCGCAATATATCTAAGAATAAAGAGAAGAAGGGAAGAGAAAGATGAAGAAGGAAAACAGAGTTGATCATACAGGCACTACAAGGTACAGGCCCGAAGCTAGGCTAACGAGTGTCCCTATGATAGAGGCAGTCTTTGACGACTCGGGTTTCGGCGGGTGATAAGTGTGTACTGACTTGTCATTTTCCTTTTCGCAGCTAGTGCACCTCCACAGAACTGCTTCGTTGCAGGAAGGGCAGAACTCTGTGGCAAGCATTTCAGCTCCGCACGCTCTACACAGCATCATCAGATCATCGAGGCTCTCCTTTTTAAAGGATTAGAAAGAGGAGGGACGGATCTGCTGTGGCCTCACAGTAACTGTCAGCCTGAATCCTGTCAGTATGTCCTTGCATCGGTTCCTGATCGTTACTTCTGTTACGCCGGAGAGGCTTGACACGTCACGCTGGAGTATGTTGACGCCAAGCAGAATCGAAGCTATATAGATGTATGCCGCGGCAAGACCGTTTGGAGCTTTTCCATCAGCAAGCATATGATCATCAGTCTTGTGTGCAATATCTATTGCAAGCCTCTCCACCTTGGTGTCGATCTTGGCCATATTGGCCAGCTTTGAAATATAGTGGTCTATTGCAAGCGTGATCGCTGGTGGCTGCTGCAATTGGTGTGCTGACCGCTGCAAGACGTTTGGCAACTGGACATGGGCGTGTTCAGAAGTCCCCATCTCCATCACCATAATCCTATAATATTTTGATGCCAGCTTGACGCTTGACCTGTCCCGATCTGTAACGCCAGTTGCGGCCACGATTTCTTCAAGCGACCTCACAACCGAGCACTTTTTGCACGCAAGGTATATAGTCGCGGCAGCCATGCACGCAATAGACTTGCCTTTTGCCTCGCAGTTGCTTTCAAAATTCCGGTACAGGACCGCGGATGTCTCAACCAGTAGTTTTGGAAGCGACAATGCTGCGCACGTTTCGTTTATCTTTGTGAGCACGTTTGAGAGCCGGCGCTCTTGGGGCGAGACGATCCTGCTTCTGATGTGCCACTTGCGGATACTATTCATGGTCTCGGCCATCTGATAGTCTATCGACTTGCCTGCATAGTCCTTTGAGCCATAGGCAATCTCTGTTCTGAGGCCGTAATCGTGAAGTGCAAAACTGGTAGAGCCACTTGCTCTAGCGTTCTTGGACTTTTCCTCGAAGTCTGTGGCGTTTGATTCGCGACCAAAGTCCTCTACCTGATCCATGGCCACGCATCCGCACCTCTCGCAGATGTATTCACCCTTGCTTGGATCCTGAATGAGGTTGGCCCCGCACTCTGAGCACTGTGTATAATATTCTGTAGCCGTCATTACCCCTTACCTCAACCTCTTGCCATGAACCTTGCCATGGCTGCGAGCCGGTTTTACAAATCCCCCGCTGAAAACCTTGGAACCCACGAGCCTCCTCGTCCTGTCAGTCATTGGTATGACTGACGCGTACGGCGCGCTCACCGGACCTATCAACTCTGCTACCTTGCCTACCCTCTTGCCAGACCCGTCAACCAGCAGTTCGCCGGCCTTGATGCCAGCGCCTGCAGAATTGAGTTTGACTATCAACCTTCCACTTTTTGCCAAATGCATAACTTCCCCGATCTCCCCCACTTTGGTAAGAGGCATAAGCTATCCACTTGCTATCATAAGCTTCTGTCAATAATTGTTTGTATTTCGATAAACAAGATTATGGCATTGCAGTCCGGGAAAATCTTCAGTAGCAAAACTTTTCTTATTTCTTGCTAGATTTTTGTCGGTTCCTTTTTTGCAGCATCTTCTCGGCAACTGCGTCGATCATTTGCGACTTTTTCATCCCTTCTTTTTTTGCCACCATCACATACCCGGACTTGACATATGATCTCCGAGGGTACCTTGCCTCGCTGTTCACTTCTTGATCAGAGAACTGTAGCCCGGCGGCCCTTGCCGCTTCTGTGAGTTCTTGCACAGTGGGGTCAAACACTGCCCGCTCGCGGTTTACCTTTCGGCCCTGCCGCCTCTTGAGATTCTTGTTAAAGTAGTCAAGCCAGAGCACGACGTGATCATAGTCCTTCAAGTTCAAATGCCCGTATGTTCCGAGGCTTTTATAAACAATGTTGAGAGTGTGGTCTACCACATGGCTGGCCGTGGTTGCTGCGCATGGCAGAGAAATGCTTCTTCCTACAAAAACTGAGAGTGACGTAGTCATAGCGGCTCTCAAGCACGCAAGCAATCTCCAGCGCATAGCAGACCTCCTCGCTGTTTGGGTTGGCCCTGCTTGCTTGCCCCTTCCTAGGCTCTTGTTTGTCTTCCATCCAGCTGGCAAGGAATGCTCAGCTTGTCTTTCCACGTGCCCGGCTGCCGGCCATCAGGAATGAGTTTTGCGGAGAATGGTCCAGTCTTGCACATCGCTTCCCCTGCCTCCCTGCTCTGTTCAGGTTCTACATCCTTGCATTCATGACAATCTTGAGACGGATCTTGTACCTGCTCCTCTAATCCTGATCTCAGGAGCCTCCTCCAATTCTAGCGAGTTGAGGATTCCAGCTGGAGAATCCTAGCTGGCATTCAGAGTTTGCAGGATAGGGACTTGAGAACTTGTTTGTTGGATTGGAACCATCCCAAGATGCGTTTGACTAGAAAAAAGACTGAAGTGTCCCTTAACAGTTATCGAAGAATCAAGTCTTTGCCGCTGCTGATGCTGCTTCCTTTATCAGAACAGCGTTGACGACTCCATGCTGTCCTGGGCGAGACATGACCACTGCAGGGCCGTTTTCTGTCTCGATAATGGCACCCTTGCTGATCACGCCTCTTCTTTCATAGTCCCTGTTTGCAGGATTCTTGCTAACCTTCAATATCTTGACCTTGCTTGCCTTCTTGGATTCGCTGTCAACGACGTTTGCAAATTCAGCAGTCTTGAAGGCTGCCTTGACGTTTGCCCCGCGTGCCCTTCTGGCAACGATCTGGGTGCTGCCCACCACGGCTTCATTTGGATACCTGTCAATCTCAAACTTGCGTCTTCCTCTCATCGCAACCTTCCGTCCGCCGGTCAGCTTGCGGCCTGCAAGGTTCTCTATCGATTTTCGCATAGCAGTGCAGTAGTTAATTTTTCACTCTAATTAAGACTTTTCTGGGGGTTGAGCCAGGTTTGCAGTGGCAGAAGTAGGAGTATTAGCAGCAGCTCGGGGAGAGGGTGACAAAGGCTTTTTGTTGCTAGTGGCCACCAGCTTGCTCTTCATTGCGTTCAGGTCGGTTATGCCAAAGTAGCTCTGAAACTTGGGCGTCGTGCGATATACCTTGAGCCTACCCAAGTTTTCGTGCTCCACGAACTGCAGCTGTTCTAACAGCTTGATATGAGAATAGACCTGGCTTCCTCTGATCTGGACTAACCTCTTTGAAGTGACAGGCTGCTCGTATGCTACGTAGGATAATGTCTTGAGAGCTGCCGACGGTACCAATGGGTGCTGGGCAAACTTTCTCACAAGCGGTGTATATTCTGGACGGAGCTGCAGCACGTAGGTGCCATCTTCCAGTTGCGCTATCTCGATCGCCTTGAATGTTGTCTTGACCTTTTTCATCAGGTCGTTGACTACGCGCAGAGTCTTTTCTTTAGAGTTTGTTCCCGATGCCCGTATCAGCTCGTCAACTGTCAGCGGCCTGCCAGCAGAATATAGAGCCGCCTCAATCCGTGCGGATACTTCTTGTGCTGGAAAAGATTCGCGCAAGCCAGTTCTATTTGGATAATTGTGTTATTTATGGCTGCTGTTATTGCTGCTACTGTTGTGGTTTGATGTATGTCATCTTGACATCGTCAGAATCCTCCGTCTGTTCCAGCGTGATTTTCCCCTTCATTGCAAGGTACAGCATGGCGATGAAATACCTTGCAACTTCGACAAGCTCGGCCTTGGCAACAAGAGCCTTGAACATCAGAACCCCATCTGCGCTCAGGATGTCCATTATCATGTCCTCATATTGCTGGATTATCTGTTCAAACTTTACAAGGTACTGGTCAAAATCAAAGCTCTGAACGGGCTGGAGCTCCACCTGCTTTTTCCTAGGCCGCGGGTTTGCAAGCTCCATTATCATGTTCTCAAGCATGTGCAGCAGGTCTTCAACCGACACGGGATATGTAGACTCGATCCTAAAGGGGAGGTCTACAGGGTTGAGCTGCGGTATCGGTTGCTGGTCTGCAGGATCGTTGATTCCCCTCTTTTGCATAGCAATTTTTTCAAGCGCGAAAATGCTTTCGACTTTGAGCCTGTATATCATCGAAGATGAAACAGCCGCAATGCCACAGATGCGGAGGTCCTTGTTTCCTGTGGCATTTATCAGCCGGAGGAACATTTCAAGCAAGAGCGCGACGTCTATGTTCCAGACATCCTTTCGGACAAGCAGTGATGGGTTGAAAAGGAGGTTCAGTGGTGGCTGGGCAATCGACTTCTTGGTGTCAGGTGCTTCTTCTTTTTCACTCGGTTGTACCTCAGCCAATCCTCTCTTCTGCCTCAATTTCACCGCGCGTCATATAATACTTGTTTGTAAAGTAAATTTACCACACAGCTCGATTATTCAGTTCCAGAGCTTCGCTTGTGAAGTGGTCTGTTTGGAGGCACGCCAGACCTGCTGCACGGCCTCAACCGCTTCTTTTGTCGTCATCATACTAGTTGTTGGCGTGCTTGTTCTTTTTTCTTCATGCAGGAGTCAACGCAGTCATCACTCATTAAAGGTGCAATCTTCCCTAGAAGATGCTTTTGCAACCATTAAATCCCATGGCAGTCAAACAAGACAAGTGGCGTCCAGAAACCTTCCGTGCGGATGTGTCATGCAGTGGAATGAGGACGAAACTACGATCGCATTTTGCAGCCGCCATACTGTCGACTACATACGTTGGGAGGGAAGCGACAGGGAGTTTATCAAGATAATAGCCACGCCAGGCAAGCCCGACAGAAAGGCTCTTGAAGAGCTCCAGTGAAGAAAGCATTTATTTTATTCTTTAGCCCCACAGACAGCAGGCAGGCACAGATATACGAATGCGCCAGAAAAAGCGTTCAAGCCGAATAGTCACGATTGGTGGCATTGCGGCAATTACCGCGCTCGTAGGATTCATGATAGCCCTGCAAGTAGAGGCGTCTAGGAACAATGACTACAGGCGCTCCATTGAGCAGATCATCATTGATGCTAACTCCCTGACCCGCGAATACCAGAACGAGGAGGGAAAGTGGCGCGCAAAAGAGTACGACAATGCCACAATGATCTCGATCATTGACCAATACCTACCTAGGTACCAGGCTCTGATAGACAGAGCCAACAGCCTCGATACGCCAGAACGCTACAAGACGGCTCATGGCTACCTTGTCAGCGCAATCCAATCAGAAATGCAGAGCAACGAGCACTTCCGCAATTACCTTGCCACTGGCGACCAGAGTGAATATGAAAAGTCATCGGAGATGCTGAGCAAGTCGCTTGCAGACAGCGCAAGAGCCGATGCAGCTATAAAAGAGGCTGGCTAGCTACTAGGTTTTAATTAAGGTCTGCAAATTGTCGTTATGCTGGGCCCATAGTTCAGCTTGGATAGAATGGCTGCCTGCGGAGCAGTTGGTCGAGGGTTCGAGTCCCTCTGGGCCCGTACTTTTTTCAACATCAGTATTTTTGTCGATTTTCATACCTTTCTGCACTTTTGCAGACCTTCTTGCATGTTTTTCAAACCTTTTTGCGCGGTAAACACTATTGAATTAGGTTGCCATTTGAGGCAAATACCTAGCTGAACAGATACTGTTGCATCATTTGTGATGACTCCAGACCATCTCCTTCAGTAGAATTCAAGTCAGCTATGTTGTGAGGGGCATATCACAAAAGACGCAGCAGCATTAGGGGAGATCAACTTTTTAAACTCCCCCTAACAGAGCCCAGAATGAAACGAGTCAAAAATGAAGCGGCACATGTTGGTTTCCGTGGCAATTATTATTGCTTTTATTCTTACGATTTCAGCTAGTAACGCCAGAGTAGCTCTGGGGCAGACAGGGGAGCTGACGGCTCAGGTGGTCCATGACTGCGTCCAGCTTGACGACATCATCACTGTTACGGGACGCATAGTCGGCGTTACCATAGACGCCCCGGTCTTGATACAAGTGCAAGACCCGCAGGGCAATATCGACAGAATAGACCAAGTTGAGCCAGCCGCCGACGGGTCTTACAATTATTCCTTCGTTGGAGGAGGCCTGATGAATACTGACGGGATTTACACTGTGGTTGTAACCTACAAAGGAATTAGAAGCGCAGAAACAACATTCACGTTCCGCCCCTATGGCGGCGGCTCTGACTGGCGGGTCTATGCCATCGGTGACGGCGAAGACAGCCATCCAATCCAATATCTGATTTCCGGATGCAACAACAAGATTACAGACATCAGACCGGATGTGGAACGGACTTCGCTCGTCATATCCCTGTCTTCAGAATCCAACGGTACAATTTCTCTCAGATTTGGCCCGGAAGTCCTTGCCGCAGAGGACCAGTTTTTCGCATTTGCAGACGGGATACAGGTGCCTCTAACCACCACTAGCTCTGACCGCTCTGATGCTGATGAGATTCGATTGGAGTTTGCAGAAGGTACGCGGCAAATCGAGATCAAAGGAGATTACGTCATTCCAGAGTTTAACTCGATAATACTGCCGATTTTGTTAGCCTCAGTTATTGCAGCAACCTTGGGATATTGCAGGGTCAGGAAATAGCCAAATGCTCAAAAGATTAGATGGGCTTAGACGCTGGCTGCATAAAACTAAATTATATGCTGCAAGCTAGCTGACAGCAGAGAGCGAGGCATCTGCACTATATGAAAATGGCTATCTCAATTGTATTATCGTTCCTGCTGTCATTTGGACTAGCAATCCCGTTATTCCCACATGCTGCCTTTGCGGCTGAGCAGCAACAACAATCCACTGCTGTTGTAGTTGACGGGGCTTGCGGCAAAGCGCACAGTGTTTCTTACACAGTAACCGGCGGTGCCATCATCAGCGAAATAAAGGCTGACCCTGCAGCCCTTACCTTGATGGTTTCGCTCGCTGAAAGCAACAGTGACGGCACACTAACAATTACGATTCCACAGCAACTAATCCACGATGAGAATGCCAGCAGATACCCAGAGCTTGTGGTGTTTATCGATGAAGTACCCGTAGAGTACAATATTCAAAATATTACAGAAGGTGACATAACGATGGATGTTGGTTTTCCAGCAGGCGCCAAAACCATAGATATAATCGGTGCAAACATCCTCGCTTTTACTCCCTATGCCAATTCTCTGACAATAGACATAGAGGGGAGGCAATTTCCTGTCAATACATTCAGCGCGCCTATATGCAGCTATGAATTTAACGCAGAGCAAAAAAGCTGACAATACATTCTGACAATGCGGCTGAGTTTACAGTCACGTTCCCAAAAGAGATGCTGGGCGGACCATACAGCGTATTTCTGGATGGGAAGCATCAGGTACATGGCATAGATTATAGTCCGCGCTACTATGGCAATCCAGTAAATGAGAACATCACCACAATCTCTGTTTCAATGCTACCTGAAAGGGCAGACATAATAGAGATTGTAGGCACTACTGCAGTACCAGAATTTGCCGGCTCGCTGTCAATAATTGTTGCAGGAATTTCGATAGCAATGTCTTGCGTGATAATAACTGCAAAAAGAAATGGTGGGTACAAACAGTAGCCAAAGGCTCAAAAGAAGCTATTCCCATCAGCTAACTGTTGGCCGATAGTAGCATGGCTCCGCCAGTAGGTGCAGGGCTCGCTGCTGGAATAATCTTTGTGTCAATGTTCTCAGCATTCTTTGGCCAAGCACATAGCATCACGCCCATTCTTGAAGGCGAATATAGTCCAAGGCCGGGCAGAATCGCCGATCAAGCAATCAAAATCGCAATGCAGGATTCAATGCTGCGGCAAATGTTTGAAGGAAGGGAAGTAATTGTGACAAGCGTCAGAGATTGGGGAGTGGCTGCAGGCCCTGACTGCCCAATCGGCTGGTGCGCCATTATCCTGTACGACGACAAATCTGACGATATAACAACAGGATTTGCGGCTGCGACAGTCAGCGTAAAGTCCTCGAAGGTGATAGACTTCACACTGCACAAGGATGTCCTGATTAGCAGGGCCAATGAGACCTTGGAGGCCAGATATTTCGTCTCAAAATATCCCGATGCACAAGTTGAGCTAATCAGGGAAGGAACGAAGGCGATCGTGGCTTATAGCATTTCCAAGCAGGTCTTGCAAGAGCCTCCTGACGACTTTATCGAGCGAACGCGTACACTGGCAATAGTTTTTGATAACTCTAACTTGATGGAAGAGCCGGTTGAGTATAGGTTATACTGCATAGGCGGGCTGTCAACTCCGGCAATAGGCGGCGACATAATGGGACGGATAGACAATGAAGGGTGTTTTGGCCAATCATGAAGGCCAAATATTCAAAAGCAACATGCCATAATCCACATCAGTTGCCATTTAGCTTTGTATCGGGCTTGATTCTTGTCATCATATTCATCCTTGCCTATCCAAGTTTTCTTATGCCAAGAGATGCGGTTGCAGAAGCAACATCAGAAACACTGATTCCGCCCCTGTTATACAACAGCACTTGGAAAATCTCTAATGCAGACGGCCCGGCGGACTGGAGTCCTGTGGAAGACATTCTTGTAGTTTCAACTTCCGGCTTTGAACCCAAGGTAATGTTGTACGGGGCGAATGGAACAAAGCTGATGACGATTGCAGAATTCAAGCAGGGCGAATTCATCTCTACGCCACGCTTCAGCCCAAATGGGAGCAAGATAGCCTATACACACATGCTACCGCCGGAATCCTCCAGCCAGCTCCAAATATTTGATTTGAAAACCAGAGCAACCCAGAATTTTCAGTTTCATGGAAACTTTACCGAGTTTGATTGGCTGCCAGATGGTAACCGCATTATCTACTTGATGTTCCATCCTAATTTCAGAGAGAGTGATTCGCCAGCTTACGAACTACGCACTCATGACCTCAGGACAGGGTCTGAGACTCTGATTGAAACTGTCCAAAACGTCCAGTACTTTGACCTTAGCCAAGATGGAACAACGCTCCTGCTTGTCCGTCAGGTGACAGATCAGCAGCCTTGTCAGATAAGCATAGATGGGAATTGCTATGGCGATGAGCTCGTTGCCCTGGAGCTTGGGCAGAGCAATCGTGACAATTCGACTGACGCTAAACCTTACGTCGTTTCTTCACAGATAATATGGAAGCAGGCTTACCCTATTGAATCTCCGCGATGGGTGTTCAATGATTCGGCAATTGTTTATTCGGTTGGCAACTATCGATGTGGAGGACCATTGGTTGCAATATCGCCCGATGGAACAAGAAATCAAACCATCCTTTCTTCAGCAAGTGAAGGTCACGTGAACGGTGCCTGTTACGAGAGAGGGGGCGTCCTGAACAGGGATGGCACCATTATGGCTCACGTCATAAACAGTGGCATTCAGGCATCTGGCATCGACTTCAACCCGGTAAATTCTGGCCTCTACCTAACCTTTACCGAAATCTGCAACAACAGCCAGCCTTGCACTGCCCCTTCCAAGACGATACCCTTGGTGGAAGGGCCCGTGAGCGGAGTTGCGCAGCCTATCAGCCAGTACGGAAATCCTCAGTACAACTTGTTCATGAACATGGGGTACGAGGCAACAACCGACGGACCCAAAATCGACGAGAATACAAAGACTCTTTCGATGACTCTTCAGGGACCCCGGGCCGGAGACAGAATTGGAGAAAGGGACGTGATGCTGTACCTGCCAAGCAGTCTGATAGATGGAGACATGGCTGTTTTTATCAACGGAACACAGCTCTACCCATACTACTCTTTAGCGGAGCAATCCAAAGACTGCCTGTCAACGCAGAGCGAAGAGTTTTGTACCAAGATAACTGCAGATATTGACAAAATCGAAGGATGGTCAATCGTCAACATCACAGACGGAACGATGGATCATCGGTCGACAGTGTTGGTGGAAATCGTGGGAACTACAATGACTCCAGAATTTGCACCAGGAGTGCCTCTTGTGATCATGGGCTCAATCGCCGCAGCCTCTATAATGTTTGCACGATTCAAGACGAAATAGGCAAAAGGCTCAAAAACATCTATGTTATTTAGGTAAAAGCTCAAAAGATACCTTGCTAAAAGCATGTGGGCTATCACTCGACGCTTCTGATAGTCGCAGCTGTATTTGGCATCGCGTTTTCACTTTTATACGCAGCAGATGGGTTCTGTCACCTTGCAATCGGCTGGAAAAGGGTGTTAACTTTCGTCGGCTAGCTAAAGTGGGAAATACTTGTCCTCTATGCGATCAACTTCTACCTCGACTAGCCCAAATGATTGCAAACGCTTCAAGATTCTATCTATTTCATGATCGGCAAGGCGACCGCCGATTGCAGCAGAAATCTGCTTTACTGTACAAAACTGATGCGCTCTTACGAATCCGAGAACTATGCGCGCATCTTCCGAGAGCCACCCAGTCATCAGACTTACCTTCGGTAGATTCGATCTCTACCTTCTTTCCTTTAATCACAAACTTGATCACATCAGGATGACCGAGAACATAAACAACTGGTTTTGGAATGGAGCTTTGTGCACCTCTCACTTCGTTATAGTCCACGCCAACCTTAAAATGATTTCAGGATTTGTAAACCCTCAGGTACTGACTATTGCCGCCGATAGTACTGCAACAGTTGAGGCATAACCCACCCAGTCAGTCCGTGTGCCGATAAGTTACCACATCAACCGAAAACAAGCTTATCATCCGAAATCTGACAGGGAGAAAATCGCGCCTGCGATCCTGACACAACCGCTAACTAGGCCGTTCTTTATTTCTGTGAGTGAAATACCACCAAAGGAGGATAGAGCCAGCGATACCTGCCACAATGCCGCCGTAGAGGAAAATCAAATTTCCGCCACCTGATGCAACCGCAGGGTCGCCAATAGTTATCGGCAGCAATACTGTTACTTCCTTTGTGCCAGGTTGTTCGCCAGTGTTATGTTATGCATCACTACGATAATGCCGCCGGATACGGTAACAGCCACAAAAAAGAAGTATGTCCTGTTTAGCAAATCAGCGTCGTCGGAATAGCCAAGGAACGAAACTGTAAGCGACATCATTATGAGAAATGATCCGCCTACAACAAGCATGACAATTCCCGTTGTTCTTACTATCGGCGGAAATGCATGTGGAAGGTCTGTGTCTGATGCCACTATGACCATTACTGTCTTTTAGTATTATTTTAGATTACTGGATAGTGTGTGGCTGACGCCATTTGACAGTGCCACAGTTACGGAGAGAGGGAGTAGCCAAAGGCTCAAAAGAAATGAAATCGAATTACACCTGTGGTTGACGGCTTGAGCATTAGCATCAGCCACAAAACTGCCTGACAGGATGATTGTCACACTAAAGAGGGTGAAAGCGGCTACTGGCAGCTTTGGCAATTAATCGCAATTCAAGCAACCTGCGTAAAAGGATTGTGCACTTTTGTTTCAATTCAGAGTATTTGGGTAAAATCTTAATACAATCAGTATGCTATCAAACAAGGTGGCTGGCGGCAATGGCCTTGCAAAACCCATAGCTCTGATGTCTGCATTTGTTGTTGTGCTGACTCTGTTTGTAGGGGTCAGCTCCTTTGCATCGGCACAGGAAGCTCGGCCAGACATCGAGAATACATTTGAGATATGGGCTACAGAATCAGAGGTTTCGCAGGCATGGCACTCAACCATCAGAGGAAGAATCTGCCCCGGCCCGACGTCTGATGTGGAAGAGAGAGACCCCGTGAGCGATCCTGAAAGCGGGCGAATAACAGACCCCGGATCGAGCATAGTAGTTTCGGTCTACCTGATTGCTCCGAATGGAACCCAAGTGCTGCTTGAAGAGAGCGAAGTGGAGGATGGTAGTTTCCTTTGCAGCCAGGGCGCAAGCGCCGGCTTTTTCCCAGATGCTGCCGGCAATTTCACTTTTTACGGAGTGGCGAAATGGTCCCAGAACGACAGCATCAACAAAGTCAGAAGCAACAATGTTTCAATACTGGTAAAGCCGGCGATATACCAAACATCGGGATCGGAGGTCTTGGCAGAGAACGTCCAGATAGATCGTTTGATGGACTTGAGCCCTGACGGTGAATCCATCTTGGCGCTAGATATTGTTGTTGATAGTCCCGACGTTTCATTCTCTATGGATCTTTTGTTGTTTAGATTGATCGATCCGGACAGCTTTGAAACTATAGTCTTGCCGTTTGACACCAAAACTCTGCAGTTTGCAAGGTTCTCGCCATCCGGAGACAAGATATTGATAGTTGGCGAGCCATATGGTCAGGACCGCAATCAGGCTATCAGCTACAATTTGGCCGATGGTAACGTGACTGTGGTGGCTGCAAGTATGCAGGATAGCGACATCAATTCTGCAGTATGGGTCAAAGGTCAGAATGGGGATGAGATAGCATATGGTGAGAA
>DASVCY010000104.1:0-4548 GCA_036381375.1 Nitrososphaera sp. | reverse complement strand
GAATCAAATGCAGAATACAAGGGGATGGATTTGGATCGCCTCAAGATTATCAGCGCTGTCGTTCATAAGGGCACCAAGCTCGAAAGGTTCACTCCGCGTGCAATGGGAAGATCAAGTCCAAAGAATGACACACTGGTTCACGTGGAGCTTGTGGCACAGGAAGCAAGGGGAGAGGAATAATACAATGAGTGCAGTCAAGAACGTGATAAAAAACAATTTCCGCAATATGGAGCTCAACGAATTCCTTGCTGCATCTCTTAAGGATGCAGGCTATGGTGGAGTTGAAGTGCAAAAGACTCCGGTGGGTGCAAGAATCACGGTATTTGTCACAAGGCCAGGCCTTGTTATTGGCCGAAAAGGGACCGGTATCAAGGACCTTATGGCAAAGATCGAGCAAAAGTTTGGTCTCCAGAATCCGCAGATTTCAGTACTTGAAGTTACAACACCTGAAATGAATCCACATATCATGGCCAACAGGATTGCACAGCTCATAGAGCGCGGAACGGCATTCAGGCGCGCAGCCATGTGGTCACTCAACACTATAATGAATGCTGGCGCACTAGGCGTCGAAGTTGTGATATCGGGTAAGCTCCGTACAGAACGCGCCCACTTTGAAAAGCACACAATTGGAGTTGTGCCAAAGAGCGGCGACATCGCGGGTCAGATTGTCACCACCGGTGTGTCCGAAGTTCTAACAAAGATGGGCCTGATGGGAATCCAGCTCAGGATTGCATCAAAGGCTGCTCTCCCGCAAGAGTTTCAATTAAAGGACGGATCTGTCGAGTCTCAGGCAATTGCAGCATCTGCACCAGTGCCGCAGGAAGAAGCATCATCCGGCTCCGGCGTAGAAGCAACAACAGCCGAACAACCAGAAGGAGGAAAACAAGATGGCGCGGCTTAAGCTTAAGACTCTTCGCGAAATGAATAATGAGGATCTTGCAGACAAGCTGGCCGAGCTGAAGGCAGATCTCGCAAAACTGAATGTGGAAAAATCGAAGGGTACGCTCAAGAAGGAGACTGGTAACATCAAGTGGCTAAGGCGTGATATTGCTCGCATCATGACACTTCTTAACGAAAGGAAGGCCAAGAAATGATGATGACAACTCCTGCAAATGTGATCGTTCACGAGATCATCGGCCTTGAAGCAATGATCATGGAGTCGACAGATCCTTCGCTACAAGGTGTCAGAGGCTCGATAGTATTTGAAACTAGAAACACGATATCGATACGGACAGTAACAGACTCTTCAATAAAACAAATAGCAAAAAAAGCAGCCAAACGGGTCCAAATCAAGACACACTCTGGCGTTTGCTTTATAAGTGGTTCATCAATGATAGGAAGACCTGAGGATCGTATATCACGATTGAATAATTAGAGTGATGATTTATGGTTAGGAATATCGGCGTATCTGTTATCTCTCCGCGAAAAACATGTGAGGACGATCTCTGTCCATTTCACGGCACCCTCTCTGTAAGAGGCAAGCTGCTGACAGGAATTGTGTCCAGTGCCAAAGCGCCCAAGATGGTAGTTGTCTCAAGGGAGTATCCAAAGCCTGCGCCGAAGTACAAGCGTTATCAGAGGAGCAGGTCAAAGGTGCACGCATACTTGCCGCCATGCATTGACGTCAAGGAAGGAGAGGAGGTAAGAGTCGCGGAATGCAGACCGCTTTCAAAGACTGTTTCATTTGTAGTGATCGAGGTGAACACAAAGGATGGCAGCAGGAGCTAAGTCAAGAGCAGTTTCTGCAAAGGGCGTCGAAGAATTCCGCCCGTATATTACAAGAGCCCTACCGGTAACTGCCGAGCTCGTATGTGCGGATAACACCGGTGCAAAGATACTGCGCATTGCAATGGTGACTAGATATAAGGGCAGACACTCTAGACAGCCGGCAGCGGCGGTCGGAGATTTCGTCACGGTAACAGTGAAAAAAGGACCGGCCGAATTGCGCAAACAGATTTTTGGTGCAGTGATAGTCAGGCAGAAGTATCCAATTAGAAGACTCAACGGCGTGCGCGTCTCATTTGAAGACAATGCCGCCGTCCTTGTGACTCCTGAAGGCGAGATCAAGGGCACCGACATCAAGGGCCCCGTAGCGGCAGAAGCAGCAGAGAAATGGCCAAGGATTGCCAACCTGGCGGGAATGATAATCTAGGTGAAAAGAATCATGGCAGGCATTAATCCAAAACTAATCCACGTTGCAAAACACCAACGTGACAAGATGCTCGGCGCGCCACTTGCGGACGAGCTTCGCAAGGAATACAAAAGGAAAACCGTGCGCGTCGTGAAGGGCGATTCTGTAATGGTGGTCCGCGGCGAATACAAGGGTCGCGGAGGAAAGGTTGAAAAAGTAAACACAGAGAATGGAACACTTCACATAGAAGGCATGCAGAGGGAAAAAGTCCGCGGTGGCCAGGTAAAGGTTCCAATTCATGCTTCAAATGTCATGATAACTGCTCTCAACTTGGAAGACAAGTTCAGGGCAAACAAGTTGCAAGGCGTCAAACCAGATACTTCTGAAAAGAAGGAAGAAAGAAAACAACAAGAGAAGGCAGCAAAGAAGGAGGAGGCCGATGAGTAATGGGCAAAAAAGGCGGTGACACTAGAGTGAAGAGGCAGATGTCTCCGACATTCTGGTCGATTAGAAGAAAGGAAAGCCAATTCGTCCTCAGAGTTAAACCCGGTCCTCATCCAAAACACCGTGCATATCCTCTTGGGATGGTTCTCCGCGATGTACTCAAGGTGGCAAGCACAATGCGCGAAGCAGAGAGGATACTGAACGCCGGCAAAGTTAAGGTTGATGGTGTCGTCAGGTATGACGCAAATCTCGCTGTTGGCTTGATGGACGTAGTAGAGTTTGCAAATGGTCAGGCGTACCGCATGTCGCCAAAGAATTCTGAGCTTCTGACCGCTGTTCCAATTGAAGATGCTGAAAAGGCGGTTAAACTGGTAAAGGTTACAAGCAAGACGACCATCAGGGGCAAAAGGATCCAATATGGATTCCATGATGGCAAGACTCTGATAAGCGATCAGAATCTCAGAGTTGGAGACACTTGTGTAATCGATCTGCCTAAGGTTCAGATAAAGAACCACATTGCATTTGAAAAGGGCGCCATTGCGCTCATCATTACGGGGGAGAACGCCGGTGCAGTGGGCAAGATCGAAGACATACAGGATGGCATATTCTCGCTCCCAAAGCGAGCCCTGGTATCATTCGACAGCAAGTCCGTAGAGCTTCCTGTTGAAATGGTTATGGTTGTCGGAAAGGACAAGCCAGTGATAAAGGTGAACTAGATTGAGTCAACAACAGTTAGAACAACAACGCATGAAAAGAATAAGCGTCGATAAAGTCGTAATCAATATCGGAGTCGGCAAGTCCGGAGATCCGATAGAAAAAGCCAAGAAGGCGTTGATCGAGCTTACTGGCCAACAACCAGCAGTCCGTGGTGCAAAAGGGACGGTCAGAGACTTTGGTATACACAAAGGCGAGCCGATAGGCGCTATCGTGACCCTGAGGCGCGAGCCCGCAATAGAATTCCTAAAGCGTATCATCGTGGCGAAGAGAAATGTGTTAAAGGCGTCCTCGTTTGATGATTTTGGCAATATTTCAGTTGGGATCCATGAACACATCGACATTCCCGGCACAAAGTACAACCCAGAAATCGGAATCTTTGGAATGGATGTCAATATCGTACTGAGCAGACCCGGGTATCGGATTGCAAGGAAAAGCAGAAGGAGCGCAAAAATCGGCAAGACTCACAGGATAAATAAGGATGAAGCTATCGCATTCTTCAAGCAGGAATTTGGAGTAGAGGTTGAATAGTCAATAATGCCAAAACCAAGAGAATATGAAATTACGGGGCGAAAAAAACTCGCGCACGGTAGAGGAACGAGATGGTGCAAACGGTGTGGTTCATATAACGGTCTCATCCGCAAATACAACTTGATGCTTTGCAGGCAGTGCTTTAGAGAAGTCGCTAACAGTATCGGATTCGTGAAATACGAGTAGGTGAAAATGGAATGCCCGCACTAAATGTTCTTTCAAACCTCTTCACAACAATATACAACAACGAATCAAGAAGAAAGAGAGAATGCATAGTTGTTCCGGCAAGCAAGTTCGCTGGCGAGGTCCTGCGCGTAATGCAAAAGCACCGTTATATTGGCGAATTCGAACAAATCGATGATGGCAGGGCAGGTAAGTTCAGAATTCAGCTACTGGCAAAGATAAACAAGTGCGGCATTATTACTCCGCGCTTTTCGGTTAAAAAGGACGCTTACTTTGATTGGGAGAGGCAATTCCTGCCCGCATATAGCATGGGAATTTTGCTAGTATCGACCAGCAAGGGAGTAATGTCTCATCATGAAGCAGTATCAGAAGGATTGGGAGGAGTTCTAGTTGGCTACGTCTACTGATCAAGAAATAATGGCAGAGGTAGAAGCGCCTGCCAGCGTGAAGATATCCAAAGAAGGAAACTTGCTTTCTGTAAAGGGCAAGCTTGGCACGTTGAAGAAAGACTTTACCAAGCTGCCAGCCACGATAACTGTGCAGGG
>DASVCY010000103.1:0-2009 GCA_036381375.1 Nitrososphaera sp. | reverse complement strand
TCGCTGTAAGAAAGAGGTTCATTCGCGTGCAACAACTTTACATCATTACTGCTCAATGGCACCGCCACATAAGATGCTGCCGGGTCTTCATGTATCGCAGTCGTTTTCCTTTCTTGGTAGTATCTTTCCAAGCTATAGACTCCGACTGGCTCTCCTCTGGTATCCACTCCCTTGTCAAGGGCTGAGATGGTGTCGACTATTATGCGAGGGTAGTGCAATTTGGTAGTTTCGTCGGCCTTTAGGTAGTTTTCCATGATGTCCTCATAAATGTGAAAAGTTGCATCGTTGACAGTCTTAGCCCCTGCTCTCTTTGAATCAACGCCCTTGGCAGCCACGGTTAAAAAGTCACACATTTCAGACTGAGACAAACGCCTGCCAGTGACGGCACATGCGTCGGCTATTGCCTTCGCAGCAGTAATCCACTTGCCATAAGTATTGATGGTGTTGAGCGGGACGCTTCCAATGAATTCGACTGCTTTTTTGCGAGTGGAAGGGTCTTCGATCTTTAGCATGTCAAGACATGCGGTCAGTACATTCCCAAGTGAAGTAGAGTCAGTGCGTTCAGATTCGGGGACGGAAGGAGGAGGATGCTGCTTGTTATTACTGGCAGAACTGTGAGAAACCATTGCCATTGCTAATAGGCTAGCCTCATGCCTTAAAGCTTTCGCACGCACCTTCAGATTTCGACACTAGTCGGATAACAATCCTTTTTACGCCACCCCTTTGACTAACAGTTTTGATGTTGGACACTCTTGAGGCCATTTTTTCAATGCAAAAGGAACTTGCTTCCATGATGGATCTCTCACGGTACCCCGGTTCCACTGAAGGCCGGATATCTGCTCTGTCCACCGCCATAATCCACGAAGCCGTGGAGTTACAACGGCTTACCAACTGGAAGTGGTGGAAAAAGCCGACGCCGCTTGACAGCGCCGCAGCAAAGGAGGAGCTCATCGATATATGGCACTTTGTCGTTCAGGCGTCAATTGAGCTTGGTATGGGACCTGAAGACATACTGGAAGAGTACAAGAAAAAGAACAAAGTCAACCGAGACAGGCAGACCTCAGGGTATTGATGTCGGCAATACCCATCATATCAATGATCTCAACCTGCTTGCGAAAAGTGTTGATGTCTTTGGCTGGAGATTTGAGTATCGGATAGGGCCCGAGGGCTCCGATTATTCTGCCGTCCTTGTTGGTGCCATTTTGGGCAAGCGCAAGCAATGCCTGACCTGCACTGTGCCCCTTAACCTCCTTGCCGCAAAGGATTATGCGTCTCAACTCTGGGTGTTCGATGGCGAACTTTATCATGCTATCGATCCCCTTGTTTTCTGACAAGAGTCTTCCGGCTATTGCGATCTTGTCCATTATTATTTTGGATTCTGAAATTTCTTGCAAAAGATCAATGCTCGATAGAGTGCATATTGCCAGCTCTTTTCCCCTGCCAAGATAGTACTCGTGTCTTATTGGCAGGATTGCTTCGCATATCTTGCCAGCCGCATCGTCGAACTTCTTCCTGAGCGCCGTCATTTCAGGCCCCAGCTGACTTTGTTGGTTGGGATCACCCTGATGAAGGGCGCCTCACCTTCGCTCCATGGATCTCTTCTCACCCACTCAAAACGCTGCTGAAATATCTTGTAGAGCCGGACAAATTCGCTTCCGCTTTCGATCACCTGGGCTATGCCCTGCACGCAGACGGCCTTGTTTCCAAGAGAGCTATAAGTGTCAACTACCAGGGCTATCTTGCTGTTCTCCCTGATGTTTTTGTACTTTCTGGTTTCATAGTCAGTCGCAATGTAGAACGCGCCATCTTCAAACACATACGACACTGGCACGACATGAGGAATATTGTCGTGGCATGTTGCAATCCGGCAAGCTTCGTTTCGAATCAGAAAATCATGTTCTGCCCTGCTGAATGTAACCTTGCCCAACAAAAGGATGAGATGGTTTCTAGTATTTATAGCAACAGCAGCTAATGACTCGTATCGTACTTGCAAAATTGAAGTTGCGATG
>DASVCY010000102.1:0-10111 GCA_036381375.1 Nitrososphaera sp. | reverse complement strand
TTTCTGTGAGGTGATAGCTCGTCTGACCAAGGCCGCTTTCAAACTGCTTGTTTGGGATGGAGACCGTATTGCTGGCGACAAAGGAACTGGCAGCGGCTTCGCATCTATCGGCGAAGCTTACCACAAGATTTTCTCCCATTTTTTTCGCTTTGCAGTGGCCAGCAGGACTTGATGTCTTTACGCTATTTGCCTACAATGAACTAGCGCAACTACCGTTCATTATACCGGCGAATCTGATGCTCCTGTCACTTTTTCAGAGATGTTGCGAACAGCTCCTGGAGGCTATTCTTGCTTCTCTATCTTTGTTTCGAAAACAAGGAAATTTCGTGGCAATGGTAATCCAAGTGCCCTAAAATAGGAACTCCGAAATGGGCTGACAAAAAGACGTGCAGATTTTTGTAGATGCTCTCTTCTATTCGTCTTGTTTGCGGCAAGAGATGGAAAACGTGTGCTTTTCTATGAAAAGCATGGACATGCCGGAGACCACAACTTCAGATTACGACACAGCACACTACAATGGCACTATAGAAGAATCTATAGTATAATGCCTTCTTGAAATAATAATAACGACAAATGTCTCATGATGGTGATCGCACTGTGCATTTGCATTTTGGGCGCTTGTTGACTGGAACAGACGCCATCGTAATTCTTATAGTCATTGTGGCAGTTGTTTCGACGGCCGTCGCTTCATACTCTTATTCAAGTTATGTGGCTGATGCAATGGAACGGAATGCGCTTGAAGAAGTGCACGAAAATTCTAGGATAGCAGCGCACGACCTTTCTGAGATACTAAAGATCAGGATGGAGTCAGTGATGACAAACCTGAAGGTCATAGCCAACTCTTCATCTGTCCATGCTCAAGAAGTATCCCGCGCACGTTTGACTATAGGGGCTGCCCAGGAATCTACGAGCGACATAACAGACAGCTACCTATGGCTGGATAGTGAAGGCAGGTTGATCTGGTCAAGTTCTTTTGAAAACGCGACTCTGTATCAGCAATTTCTGGGAGCAGACAGAAGTGATAGACCCTACTTTCAGGTCCCAGAGCAGACTCTTGAACCCTATATCACGAGCGTGATTGCTTCGCTAGATGGTAGCCACCGGTTTTTCATGTCGCATCCGGTATTGAACGACAACGGCGAATTTGGAGGCGTCATCGTGGCATCTATCCAGCCGATCAATGTCGGCCGGTTCCTCCAGTCGAAGATATCCTCTGATTTTCAGAGTACCACGGGTCTTGTAGATCGCACGGGCACGATACACTATTCCTCAAACGAATCACATATCGGGATGAATGTTTTCACAGAAGAGTACCGGTCGCAACTGCCGGAAGACACAAGTAACCAGATTATCGATTTCTTGAGACGTTCATTGCAAGGGCAGGGAGGCTTCGAGGACATTAGTACCGGGGACGCTAGCATGACGCTTGCATACCAAAGCGTGCAAATAGACGGCATAGACTTTGCGGTTCTTTACCTCATCACAGTCCATACCTTTGAAGAAGAAATAACCCCAATCATAGACAGTCAGAGGACGCTCAATACCATCTTTATCATCGCAGTGGGCGCGATAGCTGGCGCAGTAGTCCTGATGATGGTGTCTTCAAATAAGAGGCTCGCCAGACTTGTACAGGAAAAGACCAGCGAGCTAAGACAGACAAACGAGTCGCTCATAGAATCGAACATAAAGCTCGAAAGGGCAAACGAGCAGCTTGACGAGCACGACAAGATGCAGCGCGAGTTCATCAACATCGCAGCTCACGAGCTTCGTACGCCAGTTCAGCCGCTGCTCGGAGTAGCAGAGCTCTTGAAGGACAGGTCTGAGTCCGAAAAAGCTGGAGGAGTGCTTATGTCAAAAGAAGAGGTCGAGATGCTCGAACGCAATGCAAAGAGGCTCGAGAAATTGACACAAAATATCTTAGATGTGACAAGGATAGAGAGCAACAGGCTCGTACTAAATAAGGAAAGGTTTGACATGAATGCAAAGATCCTGAACACGATCAGGGATATGAGGGCCGGACTTGCAAAAGGGCTAACCATCAATTTTACTCCAGGGCCCCCGCTGTATGTGGAAGCTGATATGACAAGGATTTACGAAGTGCTCGCAAACATGATCGGGAACGCGATCAAGTTCACAAAGGAAGGTTCCATAGATATCACGCTCACTCGGGAAGGAGATTTCGCCAAGGTTGTAATCCTGGACACTGGTAGGGGTATCGACCCGGAGATAATGCCAAAATTGTTCACCAGGTTTGTTTCAAAGTCAGAATCGGGGACGGGCTTAGGCCTCTATGTCTCAAAGAACGTAATCGAGGCACATGGAGGAAGGATGTGGGCAGAGAATAACCCCTGCGGGGTCGGCGCGAGTTTCATATTTACACTTCCCGCGGCTGACTAGACACCGGCCAGCTGATTCACACTTATTGCCGTTCCGCCAAATAAAAATAATTGACTGAATTGCTGATACGGTGGCAGGTTCCAGAAGGGATCCCCATCAAAGGTCTTGTCTTTCTCAAAACATGTCGCGAGACACTATTTCTACAATTCTCGATTCTTTCGTAGTTCACAGGATAAGGCAGGTGGAACTCGTTCTGTTTGTAGTGATATGCGAGAAAACAGTTTTGATTGTTTCGATTGCAATAAAGTTCAAAGAAAGACCGATGCAAGCAACTGGCCAGAAGAATCCGCTGTTAGACCGCATCCCCGACCATAGCCTGCCTCGCCAGAAGGTCTTCGGTCCTGCCTCTTTACTAGGAGTGATATGCGACAAAGATCGAGGAAAGATAAGATCCGAATCTTCTACCCTGCTTCTGTCTTGTGCAGTTGGCTTGCGACCTTTTTATTTTGTCAAGCGTGCACGATTCGTTTTACTTATTCTCTTGCTATGAGCAAGAATGTCTGGTGATGGATAGGTAGTCCAGAGTCACAAGGTCAGCCTTGAAAAGCGCAAGAGTGCCATAGAAACTATAAATAATAAAAGCGGCCCCTAGACTCCGATAATTTATGGACTGGGGAATGAAAAACAGGCTATCCCGAATAATCCGCCCCGAGGACGGCCGCTGTCTTATGCTCGCGGTTGACCATGGCTACTTTTTGGGCCCAACAGAACGGCTCGAAGTCCCGAAAAGGACAATAGCGCCGCTGCTGCCTTATGCAGATTCTCTGATGCTTACAAGAGGTGTTTTGAGGACATCCGTTGAACCCACGACAGATGTGCCCATAGTGCTGCGAGTCTCTGGCGCCACGAGTATCATTGGCGAGGATCTTTCAAAGGAAACCATCACCGTCTCGATTGAAGAAGCAATCAGACTGAACGCAGCATGCCTTGCGCTTTCAATATTTGTTGGAAGCAAGTACGAACACCAGACGCTTGCGAACCTTGCCAAGCTGGTGGACGAAGGCGAAAAATATGGAATACCTGTTCTGGCAGTCACCGCGGTCGGCAAAGAAATGGGCCGGGATGCCCGCTACCTCGGTCTTGCGTGCAGGGTTGCAGCAGAGCAGGGCGCGCATATTGTAAAAACGTACTATTGCGAAAACTTTGAGCAGGTCGCCGAGGGCTGTCCCGTCCCACTAATAATCGCAGGAGGCAAGAAACTGCCAGAGCCTGATGCGCTAAGGCTCACATATGACTCGGTTACACATGGTGCGGTGGGCGTCGACATGGGTAGGAATATCTGGCAGTCTGACTACCCTGTGGCCATGATGAAGGCCGTACGCGCAATTGTACATGGGGACGCCGATGACAAGGAAGCGTACAGCATTTTCCTGAAAGAGAAGGAGAAAGAGCCGAAGAAAGAAGATCCAAAGATCCTAAAGGCCGTCAGCCAAGCTGGGTCGTTCGATTAGCCAGCCAGTTTTGACAGGTGCTGGTGGATTATTTTCCACTGGCCGCCTTTGTCTTTTTTCAGAACGATGGTCGCCCTTGACCTGTTGTTGATCGCAGTTCCGCGAAAACTATAGTCGTCGACTATCATGCCGGTTATCTGTAATACAAACATCGCAATCGCAGAGTCTCCCATCGTCTCCGTCTTCAGGTCCTCGATCTTAAAGTCATAGTCTGAGAGGCTTGCAAACTGAAGCTGCTCAAGTATCAGAGCGCGCTCAAAGTCGCGCCTATCGTACGGAGGTGAATCGCCGAACTTGGTAAAACTCGGGTCGAGAAACTCTTCTATCTTTTCAATCTCTTTAGTCTTGGCAAGCTGAAAATAATTGTAAATCAGATCCCGTATCTTAGCAGAATCAGTAGTGGTAGCCACCAATACAGTGTTCTGTCTGAGCATACAGTCTAATAAACTGACTTTAACTTTCATCCTCTTAATGATTCGTCCCTTTCAGAGCAGTAAAATAAAGTAGTTGATGGTATCATGTTAACTTGATAAAAGCCCTATGGGCCGGCCCCGGTCAGGTGACCGGCTTTCGGGCAGGGGTCTATTTCTTACCATTGTTGGCGTTTGCGTGGGCAGTAGCGCTAGGTGTAATGAGGGTATTGCTTAAACGAATTTTATCTCATTTTTCGCAATATCGACTTGTGACTAAAAAACCAGCTATTAACAATCAGATCGTCTTCTGTATGCAGTCTGTGCTGGCTGGTTGACGAAAGTTAGAAAGGCCTTGCAAATATTGCATTAATAGTGCGGCATTCGGCGTTCAAGGCCTAGCAAATATACTGGATTATGTGCTTTGAAGGACGTTAACTTTATAAATTATATTAGTGCAAATCATCAAAAATGCCTAGGGCTGACAGGGAACATAACGTTCATGTTCTGGTTCTACTGAAACTTGCCTAGAGCAAACCCTGTCCAGCAAGCAAGCAGGCGTTTGCAGAGAGAAATTTGGTGAAAAATAAAATTGGTTGAAATGACCGGCGCAAAAGCGTTGATACAGGCCCTTGAGAAGGAAGGGACAGATATAGTCTTTGGACTTCCTGGAGGAGCGAACCTTCCGATATATGATGCTCTCGTAGACGCAAACCTGCGGCATGTGCTTGTCAGGCATGAGCAATCTGCAGCCCACATGGCTGACGGCTATGCGAGGATAAAGAGAAGGGCGGGTGTTTGTTTTGCGACTTCCGGCCCCGGCGCAACCAACCTGATTACAGGCATCGCTACCGCCTATGCAGACTCATCCCCAATCTTGGCCGTCACTGGGCAAGTGCCGCTTAACATGATAGGCAAGGACGCATTCCAGGAGACAGATATCATTGGGGTCGCCAATCCATGCACGAAATATGCGTTCCAGCCAAGAGTGGCAACAGAGATCCCCGAGATGGTCAAGAAGGCTTTCTATATAGCTGAGAGCGGCAGGCCTGGACCTGTGCTGCTAGACATTCCAAAGGACGTGCAACAGGCCACCGCGGACATGAAGTTCCCCGACCTCATCAAGGTGAGAGGATACAACCCGGTGGTAGATGCAGACCTCAGCGAGATGGGTAGAGCGGTTGAAATTCTTGTAAAGGCCGAGAGACCGATAATAATGGCTGGCGGAGGTGTGATCCTTTCTGGAGCGTTCTCGGAACTTCAGGCGTTGGCCGAGCTACTCATGATACCTGTGGTTACTACTTTCAAGGGAAAGGGCGCATTCCCTGAGAATCATCCACTTGCAATGGGTCCGATAGGCATGCACGGCCATGCAGAGGCCAACAAGATGATTATTGAGGCAGACTGCATCGTGGCAGTCGGCGCAAGGTTCTCTGACAGGTCTGTAGGCCGCTTTGACGAATTTGGTAAGGGCATGAGCATAATCCACATGGATATCGATCCTGCCGAGATCGGCAAGAACAAATCAGTAGACGTGGCTCTTGTAGGCGACGTCAAGTCATCGCTCCGCACGCTTGTCAAGATGCTCTCAAAGAAGATAGCTAGGAGGTCGCCGGACAACCCATGGCTCAAACGTAGGAAGGAGCTCATACAGTATTATTCTGAGACCCTCAAGGACTACCCAAGGGAGATCACCGCCAAAAAGTCGTTGAAAAAGTTGCGCGAATTGTTACCTGCAAAAGGCATTGTCACCACAGAAGTAGGGCAGTGCCAGATGTGGGCCTCGCTACACTTTGACGTAATTTCGCCGGGCACCTTCTTTAGCTCGACAGGACTTGGCACGATGGGCTTTGGCTTCCCTGCATCGATAGGAGCAAAGGCGGCCGCTCCGAATGTCCCGGTAGTGGATATCGCCGGCGATGGCTCGTTCAACATGACGGAGAACTCGCTTGCAGTATCCGTGCTTGAAAAGCTGCCTGTAATAGTATTCCTCATGAACAACTACATGCTCGGCATGGTGGCTCAATGGCAGCGCACATTCTACAACAGGCGCTACAGCGGAGTACACCAGCACAATTGCCCGGACTATGTCAAGATAGCAGAGGCGTACAGCGCGCAGGGAATAAGGGTAGGATCGATGCAGGAGCTTGAAAAGGCGATCAAGGTAGCTATAAAGAGCGATGTCGCCACCGTGATAGATATCCCAATAGACCCTGACGAGGATGTATACCCATTCGTAGCTCCAGGTACCGGACTTAAGGACATGATTACAGGAGCGTAACTCGATTGGTGACTACCACTACATCAGCATCCACAAATACCCCGCATCAGAAAGGGTCGTGGCACATTGTGAGCGCTCTCGTGGAAAACAAACCGGGTGTTCTCTTCAGGGTGACTAACCTCTTCCGCGCTCGTAATTTCAACATCGAAAGCATCACAGTAGGATCGACTGAGCAGAAGGATCTTTCAAGGATGACAATCACGACAAATAGCGACGAGCACACACTCGACCAGCTGGTAAAACAATTGCGCAAGCTGATAGATGTCGTTGAAGTAAAGGTGCTCGATACTGACAAGACGGTGTACAGAGAGCTCGCACTGATCAAGATGAAGGCTGTCGACCCGACCACGAGGAGTGAGATAATTAACTATGCCACTATCTTTAGGGGCAGTATCCTTGACATCGGCAAGGAGACGATGACGGTAGAGATAACGGGCACCCCAGACAAGATAGATGCGTTTAAGAATCTGGTCGAACATTATGGTATTGCGCAGATTTCAAGGACGGGCGTCTCTGCGCTTCCAAGGGGAGTTGAGCTATGATGAATAATAGCAATAACAACGGCAAGGTGAGGATATTTGACACCACTCTCAGAGACGGCGAGCAGACACCGGGCGTCACTGTTACCGCCGATCAGAAGGTTCAGATTGCAATCAAGCTGGACGAGCTTGGAGTCGATGCGATAGAGGCCGGTTTCCCAATTGTTTCCCAAGGGGAAATGCAGGCAATAAGGACGATAGTGAAGCAGGGGTTGAAGTCAGAGGTCTGCGGCCTTGCACGAGCAACCGAAACCGATGTTGACGCTGCAATAAAGTGTGATCTGGGGTATGTCCACACATTCATTGCCACGTCAGACATACACATGAAGTACAAACTCAAGATGGAACCAGACCAGGTGTTGGAGAGAGCTGTCAAAACAGTTGAGTACGCGAAGAAACACGGAATGCAGGTAGAGTTCTCTGCAGAGGATGCAACCAGATCCGACAGACAGTTTTTGTTAAAGGTGTTCAAGGCAGTCACAGAGGCTGGAGCCGACAGGATAGACATACCGGACACGGTCGGCTACAGGACACCGGACTATATGGCCGAGATTGTAAAGGACGTCAAGGGCGTGACTGACCTCCCGATAAGCGTGCACTGCCACAATGACTTTGGGCTTGCAGTAGCCAATGCGATCGCCGGCATCAATGCTGGCGCTGCGTGCGCCCATGTAACCATAAACGGGCTTGGAGAGCGGGCAGGCAACGCGTCGCTTGAAGAGTTTGTGATGGCATTAGAGATCCTCTACAACAAGAAGCACAACATAAACACCAAGCTCATCTACGAAACTTCAAGGTTTGTCTCAAACACAATGGGAATCATTGTTCAGCCAAACAAGGCCATAATAGGAGAAAATGCATTCGGCCATGAGTCTGGCATCCACACGCACGGGATCATCAACAACCCGCTTACTTATGAACCGATATCGCCTGAGCTTGTTGGCAGGAAGAGGTGGCTCCAGGCAGGCAAGCACGCGGGCGCACATGGCATCAGGGCGATGCTTGAGGACTTTGGGATCAATCCGACTGAAGAGCAACTAAGGCAGATAGTAGAAAAGCAAAAGAACATAGCGGACAAAGGCAAATCCATAACAACTTCAGAGCTATTGGCGATAGCCGGCGAGATAATGGGCAATACCAAGTTTGAGGAAAAGTTCAAGCTCTATGACTTCAATATCTTTACAGGCATGAATGCCATACCTACCGCAGTAATCAGGCTCAATGCCAACGGCAAGGACCTGATAGCTGCCGAAACAGGGGTTGGACCAGTGGATGCAGCACTCAAGGCGATACAAAAGATAGCAGGCGAGATGGCTAACATCAAGATAAGGGACTTTATGCTCGATTCCATCGCAGGCGGCTCCGATGCTCTGGCTGTCGTCACCATCAAAGTGGAGGACAAGGACGGGAACATCGTATCTGCAAAGAAATCTGGAGAGGACATTGTTGTCGCGTCTGTGCAGGCAATGATGGACGCCATAAACAAGGTGCTGCTAAGACAGACCCTCTACTCTAAAAGCTAGACAGACAGACGGATGACGATCTGATTGGCAGGATACAATATTTCGCTAATTAGGGGCGACGGAATCGGTCCTGAGCAGACTGCTGCTGCCAAGAAAATCCTCGAAACAATCAGTGACAAGTCTTCTACGAAATTTGAGATAAGCGAAGTCGACGCTGGAGATGGCGCACTGGCAAAGCACGGCAAGGCACTGCCTGAATGGACCATCGATGTGATAAGAAAGTCCCAGGCATGCTTGAAGGGGCCAGTAGGCGAAAGCGCCGCCGACGTGATAATTGTGCTCCGGAGGATGTTTGACCTCTATGCAAACGTCAGGCCGGCCAAGTCATATCCAAACATCCCCTGTCTTTCTGATAAGGTTGACCTTGTGATAGTAAGAGAAAATACTGAAGACGTTTACTTGGGCTGGGAGTTTAATGCAGATGAAAATACTATTGTCGCTCTCAGAGTGACGTCCGAACGAGCTAGTCGCAGGATAGCGGAGTATGCTTTCAAGACTGCGATCCTCCGCAATAACAAACGCAGGGTCGCGGCAGTGCACAAGCGAAATGTGCTTCGCAAGGGTGACGGGCTCTTTGCGGCGACCTGCAAAGATGTTGCTAAGAAATACCCCGAGATACAATACAGCGAGCTCTATGTGGATGCGTGTGCCATGAATCTGATCCGAAATCCCGAAGAGCTCGATGTTATCGTCACGACCAACCTATTTGGCGACATCCTTTCCGACGAGGCGGCTCAGGTAGTTGGCGGTCTCGGCATGGGGCCGGCAGCCAACATTGGCGAGCAGTTTGCGCTATTTGAGCCGGTTCACGGTGCAGCATTTGACATTGCAGGCAAGAACGCTGCAAACCCCTCGTCGATACTGCTGTCTGCAAAGATGATGCTAGAGTGGCTGGGCGACAAGCACGGCGACAAAAACGCGATAGCGGAAGGAAAACGCATCGAAGACGCCATCGTCAACACGCTAAAAAAAGGAGAAAAGACAAAAGACATTGGTGGCAGGCTCTCGACTACGGAATTTACAGAGCTTGTAGCAGAAGCCATGTACTAGATCTTACTATCTTTTTCGGACAATAACAACAGCAACTTTGCTCCTTCCTGAGTTATCGCGTAGTACAGCGCAGTGCCGACGATGGTTCGCTCCTCAACTAACCTGCTCTGGGGGAGCATTTCGATCTGGTGATATGGGTCTTCCAGTTGAGATCAAGCTCTTTTGCAAGCTGGAGCTTGTTCTTGGACTCGCTGCTGATTGCGTTGAGTAGGTGTATCCGCATTCCTCTGGGATGCACAATTCTTCATCATCATGTACTTTTCTTCATATTCTTCGATTGCTTCCGTCAACACTGCGGTCTCGTGCTCATGCTAACTCCAATTTTGATAGGGGCGTCGAGCAAATTTGTTGTTGACGAATTGTTGTCATTGTCATTTTAGCCCTCACGGTGATCATCGGCTCTGTTCAATAGCTAAGCTGAATAGTACTGGTCGATACAGACACTTTCAAATCCAAAACT
>DASVCY010000101.1:0-8469 GCA_036381375.1 Nitrososphaera sp. | reverse complement strand
CGAACTGGCACAGCGGCAGAAGAGAGGGAAGAAAATAGAAATTCAGCGGAAAATTAGCCAGACTGTCCTTTCCGATCTTGATGTGGAATCCAAAACCTTCATTGATAAAGACGAATTCAAAGATATCGCCGGCCTTCAAATTCCGCTGCTGGACGATTTTGGCGAGGATGGTGGAAAACAAATTGCTACGACGGTCATGCCTCTTTCTTACTATCGACCTTGGATGCTTGACGAACTTTATTTCTAACATATGTATATCAAAATTGATTTTGGAGTCCACAACAGGAATTTCGGCTATGGAAACAGGCGTCAAATAACCTTTTAAATGTGTAAACACTTTTCTTATATGGTTAACGCCAACACAAACCATCCTGTTAACCAAGCTGCGGACAGGGGCAAGGCGCCAAAGGTGGCAAACTTGTTAGAGAATCTGGCATTTCCAGCTACGAAGGAGGACATCAAAAACCACACTAACAGAAAATCGTCTGCAATGCACAACAGGATAAATGACATCTCAAGCTGTCTGGAAGAACCTGAGAGGAGATCTGGTATACAAAAGAGTATCTTTAAAGTTGAAAAGTCTGCGACCCTGGTAGTAGGAGATTCAAAGAACCGTGATTGTTAACGTTTGATTCCCTCGACTATCCCTATCGTTCTTGATGGCGGATAGTGCGTCTGCAAGTATTGCAGCCCCGCTTTTTCCAGCAATTCTGCGTATTCTTTTTCTGTCCTCTCCCTTCCAGTGAGGGCGCACATCATGTGGACATCAAACAGCTTTGCGAAATGCGGAGTTTCATGGCCGGGCACCACGTGCTCGACGATAAATACCCGTCCGCCTGGAAGGGACTCCTTCTGGATGTTTGACAGAATCGCAATACATTCTTCGTCGTCCCAGTCGTGCAGGATCATTTTCATGATATATGCGTCCGAGCGCGGGACTTCCTTAAACATGTCGCCTGCAAGATAGATGCACCGGTCTGTCATGCCCATCTTTTCCGCCCACAGCAGTTCCCTGTTTTTGATCGTGGATTCCAGCTCTAGCACGGTGCCCTGCAGCTGCGGATGCTCGCGGAAGATGTTGCAGATGAGATGCCCGTGTCCACCCCCAATGTCGCATACGCTCTTGATCTTGGAAAAGTCGTAACCCTTTAGGGCTTCAAGCACCATCTTTGTATGTGTGGCAGAGTAGCTGCCCATGGCATAGTTGAACACCTCCCTGTACTCCGAGTTCTGCGAGATATAGTCGAAAATCCTGCAGCCAAACTCGCGCATAAAGCCGTCCTGCCTACCATCTCTGACCATGTCGGCAAGGTGCTTCCAGACTGCGTAGTGCTCGGGGCCTTCTTCCAGCAAGAGCACTCCCCTTAGCGTCTGTGGGTGGTCCTTTCGGACAAGTTCCCCCATCGGTGTGATTGAAAAATTCTGGCCATCCTTTTCATTTAGAAATCCAAGTGAGGCAAGAGCACGCAAAAGGCGATAAGTCAATGAAGCGTCGAGATTCAATTCCCGGGCGATTTCAGCGGAATGCTTTAGAGTTTTGTCCAGCGATTCAAAGATTCCAAGCTTTACGCCGGTGTACAGTATCTGACTCTTCCATCTGCCCAGTATCGTATCGACAGTTTTTTCGTAATCGGACATACTCAGGGCACGCGCAGGTAGGTAATAAGGCGTTATCTTTTGGAAAATTTTTAATCCCTGATGGGATGCTCAAGTTAAAGCGGGTTCGGATGGATTCCGACCTTCAACATCTCAACTCAGAATAAAGCGCCCAAAAATCGGTTGTTATTGGCGTGGAGAAAAGGTGTTAGTGCCACAGGCTCATCCCGGGCATTTTATGGTGTATATGAACAGTGGAAAGCTATGAAAGAATCATATCTCTAGCAAAAATTTTTGATCCACTGATTCAGTGGTGGGATGATATCAGACAGGTACAGCTGCGACGACTCTGGGGATTGTCCTTCCGATCATCATCTTCCATCCGCTTAATCCTATCATATAGGACTTCTAACTGTTGGTCCGAGGGACCGACCTGCAATATTGCATCGATGTCGACGCCTAATTTCCGCAACTGATGGCATACAAACTCTCTTCTGGAGCTCTGTACCTGAATCATGCTTCGACATTGTTTCTTATAGGCTATTTAACAATTGAGTGTACGGTGCATTACAATATGACATGATTCCTAGTCGCATTACGTACACCGGACGTTAATTCTTGATAGCATATGACCCCACTCCCGGTCATGACCTATGGTTCAAAGCCTTCCGTCGTTCAGATCCCTTTTACAGAGTCGCCGGCCAGTTGGCGGATGGCATAGATTATCTTTTTGTGGGATCGTAGTTACAAGCCCAGAAGGGTGATCGGATCTCGCTCTGATCTTTGTTTACATATGTTCAAAATTGCGCCCCATCAAGTACTACGGGCTGCCTATATAATACGCAGAAGGCTCCAGACACTTGCGAATGCTCAAAAGAAGGGTGGAGAGGACGGACAAGAATTCCTCCAACTTCTAGTATGTTTTTTTCCTATTGTGCCTGACGAGTGCTTGGCGCTCGAGCCTCCTTCTTGGTTTTCATATTCTGAACTAATGCCCAACCCGAAATGATAATGATGCCTGCCTGGTACGCCTTGATGATTATCCCCAAACTTCCAAATCCGCCGGGTTCGTCCCTTCCCACAAGGAAATAAAATTCAGATCGGCTTATGCCATAGATGGTAATTATTGCGATAGTGCCGACTAGCAATATTGCAAACGCCAGGTTAGAATTCTTTCTTATCGCCCAAAATGCAACTGGCGCATACAGGACAGCGACTGGCAGGAAGAATGCACCTTCAATGTCATCAATATGTGATTTAGCCTCCCACGCGTATACTCCCGCTGCCGCGATTGCTAGCCCAAGCAAAATCCCCATCAAAAACTTTCTGTCCATTTTGAGTTCTGATTTGTTAGTGGTTTCCATTTTTTGTCAAAACTGCAATCCTGTGATTTTAACGTAGGTCTGATTCTTAGTTCTGATTCTCTTCATAGAAAACACGAACAACTAAACATCGGAGGAAGCAAGATTATGATACTCTAGGTATTCAGGCACGATCATGGGGTAAATTTCCAATGTCTGAACGCTCTTGCTATAAAATTGGTGAGCGGAAAAACCCTTGTGGCTTTGCAGCAGATCAAAATTTTGTCATTTTACAGGGTGTCAGAGCGTCTGTCTGTTTCTGAATATCCGCATACGCAAGCTGATGATTATTATGTCCGGGCAGCAAATGCCTTGGAACGGTGGAAGGGGAGTGGGTAGTTAAAAGGACGTTTTTGCCTCTATCTCTTATTCTTCACTCTCTACAGGCGTGCATCTCTTGGGCTCTTTTCCGTAGCGTGTGTACATACTTGGACAGCAGAAAGCTATGGAATAATAATCACCATACAACATCGACACAATTTTTTCCATTTGCTGTTCAGCAGAGGGTAGCTAACATGGTTAATCTCTCGTCCTGCTATGTTCCTGTTCGTAATGGCTTTCAGCCTGCTCTTTGGTGGTAAACTCGGCGCCGCACAGCCTGCACCTGAACGCATACCCTGTATAGTCAGACATGTGGTGTAACAGAGGCTTGCATGGTAAATAGGGACTATCGTTAAAAATTCTGTTGCACATATGATAATGTGAACACCGAAGACCTGGAAAAAATGGAAAGGATGATCCGTCTGGTAGAGATCGGTCTGACCATTGGCAAGAATCTTTCGCTTATTATCGCTTTATTTGTCGGCATCTCCTTTTTGCTTGCCGCATATTCTGCTGTAGTAGGCAACATCGTTGGAAGCATTGTCAGCCTGGCTTTTGGCGTTGCAGGGCTTGTCTTCTTTGCCCAGGTGCGGCAGACTCGCAGGCGCCACTACGAGAGACGGCAAAAATATCGAGATACAATACAACAACAGCCGCATAAATACCGTGAAGCGCAGGCAGCCTAGTACGCAGCCACAACAGCAAGTCTTTTGTTCAACCCCTGCGCTATAATGGCATGAGCAAACTCGATATCCCCAGAGTAAGCAAGCACGAGTTTGTTGCTTTTCTGCAAGATAAAGGCAATGTCCGTGTCGACGATTACATCGAAGGGGCCATGGAAGTGGCAGAAGAGGTTCATTCAGGTCTTGTGCGCGAAGATGGCGCTTCTCTTTTTCTTGAAACGCATACTTGGCCCGTGACAATGGACGTCGTCCAGCATTACCGCTCTGTCAACCGCAACATTACAAGTGTGGAAATTGTGGCAGCAATACTGCATGACATCATGGAAGATGATGACAGGATACTGAACCTGCACGAATCAAAATCATACGGGTTTGAAGCATATATTGCATACAGGTTTGGAAACAGAATCCGCGACATTGCAACCGAGCTGAAGATAAAGCCCCTTGAAAACTTCCCGGGCTCTGATGACGAAGAGCGCCAGCTGGCCCGATTCTACGCCTACTGCGACATATTGCGTGATTCTGACTATGATGTCAAGGCGATCAAACTGGCGGACAGGATCAATAACATGTGCTTCATCCTAAAAGTACCTGGACACGACAAGATAAGGCGATACATGCGTGAGGCGGAGGACTTTTACCTTGCATATGCGATGCTCCCTCCAAGGATGCCCGAATTCTATCGCAGGCTCAGGGCTGCATACGAGGACCTAAAGACAATCGCTGCAAGAAAGCTGGTTGCCGCGTGAAACTTCACAAACCATTTAAAGGTAATAAATGGAGGTAAAGGGAGGAGACCGTAAATTGGCGAATCTCAACGTAGCGGTCATTGTGAAATTGGAGCCTGATTTTTCGGAAGGCAACGTCAGCTACAACGCCGACGGCACGCTCAACAGAGCAGAAACAAAAAGCATCCTTGGGCCACACAGCGCCATTGCGTCAAGCGCTGCCTTTTACGCCAAGGTTCGATATGGTGCCCGTGTAGCGATAATGACCATGGGACCGCCCATAGCCGACGCTGCGCTCCAGCAAGCGCAGCTTCTTTCCGATGCCGATGAGCTCCACCTGTACAGCGACAGGCTGTTTGCAGGAGCAGATACACTCGCAACGGCAGAGGTGCTAAAGACAGGCATTTCAAGACTTGACGGTAACAAGGTCGACATTGTTTTTTCTGGTCACAGGGCGTCTGATGGCGAAACCGGACAGACCGGCCCGCAGACAGCCTGGAAGCTGGGATTTACATTCCTAGGACATGTCATCGATTATAGCATCGACATGGAGAACCGAACAGTCCGCGCAAAGCGCCTGATATCTCTTCAAGGGTTCTATGATGTCCTTGAGGAAGTGGAGGCGCCACTGCCCGTGTTCATTGCAATTGATCCTTCATACAAGGCTTCATTCAACACCGTATCGCAGAGGCTTGCATTTGCAAAGTATCAAAAAGAAGCAAAGCTACGTGCGCAAAGCTACAAGAATTATCTGAAAGTGTTCAACGCACAGCAGCTGGGAGTCGATCCAAAGCTTGTAGGCCTGCCCGGCTCGCCAACCATCGTCTACAAGGTGGAAAAGATTCCGAAGGCAAAGGCCAGCCGAAAGGCCGAAGTCATTGACGGCACAAGCCGTGAGCAAATTGCAAAGGTCGCAGAAAAAATGTATGAAGTGCTCGGAGGGCTGGCAATCAAATGAACAAAAGGTACCAGCACCTCTATGTTGTAATCGAACATGAGGACGGCAAGCCTATCCCTGTCAGCCTTGAGATGCTTGGAGAAGCACGGAGGCTAATGGACGGGTACAACAAGAAATACTCTGCAGACGAAAAAGTAGTGGCAGTAGTGCTGGGGCATAACGTGCACAAGCTATGCGAAGAACTGATATTCTATGGTGCCGACGCGGTGATCTATGCCGACAGCCCTGAGCTGACGCATCACAGAAACTTGGTTGACACGAAGGTGATAAGCCAGATTGCGACAAGCAGAGAACTGGCAAACAAATTCTCCGACGCGCCCGAGTTTGTCAAGCCCCGCTACATGTTCTTTGGAGCAGACAACATTGGCAGACATCTATCATCAACAGTCCTTGCAGAGCTGCAATCAGGACTTGCATCCGACATTAACAAGCTTGTAATCGAAGATCTGGAGATAAAACACGAGCACAAGACGAAGGGCCAGCCCATCAAGTACGAGAGGACCCTTGAAATGTATAGGCCGGACTTTTCCGGCTTTTTGTGGACTACAATTCTCTGTCTTGACAACCGCAACCCTGCGATAGAAAGGGAATATCATCCGCAGGCGTGCAGTATTATCCCTGGTGTGTTTGCGCCAATCGAGCGCGACGAAACAAGGAAAGGGGTGGTGGTAGACTATGAGCCAAAGTTTGACGAGCGCGACTTGCGGGTAAAGATAATCGACAGAAAGATTGTCAAGAGTGCTGTGGAATTTGAGGGCAAAAAGGCCATAGTGAGCTTTGGACGTGGGGTCAAGGATGCGCCCGAAGAAAACATCAAGCTCGTGGTGGAACTTGCCAAGCAGCTGGACGCCGAGGTGGGCATTTCACTGCCGATATCTAAAATGCCATTCGCAGTAAGCGAGGGGATAAAGTCTGCCTACATGATCCCGGACAGAGTCATCGGGACAAGCGGACGCAAGGTAGCTCCGCTGCTGTACATAGCGGCCGGCATAAGCGGGGCCGTGCAGCACATCGCCGGTATGAAAGAATCGGGCTTTGTCGTAGCAATCAACCCTGACGAGGAATCGCCAATAAGGAATGAGTGCGACATTTTCATAAAAGGCAGAATTGAAGAAGTGGTACCGCTTCTGCTTGAGGAACTTGTAAAGAAGAAGCCCCCAATAGAGGTGAGGAAATGACGATGGAAAGCTATGACGTTGCCATAATCGGTGGCGGGTCAGCCGGTCTTGCTGCGTTAAAGCACCTGTCAACCCTTGGCAAGCAGGCGATACTGCTTGAGGCCGGCAGGCAGGTGGGCACCAAGAACATTTCAGGTGGCATACTATATTCAAAAAAGCCCAAGCATGGCCGCTCGTACAACGTTGAAGACGTTTATCCTGAATTCCTCCAGGAAGCGCCGGTCGAGCGCAAGATAACGCAGTACATGCTGCACGCGACTTCGGGAACCAAGGTGTTTACCATGAACCTGACGGCTGCTCACGAATACCAGACAAATTTCGGCTATTCTGTCTTGCTCAGCCGGCTCAACGCATGGTTTGCCAGGAATGCTGCCGAAAGCGCAGAGAAGCAGGGTGGGGGTATCGTGTCTGGCGTACATGTCCGCTCTATAAGATGGCAGGGCGACGACAACAACAGCAACAGCAGGACTGTAATTGAAACTGACGAGCTGGACCCATTCGAGGCAAAGGCTGTGATCGCTGCTGACGGCGTCAACTCTGAAGTGGCAGAGATGACCGGAGCTCGGCCAAAATTCACGCCGGAGCAGCTGTACCAGGGGGTCAAGGTGGTGGTCAAGGTGCCAGAAGAAATAATCGAACAGAGGTTTCGGGTCGGCCCTGACGAAGGAGCCGCGCATCTGTTTGCCGGAGATGTCACGCTCAACCACATCGGAGGCGGATTTGTCTATACCAACCGCGACACGCTTTCTGTCGGGGCAGTATACCACTATGATTCGCTAATGAGCCGGCCTGTAGAACCTTCTTCGCTTGTCAATGCGATGCTAAAAAACCCTATGGTGGCTGAATTTGTAAAGGACGAAGTGCCAGTGAAGGAAGAGATCAATAAGGACTTGCCCAAAGAAGAGCAGCTTAGAGCCAAGTTTGCGACAAGCAAGCTGATAAAGAATTGGACGGAACTTCGCGACGCTTGGTATTCTCCATCTGCTCGCAAAAAGCTGGTTGAAGGTGGCAGGTACAAGACCGAGGAAGAAATCAAGTCAAGGCTGGACTTTGTTCGGCACGAGCTTGAAAGCAAGTACGGGACAAAGTTTGTCACTGACTATGTCGAGCTGGAATATTCGGCAAAGCTGGTGCCAGACGGCAAGCGCTGCGCAATGAAAAAGCCCTACTACAAGAATGTACTGTTTATCGGAGACGCAGCTGGAAGGGGCGTGTTTATAGGGCCTAGGATCGAGGGTCTAAATGTAGGGATCGACGACGCCGTGAGGGCTGCTAGCGCAGTCGCAAGGGCGATTGACCGGAACAACTTTGACCCGCAGTACATGGCCGAATACTATTCACAATCAGTGGAAGAAAGTCCATACACGCGTGATATGAGGGAGATAGACAAGGACTACTTGAAAATATTCCTCGACGCTGCAAAGGATGTCCCAAAGGACATTATTGGCCAGCGGTATGGTATGGTCTTCCGGCTTATGTCAAGCGGCACATTGAGGGGACTGGCGGTTGGCGTTGCAAACATTCTGGGCTATGACAGGCTACTGCCGCTTGTCGAGTCGGAGGAAACGTACGTGCAGGTACCCATGGAACTGGCTGAAAAGATGGGTCGTACAGTGACTGCGACATACGAGCCGACACTTCCAA
>DASVCY010000100.1:0-4197 GCA_036381375.1 Nitrososphaera sp. | reverse complement strand
AAGTGGCTGTACAACCATACACTATCACAACCTGACCCTTTCAACTATGACTACAAGCAAGCATCTGTATCTGTGCCTGTGAAGGTGAAGGATCACTTTGAGCAGCGTACCATAACACAGCTTTCAGCTCAAATGAGACAGGATATCGTCAGGCGAGTAAGAAACAGCATAGTAACGCTTGCAAGGTTGAAGGAAAAAGGTTACCGCGTAGGCAGGCTGAAGTTCAAGAGTAGGGTAGACTCTATTCCTCTCAGAGCTCATGGTCAGACATATACAATCTTCAGGGAAAGCAGTCGCGTGAAGATACAGGGGATAAAGAAGCGGTTTGTCGCCAGAGGGATCAAGCAGATACCTGCTACTGCCGGAGTCGAGTTCGCCAACGCCGCACTGGTGAGAAAGCCTTCAGGCTACTACCTGTACGTGACTGCGTACATCCGTAAAGAGACAGTGTCACCATCACCTGCTGAAAGCACTACTACTGATGTCACCACACCACCGATGTCAACAATAGTAGGCATCGACTTTGGGTTACACAACCAGCTTGCACTGTCAAACGGGATCATTGTCAGGTACTCTGTTCCGGTAGCGACGAGGAAGGTCAGGTTGCTACATAGAGAGCTGACTCGTAGGCAAGCCGCGTGTGGTAGGAACTGGTGGAAGACCAGGATGAAGTTGCGTAAAGCATACGAACATACAAACAACGTGAAGGCAGACATCAGGAACAAGCTGGTATCATGCATTGTCAGGAATTTCGATGTGATCTGCATCCAGAATTAAAGAAAAGATATGCAGGACTTCATAAAGAGCTCCAAGACGTAAGCGAATTTCGCAACAAGCTGGCACATTCAGAGCCTTACGATGTTGATGATATTATCCAAAAAGATCTTTCTGATACTATCAGGTTAGCATACTATGAAGGAGAGGAGAAAAAGTCACTCGAACTAACAAGAAGTGATATTGAAAAAAGGATCATTAAGTGCCAAGAGATACTAGGAAAACTCCTCCGCATTGATATGGAAATTGATAGTGCAGAGGATCGTCATTTTAACAAGACTCTTGGTAAGATCCTAGACAAGAGCAAAAATGAATAGCCGGCCGTTTGAGAGGAGCTAAAGCAGGCTCGCTTAGACTAGTACGCGTACCCGTCCAGACTATCCCTTCGCTCATGGGCTAGAACCATAGCTAACAATCGCTCCAATGCCTGTATTTCCGTCCATAACTCCTGAGCCCTTACAGCGTCCCTAGTCCCATCTTTTTCCTTTTCCTTTTTGCACGATCCTAGCCTTTATGATCTCGATGTCTCTAGGCGTGGTCTCGAAGATACTGATATGGAGCTCTGTAGAGTGCCGGAGAGCGGTGCTATTCAGCGGAGAGAGGTACATACGCTCGTTGTTCAAATGGATCCTGATAGCCTTGTCTAGAGTGATTGGCATAGCGCAAGCTCAGACATGCAGGTTATAACACGGAGCTCTACTTAGGGAGGGGGAGTCTCTGCCGGCTTACACGTTGGGCTCCCCGAGCCCATCAGGGTTACACGTGCCGATCCGCGCCGGCAGAGCGAACCTTGCATTAACATGGTGCCTAAAGAATCCCTACCGCAGCTAGGGAGTGTTTCGCACTCGACAAATTAAAGGTGTGCTCCCGTTACATGGCTGCCATGTATCAGCTAGGACGGGTGAGCTCGCACACCCGATCCTATCATGTAGGTAGTATAAAACGGATAATGGCAGTCCATGAAAATTATTTTTCATTGGCTGACAATAATTTTTTAAGCTACTTCCAGATAGACGGGCGCGACTACTGGCTATGGATTGCATATGAACCGGCACTACACACATGTCTGGCCATGCACCTGTCACGTGAAAGGACCGTTTTCGTGTGCTATTGGTTCTTCAAGCAGTTGCAAAGGTGGTATGGCAGTAAGCCAATATTCACACAGACGGTGCCAGGTGGTACAACGAGGCTTGCAGGTGGCTTCGCGTGCGCCATTACGTATATGGTACTGAATTGAAGAATTTGATGGAGCGGTTTATCCAGCAGGTCAAGGACAGGAAAGAATGTTTCGACGACTATTTCCCATGCAGAAAGATGGGTTGCGACAGGCGGCATGCATGGAACTGGCTCAGGTTGTTCTTTCTATATTTGCACACGGGAACAGACAGGGGACGGTTCGTGTCATTTCTGACTAGGGATGGAGGTTAACAGGATCGATCAAATATACACAAAATTTAAAAGCGTCAATAGCACAAACTGCAGTAATGCCAAATGTTGACAGAATGCCGATAATCACAGGATTTGCTATTGGCATTGCATTTGTGGTGTTGGCCATTACACTGGCCGACCCCTCATCAACTCTTGCAAGTAAGAGCAATCAAATTGATTTAACTATAGAAGGTCTGAAAAGTACTTACAAGGCTGGTGAGCCGATTGTGGTTAGCGTGAATGCAAAGGGTATTTCAGATAATGCTTGTAACATCAATAATCCAAGTGTAGTAATACGCGATAACGGTAGTGGCAAAACCATTTACTGGCCCAGTCCAGTTGCTCTCTATACTGCAGTGGGGTGCAACGGAGCGGACCCAATAGACAAGACATGGACATATGGAGATGACGCCAAAACCGAGACTATACTAGAAAAGCCGGGCTCATACACTCTCGTTGTAGCGCTTGAAGATGCTGTGACAGAGCAGCAATTCACCGTTACAAGCTGATATCATATTTGTAAAACCATCTGACAAGGAAAATGACCAAGATGCTGCGATGTCTGCAGGCGGCTATTTTTGCAACGGGATCCGTGTAAGAATTTTTTTCCGTCTCCTTTAATTTCTAGAAGGGAGCTGCTATATCGAAAAGCTAGTTTCTAAACAAGCCCGGAAGTTTTACACTAGAATGAATTATTAAACAAGGTCGTTAGTCGTTGTTCATTTAGAATAGTACCGCCCACATAGTGCCTTTACAATGAACTCCTGTGAAACTTGCTTGCCGTTTGCGGTTAACCTTCCTTTGGACGGGTAGATGTAAAGTTCTCCTGCCGATACTGCAGGAAACTATTGGCATGGGCGATTACCCGTGGGATCTGGACTCGGACTACACGGTGCTATTACTCAACGACACGACATTCGTTTGTAGTTATTTTTAACTTTTAGCCGAGGGCTTAATCTGCCATCGGGTCTCTGAGTAATTCGTTATGATAAATCCCGATGCAACTACCAGATCTGTTATTGAAATTGCCGGAAAAAAGAGAGTGGAGGGTTTCATGTCCGCTTAGGATATGTTAAGCTCGTTGCTTATGCCATCCCATGGACTGATGAGCACGGCGTAGGAAGGATCTGTATCCGGATCAAAAGTGATATATCCCCAAGTCAATCCATACAGGTCTACGTTTGTTGATCCGCGGCTCGTAACCGCTGCGCCACTATCCCCACCCTGAGTTGGTGGACTCGAGCCGTCGCCTACAACTCCAGTGTATTGATCTGTCATCAAGATTCCGAAGCTGTTGGTAATGCTCCAGTTAGTGCCGGTAATCCCTCCTAATTTGGTGCCACTCGTGGCATGAATCCTGAAGAGCTCATTACCCACTAGCTGGGATTCTAACTTCTTTGAGACTATGTTGTATGAACTGCTAGATGTTTTCCATATTTTCCACTCGTCTCCCTCATGGCCACCAGTAAGTTTTACAAACGCACAGTCGCATGTCCTGGTGCTTGTGTCAGGATTAGTTATTACCGTACCCTTTATTTCAGTTGTTGGCTGACCAACAAACTCGCCTTCATTGAAACCGGCAGAGTGACCTGCAATTACAAATCCTTCATTTCCGTCGTCATCGGTCGCTGCAAATGTTATAGTGCCATCTGTCCCGTCTTCGAAGGTTGTATTGATATATATTCCACCCGTTACCGGTTCGCAATCAGAAGTTCTGGAATCGCAGGATGTTTCAACTACTTTGGCTGTTTTTAACTCAATTTTGACATCCTCACCAACGAGCTTCTGGATCTTGTCTCGATATCCCGGCAGTGATTGACGAGTATCGTCAATTCCTATTAGAAGTGTTCCATCTTTCTCGACATGGCTTGCGACAATAGGTATGCCGTCGATATTCTTGTTCGCCCTTAATACATCCAGGCGTGCTTGAGCCATTTCCGATTTTGCTCTAACATCGTCTGCTGCCTCGGCAACCATATTTTGACCCAGCGAGGG
>DASVCY010000099.1:0-2734 GCA_036381375.1 Nitrososphaera sp. | reverse complement strand
ACTGGAATCCTCCTGACTGGATAGTCTATCCAGGAGGGGCGCTGGGGAATACCTCAAGCTGCGGCAAATGCTTGATAGAACTTTACGAGTGGGGCTGGATCAAGAAGATTCCGCGACTCGCGATAGTCAACGCGGAGGGTGCAAACACGCTTTATGAGCTCTACAACGGCATGTTTGAGGGCAAAAGGCTCACTTGGAATGGTGGCAGGCCGGATCTTACAATGGTAGATCGCTATTATGCCCATCTAGACAAGAAGGGTATCAGGCCAAGAACTCATGCAACTGCAATCCAGATAGGCAAGCCGGCCAACATCGTCAAGGCACTACGTGCGCTGGACTTTACAAATGGAGTCGTTGTTCAGGTGAGCGATAAGGAGATGAGCGATGGCATGTCTATAGTCGGGCTGAACGGTTTTGATTGCGAAATGGCGTCAGGGGCTGTTCCTGCGGGTGTGAGAAAGCTCCGCAGAGAAGGTGTGATCAAGCGTGATGATGTGGTTGTTGGCATACTTACTGGAAGACAAAAAGATCCTGCATTAGCAGTAGAATATCATACCAATCCAAATAACATGTTTGCTAGGCCACCCACTAGTCACTAATTATAGGCTCGCAGCGATTTTGTAACTCGTCTCTCGTAGTTCTGGTTAGTTTGTTGAAGTATTTCCGAATGAAGTAGAGGCGTGAAGGCCCCTTCCATTCAAGGGCGTGCATCTTTCTCCCAATCAGCAATTGTAACGATCGTCAAACTTTCTGAGCTCCTGTATGCCATGCGAAAAGGACGTAAATCTGACTTCAGTTATCAGCTCCCTGTTGGGTGCCCTGTAGCAGTTCTCTACCTCGCGTCTCAGTTTCGATGGGTGTGGCCTGTCTTGTATTGGTATTTGATGTGGAATTTGAAACCGTCGGTTGCAAACTGCTTACTTTTGGCAAAAATAGATCTCTCTCAAGTAGTCCCCTTCAATGGGTGACGACTTGGATTATTCATGCTCCGCTACAACTAATTTTTAATACAACATCTATTGTATGTACATTATGATATATTTGATATTATAGATATATATCTGATATCATGATGATGTAGTTACAATTACTATCATAATTATCATATCAATATGATAAACATCATTTTAGGGTGCAATTTTTTGCCGGCAACCAGAATTTTGGCTTTCTTGCGCAGGATTAAGCATAGAGTCAGCGCTAAGGGAGATCAAAACTTGAAGTAGAATTGAGCAAAAATGGCTACTGTGACGCTTTTTTGAGCGCCGAGAGCATGGCATTCGCCTTGTGCTCAGTTTCCGCCCACTCGCGCTCGGGGTCGGAATCCATGACGATGCCAGCGCCGGACTCGATGTATGCTTTCTTGCCATTTATGAAAATGGATCTTATTGTAATGGCAAAATCTGCAGAGCCGTTGAAGGAAAAGTATCCAAGGGCACCAGCATACGGTCCTCTCAGTGTCGGTTCAAGCTCGTCGATTACTTCCATTGCGCGAACTTTGGGAGCGCCTGAAACTGTGCCGGCAGGGAATACGGCCTTTAGAGCATCATACGAGTCATAATCTTTCTGCAACGTTCCCACCACATGAGAAACGATATGTTGGACATGGCTAAAGCGTTTGACCGTCATTAGCTCGTTAACTCTTACAGTGCCAAATTTGCACACTCTGCCTATGTCATTTCTTGCCAAGTCTACCAGCATCGTGTGTTCTGCCAGCTCTTTTTCATCACTGAGCAGATCTTGGCGCAGCGCTTCGTTTCTCTTTTCATCTGCTACTATCGGCCTCGTGCCTGCGATCGGGAATGTTTCGACATAGTCCTTTGTCACGCGGACTAGCATTTCTGGGCTTGAGCCAATTATACATCGACTGGACATTTTCAGAAGGTACATGTAAGGTGAGGGATTGACTTCGCGAAGGCTTTCGTAAAGGTTGATCATGCTGCCACTGACCTTGAAGTTCATACTCTTGGCAAGCACCACTTGAAAGACATCGCCTTCATAGACATAGTGCTTTGCCTTCTTTACCATTTTTACAAAGCGCTGTTTTGTCATGTTCCGGCGTGGAGTAGAATATGAAAAGCGCTGTTTCTTGTTCTTGACACTTGCGATCTTTTTCTCTATTTCCGCCAAGCGCGATCTCCCCAAGAAAAAGTAGTATGCCTGGTTCTCCTTGTGATTGTACAATATTCCGTCCTGGTAGACCCCAAATTCAAGGAGGGGGAATGTGTTGTTTTTCTTCCCTTTTACTGGCAGGTTCTCCCAGAACCGCACTGCGTCGTAATTGATGTATCCTACTGCGCCTCCTATGTAGCGGAAGCGGTCATCATTCACCTTCGGTATCAATTCTCTCAGTTGTGCAAGTGGCTCTGTAACTGGTGATCTCTGGACTACCTTTCCCTTCCTGTCCCGAACAATGAAATTCCTCGAGTCACAGGTTATTGTGACCTCTGGATCAAAACCAATGACCGACATCTCGGCCAGCTCTTTCGGTCCGATAAGTGACTCTAGGATGAATACCTTGTTGTATAAAGAATAGATCTTCTTGAAAAGTTCAAACTGATTTTCCGATGTGGCTAGTTTACGGATCTGGACCGAGCTGCCATCAAGCTGGCCAAAAGTAACCACCTTCTCTCATTTTCTCCTAGCCTGTCGAGCTATGTGCGCTGCAAATATCATTTAAACCTTTACTGGCAGCGTCACTGCACCTTCGGACGCAGACTGTACAAGCGATGCGTAC
>DASVCY010000098.1:0-9313 GCA_036381375.1 Nitrososphaera sp. | reverse complement strand
GGCATTCATGGGTGCTCTGGCATACGTAGTCAGAGTATACGCTAGGCTGGTGGAACTCGGTGCAGAAACACCTGCGAAGAACCCGTATGTGGCCGAGATGTACAAGCTAGCGCTCGAAGGCAAGCTGTACAGCAGGTCCATCCCATAAACGGCAAGGAAAAGGTTTCGACTCACACGAGTCTGGTCAACAGAGACCAGACGCCCGCTTTTTCTCTTTTTTGTTGTCCCTTAATACTACTATAATGTATTATAGTACATTTCACTAGGGCTTCCGACTACAAAATTTTTTAACGATCGGAATTCCATAAAAGATCATGAATTTGCGTCTAGCGATTCTTACAGCATTGCTGTTATCGACAATCCTTCTTGTCGTACCATTTGCTGGAAACAACAGCAGCTATGCGCAACAGATGCCGCAGACAATGATGATGCATGTCAGAACTCCCACGATACTAAAGGGCGCGATTGCTAATGTGCAGCTTGATGAGGATAGCAATCCTACGTGGATCGAGTCAGGGTACTGGATGCTGCGCTTAAGGCCGGGTGCGACCGCGTCGGACTTGCCATCAGCCCACCTGGTGGTCAGGATTTCGATGGTGGGGATTGACGGTACTGCGATGCACAGGCACAGCATAACCAACTTCACACTGACCAATGTCTCAATGGAAGGCAATACTACACACATCTTCGAGGGGACGGCGACTGTCACAATGCGAGAAGGCCCGGTATCCGGAGTGCCACTCACCATCAAGATACTGAATGGCGCCGCAGTGGCAATGTCAATAGGTCCTGACATGGTAGACTCGCACTTTGGCGTGAACCCCGTATATGGAACGCTAACAGAGAGTTCAAGGGCGGCCGTTGCCAGCAATATCCGCGAAAACATGTCAATGAACGATAGGCCGAGCAACGCGACTCCAAGGAGCAATGCGACAACAGACATTGGGCTGGAAAGAAGTGATGTGAACTATTACGGTAACGCGACAGGCTATTTGGTGGAGCCGCGTGGTCAAACCGACAACCTGCCGGCAGTAGTAGTAATCCATGAGTGGTGGGGGGTGAATCAGCAGATCAAGAACGCCGCTGATGAGCTTGCAAAAGAGGGCTATGTCGTGCTTGCAGCAGACCTTTACAACGGCGAGGTTGCATCTGAGCCTGACCGAGCAAGAGAGCTTTCCAGCTCTGTCGGAAACAACCCCGAAGAAGCCATCGACAACCTTAATGCCGCTGTCAAATACTTGGCTTCGCTTCCAAATGTTAACAGCTCAAGAATCGCATCGCTCGGATGGTGCTTCGGTGGCGGACAATCGCTGCAGCTAGCCCTCAACACAGAGACCCCTCTATCTGCGACGGTCATTTACTATGGCAATCTGGTTACAGATCAGACAGAACTGGCAAAAATCCGATGGCCCGTGCTAGGCATATTCGGGTCTGAAGACCAGTCGATCCCTGTGGATACAGTAAACCAGTTCGAAGCCGCGCTGAATGCAAGCAACGTCACAAACAAAATCTATATCTATGAAGGAGTGGGCCACGCGTTCGCAAACCCATCTGGCGACAACTATGCGCCAGAAGAAACTGCTGATGCATGGGAAAAGACACTAGCGTTTCTGAGCACGTACGTCTGACATTCCTTGCTCTTTTTCCTTTCTTTTTCTTTTCAGGTCATCATTTTTTGGCGTGTCTAGCAACTTATCACCAGATCAGATAGTTTTCTCATTACAGGCTCTATGTCAGCGTGAATGATCCCATGCGCTGCCCGGAGAAGATTCAAAGAAGGAGAAGACGCGAAAAAGACTGTGACCGGCCAGAGTACACCGCAATGAATCCCCGGTGAGACGAGTTGAGAAATACTGTTGTTTTTGTTGCCAATCTTTTAGAGAACTGGCGAGTAGAATTAAAGAGAAAAATCAGCAATCAAGGAAGAAGGAGCCGGATGTCACCACCATCCGAATCCCCTGATGCATCGCGGCTCGCCACTGTACACGGACACATGCATATGCATATGCATGTTTTTCTTCTATACACAGATGCAGCTTGAAGGATTCCAAGGAGCAGTGTCAGAAAAACAGGTAGAGCAACTGGGAATATGCTGCGACAAACTGCCACCATACGGCGATGCAGCAGGGAGCCGATGACAAGGGCAGAAAGTAGCGCCCAGCCAGGAGTTAAACCGAGAAGAAGACAGGCAACAGCAACAATTGTCGTTGCGACTCTACCGGCATGAAGGTGAGATCGACCATTGGATTGTGGGATACACACGCTCGACAGATGGAAGAAGAGACGATGATGACCCAACCAGATGATGATGGTTCGCAGACGGACGGCAGCATCTTTGGGCCATTCTTGGTCTATCTGGGTGTGTAGAGCATCTAATTCCTACTATTACTCTCTTCTGAGGGCCATTATCGGGGGCATCCTTGACGCCTTCCATGCGGGATAGCTGCCGGCCAGTATTGAAAGCCCTACAGAAAGCCCCCATACGCTTGCCAGGTCTGTAGGCAGGAAGACAGGTGCAAGCCCGGTAGAACCCGGATCCTGCCCGGCAAACCCTGCGACCAGCACATATCCGCCCGCGATCCCAAGCAGCAAGCCAAGGGACGCCCCAAACATGCCTATTATTACCGCTTCTGACAGAAAGAGCGAAAGGATAAAGCCGTTCTGGGCGCCGATTGCCTTCATCGTCCCTATTTCCCTGATCCTCTCCATCACGGAAGTATAAAGCGTGGTAATGATGCCTACGCCGCCGACGAGCAAGGCAACAAGCGCGATGCTGAGTATGAATGAGGTAAAGCCCGCAGTGAATTCCTGGATGGTCTCCAGTATGGCGGCAGCCGTGGTGACTCCGATATTGTTGCCATAAAGCTTCCTTATCTCCTCCTCTACCACATCGACGAACTCTCCGGATTCCGCAGCAACCAGCAGCGCGTCATACTTGCCAGCTTTTTCAAGCAGAGCATTACCGGAGATCCTGTTGAACACGACCGCGTTGTCGATGGTCGGGTTGCCAGTTGGTTCCATTATCGCGCTAACTACAAAGCTCTTTGAATTTTCCTCCTGCTTGCCCGTGTCTGGATCCACAAACGAATACCTCACCCTGATGCTCTGTCCCAGCACGGCAAACGGAGTTTCTTCTCCAGGTGGGTGGGCCACGCTGTCTGATAGAATTATGGCAGACGGGTCGTTCTGTCTGATAGTCGAGCCTTCGATGAACTTGACAGTAGGCGCAATGACAAAGAGCTTTTGTGGGTCAATGGAAAATACCGTCGCATCCTGTGACCTGCCCCTCGATTCCAGAGTTACTCGCGCCTGGTATGACGGTATGACTTCGTCGACGAAGGGAAGCGAGCCTATCCTGGTCACAACTGCATCGTTGAGAGTGATCTTTGGAGCAGAGGGAGGACCTCCTCCAAAGGGGCCTGCATTTTCTTGCTGAGCGCTAGTCACAAACATGATGTTTGGAGCAAGCTGGCTGAACTGCTCGTCAATGAAAGCACCAAAGCCTGCTCCAAGGCCGTTGAGCGCGGTCATCAGCGCGCTACCCACCACGACCATGAGCACAGTGAGTGCGGATCTTGTTTTTCTTTCGCGCAGGGCGTCAAATGAAAGCGAGAAAACCTGCAGGATGTTCATTTGCCATCGTCTTTTCTGCTGCTGTCCATATGGGTGTTAAGCACAGACTCGATGTCATCCTGCTTGCCCGCCTGGAAGCTGAGTTTTAGAGCAGACTTTTTCCTCTGCCGGTAGACCGCAGCCCCGCCTATGGCAGCTGCAGCTGCCACTCCGATGCCTATAGGGAACACCATTGCTGCGCTATTGTTCTGTGCAGAACCATCTTCCTGCTGCTCTGGCACAAATTGCACTTCTGTGTTTATGTCTACGGTGTGCAGATCCCTCAGATCATCCTTGTAGGTTATCCTCAGTGAAACTGGATAGGTACCTGCGCCACTGTTGCTGTCAACAGCAATCGGTATGCTGAATGGAAGGGGAGAATTCTCTTCCAAGTCGCCCAAGTACTGTGACGGCGGCAGTTCCGAGACCAGATTTTCTGCGCTCACCAGCTCAACTGTTGTAAAGAGCGCGACAGTATTGCCCTCATTGAGCAGGTTGCCTACTATGTTGGGGGTGCCGCCGATGTAGCTGATCTCTATCTCATATGCCCTTATGCTGATCTCGCCTGCAACATAAGTCCCTAGCGTAAACGCCTCGACGCTTGATTGCCCGCTAGATGAATATTCGACCGTCACATCAAGGGAGGCAGGGTTTCCGATCAGTGATTCTGCAGCAAAGACTGTCGTGGCCAGGTCGACCTCCGAATCTTGCTCGATTCTTTGGATCGTCCATTTCGAATCACCAAGAATCTTGAGCGAATCAGACGGGGATTCGATTCTTACAACAACATTTGTAATTGGAGCAGTGCCCCTGTTTGCAACATAAAAGGTGAAATTTTCAATCTTGCCGGCGGCAATCTGGCTGCTGTTGTTGTCACCAGTATCACCGTCGCCCGTGCCGGGTCCGCTGCCCACCGCGACAATAGCCTCTCCCGTCACACGGAAAGTGACATCCATCTGCGCAGTTCTCGGGACTCCGGTCTCGAAGAATCTTGAATATTCTACAGTCAATCGAGCCGTGTGTTCACCTATTCTTGCATCGTCCATCACATCCACGTCAAAAAAGAGCGCAAACGGATTTCCGACCCGGGCGAGCTGGTTGAATGTTGCCACAGCAGGGGCTCCTGCTGGCTTGCCGGAGGCTTGGAAGCCAGATGGAAGAGTCAGAGTGCCCGTAATGCCTGCTATGTCCGATGGTCCTCTGTTCACCAGTACGACTGCCAGCGTGGAAGAGCCGTCACCAGGTGCCACATCTACTTCCGTGTCATTCTGAAAACCAGAGCCAGATGTCCAATACGCGTCTAGAAACACTGGCCCGCTATAGTTGGCTTCAATGATCTCTTCCCTGGTCGGTCCACGTTCCTGCGCATATGCGGTAGCAACCGGGATAAAGATCAGACTTGCCGCGAAAAAAAGTGCTACAACCATCCTGTTAATCAATGGTACGCGACCTCCTTTTCCACCATCCCGTCGCGGATAAAGATGGCCCTGTCTGTGGCCTCTGCAAGCTCCGGATTGTGTGTCACCATGACAATGGTGCGCCTGAACTTGCTTGACAGCATCTTGAGCAGGTCAAAGACTTCATTCCCGGTCTTTGTGTCGAGGTTGCCGGTGGGCTCGTCTGCAAGGATTATCGCGGGGTCGTTTATGAGCGCACGTGCTATTGCGACTCTCTGCTGCTGTCCGCCGCTCAGGTTCGCCGGCTTGAAGCCTGCCTTGTTGCTGATCCCGAGCACTTCAAGGAGTTTTATTGCCCTCTGCCGCCTCTTGCTGCCTTCCATGCCCGCCAGTATAGCTGGGAGCTCGACATTCTTTAGCACGGTAGTCCGATTTATCAGGTTGTATGACTGGAAGATAAAACCGATAAGGTGGTTCCGCATGGTGGCCAGCTCCCCATCGGAAAGTGAAAAGACATCAACGCCGTTTATGATAACCTTTCCAGAAGTCGGCCTATCTAGTGCGCCTATCATGTTGAGCAGTGTAGACTTGCCGCTGCCCGACGGGCCAACAATAGCTACGAACTCACCTTTCGTTATCGACAGGTTTACGCCGCGAAGAGCGGCTACTCTGCCGGCCCCCGATTCAAATATTTTGGCAATGTTCTCTACCTTGAGGACGACCGGGTCGCTCCCTTTGTAGTGTGATGCATTCATACAGGCAGCCTATAGAATTGCTGCCCGCTTAATAAGGATAACTGACCAGTCAGTCAGTTTTTTACTACTGCACACGGAATACGGATGCTATGCTTTGTTGTATGGCTGAGAAAAAATCGTCAATTCTGAATGTTTCTAGTACCAGAAACCCATGCCAAATTTACGAATCATAGCATCAGCGACGCATGTTTTTCGAATGTGATCGCCCTATTTCAGATTTGTGCGACAGAGCAGGATGCTGGAAAAAATTAAATACACATTCCAAACGTTGGAAGGTGTGCCTGTAGATCCTGTATGCGGCATCGAAATGGACCAGGAGCTGGCGGTGAGTCACGAGCACAACGGCAAGACATACTATTTCTGTTGCGAAGGCTGCAAGAGGATCTTTGTAAAAAAACCCGGCAAATATTCAAAGAAGTGACGAGGATGCCGGCGTAACCGGAAATGCACCGCATGTCCTGCAAAACCTTCCGCCCTGCTTCATGCAGGCGTTGCACTCGGGACAGCGAAATTCGCAATCATTGTCGTCGTCTTCTCTTGGCGGCGGAAAGTAGCTGCGGAAAATCGCGTAATAATGCAGGTGCTCTTTGCTCCGTATAGTGACGCCATCCTGTTCCTTTGCTATCCTTACCTTGTTTGCAAATGTCAGATCGCTTATCATCCTTTCAACATATCTCTGATAATTGCCGGTTGCCGCTCCCTGCTCCTGCGCTAGCTTGGGTCTCCACACAAGATCCTCCAGCGCCGGTTCAAAGCATTTCCTCAGAAGGAACTTGCCCCATTCTTTGCCGTCATGATCGCCGACCTTTTCACTTGCGCTAATCGACTTTGCAAAGGATGCGAATTCATCGTCCAGAAAAGGCGTCTTTATTTCAACGCCTACATGCTGGCCTAGCCTTTTTGACGAGAAGTGCATGACATCCCAAAGCCGGCGAAGTTCCAAATCAAGCCTTTCCCTGTCAGAGTAGTAGCGAGCGAGGTAGTTATAGCCAGCAAACAATTCGTCGCCCCCGTCTCCGGTCATTACTTTGGAATAACTGTCATTTTTAGCCTGCTCGATCCCAGCAAGGGCGACCACCGAGTTCCTGATCTCAATCGGATCAAAAGTCTTGAAAATCTGTATCACTTGCTCTACCAGCTCAGCCATCCTGCTATGATCAAAGACGACTTCTACGTGCTTCTTGCTGTATTTTTCTGCAACCCGCCTGGCATATGAAAGGTCTGGAGCGTCCGTGCCAAAAGCCGCAGCCACGGAATAGTTGGGGTGCAATATGCTTGCCAGAATGCTGCTGTCAAGCCCGCCTGAGAGCAGCAGCGCGTCGGCATAGTTTCGCTCAACGCTTGCAGTCAGGGACCTTACAAGCTCTTTGCAGTGCAACAATGACAAAAAGAGAGATAGCGACGCTTATTCTTCTTTTTTCCCGTTCTGTGGCGGCGCTTCGCAGAATTCAGTCAGCACCCCATTGAGTGACTTTGGATGTATGAATGTGATTCTGCGGCCATATGATCCTGTGCGCAGCCCGCCCAGCATCTTCATGCCGTTGGCAGAGGCCCTTGCCACATCCTTTTCAATGTCGTCGGCAGTGATCGCGATATGGTGGATTCCCTCCCCGCGGTCCTGCAAGAACTTTGAAATCGGGCTGTCAGGTGCCGTCGGTTCCATGAGCTCTATTCGGGTGTCCTGCAGCATCAGCATTGCAACCTTGACCTTTTCGTTCGGAACTTCCTCGATTTCCAGATGATCGATGTTGAGTATCTTTTGGTAGTTCTTTAGCGCCTCTTCTACGTTATTTACTGCTATAGCGATGTGATCCACTCTCATTTTAGATCTTTATCTTTCACTGGCAGTCTATTTAATTTAATAAATATTGTAGCTAAGAAAATATCGCTAGTGACATGAAAAGGACGGGAGAATGGCACTTCTGAAAATCGGTGCAGAGTATACTTTAAAGGATGGAAAGGAGCGTTCGTTAGAAGCCGTAGTAAAGCTGCTGATCCAAGAACATCGTGCTAGGCAAAAAGAATCTATCTTAAAGCAATAATCTTTCACCAGCAATTGATTTATGTAACTGTTAAGTGTAATTTCGTCGGGATGGTGTGTGGGCAAGATGCCGTTGCTGCTGCGTAAGGATGAAAAAATTAAGGTGCAAGAGAATTTGAATTTTATTAGCCAAGAGCAGTTAGAAGCGGATATGAACGAATTGCTCAAGCATTATGGAGCGAACAAGTCGCAAGCTAATCTGAGTAAAACACGCGCTATACTGAGGCGCTTTGGCAATGTCACCGATGAATTAGCTGCGATGCGTGAGGAAAATCGGTAAAGAAAAGAGTATACTTTGACACATCGGCTGTCATCAAAGAGTTCGTACCCGAAGTGGGGTCAGACTTAGTTGATGATATTTCTAATGCTGCAAAAGCAGGGAATTTACAGATCATCACTTCTATATGGTCACTAAACGAAGCTATAGCAGTTATTGATAGGTTAGCAAGAAGACCAAAAGACCCTCTGTCACCAACAGAAGTCCAACAAATCATTGCAACAATCTCTGAACGCATAACACATACCAACGAATACGCCACATTTAGAATTACACCAATAGAGCATGTTATTGTTGCAAAGTCAAGACTACTGATCAATGCCTTTCATATATCAGCAGATGATGCATTGCATCTCTACACAGGTTGGATTTATGATTGCGGTCATTTCCTCATCCATGATAATAAGATAATACAAAGGTTGAAAGCAGCGCCTATTGAAGGTATGAAAATAGTCGATCTAGGTGATGAGAAAGACCGCGCTGAATGTCGAAAAGAACTGAACTTATAGCCTATCAGTCGATTTGCAACACCCCTATCTATCAACCGACAATGCAACAGAACTAGAATGGCAGTTCTGGTGGAAAAAACGACTGATGGCCAATCCAACCATGCCTGCTTTTATAGGCTCAAGTCGCTCCCGATAGCGTCCAGATAATTTGAACATGCCCATCGACCTCCTCACGATAATCATTCTAGGTTTGCTTGGCTTAGCCATTGGATTTGTAGGCGGGCTTTTGGGTTTGGTTCTTGGAGTACTCCGATTCCCAATAATTCTCGCGGCCGCTGGCGGCTCTGGAGCTACGGCGGCCACGGTCGCTGGAACCAACATTGGTATTAGCACTTTAGGAGCCATGACAGCAGCAATCAGACACTTTCGAAAGAATAATGTGCATCTTAGAATCTTTGCAGTAATGGCGGCGACAGGTGCGGCGGGCGCTTTTCTCGGCTCGACGATGACGCAACAAGTACCGGCAACTTTATTGTTTATCATAGTCGGATTGATTGTTTCCTATGAAGCATACTCGCTGATCACAAGCACTAAAAGGAACAAAACTGAACAGAATGTGACACGCAAACCAAATCTTGGCATCGAATCCTCAATTGGATTTAGCGTTGGCTTTCTAGGCGGCATGGTAGGGTTAGTGCTTGGCAGCATAAGAATGCCAGCAATGATCGAAGTCCTGAAGATGGAGCCTAAAGTAGCCATTGGAACAAATTTGGCAGCGTCTT
>DASVCY010000097.1:0-19402 GCA_036381375.1 Nitrososphaera sp. | reverse complement strand
ATATCTGCTAAAAGGTAACGAACTAGAGATAGCAAAAAGGCGCCACTTGGTTCTAAGAAAAACAACAGAGTAGATATATTAATCAGGATTTGATGCCCATTACATAATGGGGAGAAGGGTCAAGGTTGCCGTGGCTGGCGTCGGCAATTGTGCGTCAGCGCTTGTTCAGGGCACTCGATATTACCGCAACAATTCCGAGGCACGTAAGCCCGACAATGACTGGATTGGGCTGACGGCCTACAGCATAGGAGGCATCGAGCCTTCAGATATTGAGTTTGTCGCAGCGTTTGACGTCGCAGACACCAAGGTCGGCAAGGATCTATCCGAAGCGATCTTTGCCAAGCCAAACAACACGGTCAAGATAGTCAAAGAAATAGACAAGATCGATGTCAAGGTCATGAAGGGCGAAGTGTACGACGGAGTTGGTCGCCACCTTTCTCAAAAAATCAAAATAGCAGACACCCCTGCAGTCAATGTCGCGCAGGTGCTCAAGGACACTGGCGCCGAGATGCTGCTTTGCTATTTGCCGGTAGGGAGTAGGCGCGGCGCACAATATTATGCAGAAGCTGCCCTTGAAGCTGGTTGTGGATTTGTCAACGCGATCCCGGTTTTCATCGCATCTAATCCAAAGTGGCAGCAGGCTTTTGCCGGCAAGGGGCTACCTTGTGCCGGCGACGACGTTATGAGCCAGCTTGGCGCCACAGTAGTCCACAAGACGCTGGTAAAGCTGTTTGTTGACAGGGGGGTCAAGATTGACCAGACCTACCAGCTGAACATTGGAGGCGACATGGACTTTTACAACATGCTTGACGAAGAGCGGCTGGAAGACAAGAGAATAAGCAAGACGAGCGCTGTCGCAGCTATGGCTTCATATGATATCCCGATGCGCATCGGCCCGTCCGACTTTGTTTCGTTCCTTGAAAACGACAAGGTCTGCTATATCTCGATAAAGGGCGAATACTTTGGTGGAATTCCAGTCGAGCTTGACCTCAAGCTAAAGGTCGTGGACGCTTACAACAGCGCCGGCGTCATGATAGACGCTGTAAGGGCTACAAAGATAGCCATAGATAGAGGGATTTCCGGGCCGCTTGAGAGCATCTCGGCGTACTGTTTCAAGCACCCACCTGTACAGATGCCATATTCGGTAGCCAAGGCGAACTTTTTGGAGTTTGTTGAAGGAAAGCGCGAGCGCTGATGAGATTAAAAAAAATTCACCAAAAGGAGCTGGATTGAACGCTACAACACATAATTAGCTCCTGCGAAAACTCAACCCGATAGCTATCGATTGGTCCATATCAAAAAACTCGAAGTGTACGGGTTCAAATCTTTCGGCTTCAAGAATACCGTAGTGCACTTTGAGAAGGGCCTTGTCGCAGTCACTGGCCCAAACGGCTCTGGCAAGTCTAATATCCTTGACGCCATCATGTTTGCCATAGGCGAGAACAGCCCAAAAGCGCTCAGAGTGGACAAGTTTCAGTCCCTCTTCCACGATAGCCAGAACAGCAGCCACAGGCTCATAAGAGTCAGCCTGACGTTTGACAACCTCGATAGAGGGATCCCTGTAGACGAAGACACAGTCACTCTCACTCGAGAGATGGAAGGGCAGAATGGAGAGAGCCAGTATTCCCTCAATGGGAAGAAGGTGAGTAAGGCCGCCATAATGGAGCTCCTAGAGGTTGTGCTTGCCGCCCCGAACAAACTGAACATTGTCCAGCAGGGCATGATTACGAGGATATCGGAGCTCAACGCAGAGGAGCGCAGAAAGATAATCGAGGATATTGTCGGGCTTTCCTACTTTGACGAGAAAAAGGCCGAGGCAATGAAGCAGCTCGACGAGGCCGACAGGAGGCTTGAGGTGGCATTTGCAAGGATGGGCGAGATCCGAAAGCGCATAGATGAACTCGAAGTAGAGAGAAACGACCAGCTGAGGTATGAGCAGATCGGATCTGAACTCAAGCGCTTCAAGGCTATTCAGATTTCAAATAATATACGGACGATTAGGCACAAGCTAGCAACAAGCAGTCAGGTCTTGGAGGCTAACAACCAGAAATCATCCCAGCTGTCAAAGGAGCTCGAAGAGCTTAGGCAGGAAATTGAAAAGCTGGAAGCCGAGAAGACCAAGTTTATTCAGGAAGTCGACGCAGCCAACCGCGCCAAAGCACAGGTGGCAAGCAGAATATCCATTGTCGTCCACGATTCGGAACGCACAAAGGCAATACTGGCCGAGTCTGAACGCAGGATAGTCGAGATAGAGAGGAGGCTTCCAGCAATAGACGGCGGCAAGCAGATCGTTGTCCAGAGGATAGAAGGCGCGCGCACAGAAGCAGAGCGGCTCAAGGCTACCGTCGAGCAAAAAAAGGCGGCAATAGCTGAACTCAGAACAAAGCTAGATGCGATTGACGAACAGATTCAAACCATATCTGCAAGGGTCGCAAAATATGCGGCTTTCCGGAACAAGCTCGAAAAGAGGCATGCAAAGATGTCATCGCTCAAGGGACAGATAGAACTGGCAGCCGCAAGGATTCAGGAAAAGGCCAACACTATTGCTTACAAGAAAAGTTCCAATGACATGGCAATTGATGCGCTGAAATCAGAAATTGAGTCTTCAAAAACCAGGATAGCGGAGCTTGAATCATCGCTTGATTCTCACCAGAAGGAGCTTCAGAATAAAACTAGGCTCCTTGCCGATCTTGCAGAGGCAAAGGCAGTACTTGAGAAGGAGCTTGCAGGCTCTGCCAGCCTGCTTATCAGGGCAGAGAGTCTTGCAACCAAGTTCGAAGAGCGGGCAAGCGCTGCCAAGAATGCCATGAATGAGGATTTTGCTATAGCAGAGCTGATGAAGGAGAAAGACAGGTTTGGTATCAAAGGTCTTGTACACGACCTGATAAAGTGGGACAAGGCTTACGAGCGCCCGGTCCTTGCCGCAGGATCTGAATGGATGAAGGCCTTTGTAGTAGATGACATCCAATCAATGATCCTTATAGCAGCTTATGCCAAAGAGCGCAAGCTACCGCGCCTACGGATCATACCGCTTGACGTAGTTAGGAGATTCAAGGAAAACCGCGACATTCCTGACGACGACGTCAATGTAATTGGCCGACTGTCAGACTTTGTGCATTCAGAATACAGCAAGCTGCCTTCATTTCTATTTTCAGAAACACTACTTGTGAGAAATTCGTCAAGTGCGTTCATGCTGGCAAGACAGGGCTATAGGACCGTGTCGGCAGAAGGTGAGCTGATTGAGCCAGCAGGAGGCTCGATGGCACTTGACTTTGGAGGCAAGATAACAGACATGACGAAGGCCATCCTGTTTGGAGATTCTGTCGAAGAGCTTCGAGAAATGCTTTACAAGCTATCAAAGACCGTGGAGAAAAAGAATGCAGAGATGCAAGAGCTTGCAGAGCGTATTAGTGCCAACGAGGCTGAAAAGGTCAAACTGGAGCTTGGAATAGGCAATATTGAGAGCAGAACCGCTTCCGAGCGGGAAACCGTGAGCGCAAAGGAAAAGTCAATGTCGCAGTTGGTAGAAGGCAACAGGGTTCTAGAGTCAGAGGCGGATATGCTGGCTGCAGAGCTTGCAAGGTACGCACGGAGGCTGGAGCTATTGAACCCTGCGATTGGAAGGCTGGCGGCGAGGCTGCAGAGCATTGGCGATGAGCCGTCAAGCAAGAGCGAGCTTGCTGCAAAGAATGTAGAGCGCAACCAGATAGTCAAGGCCATTGATACCGCAAATATCGAGCTAGGACAGGCAACTTCTGTTCTTGGAGGACTTGAAGGAAGGCTTGAGCTAGACAGCCGCCAGCTCAGCGAGATGGATGCTGAAAAGGAACGACTTTCGCTAGAGCTGGAACAGAGAAAGCGCCAAGTAGAGGAACTGCAGGCAAAATCCCAGTCACTTGAAGCAGAGCTGAAAGGCCTCAGAGACCAAGAGCAGCAGATAATTGATTCTTCTGGCAATGCATACAGCGTCCTCCAGGAGTACGAGCGCAAGATAAAGGCGCTTGCAGAAAATGAAAGAAAGCTATCAAAAGAGAATAATATAATCGAGCGCGAATCAGCATTGCTCAGAAAGGACGTCGCTGACCTGACAGAGCAGGAAGCAAGGCAGTTAAACGATCTTGTCTGGCTGGGCTACAAGAACCTGCTTGAAGAGATGGACGTCGGATTGGCTATCAAAGAGCTTTCTGATGAATACGAGAGTGTCAAGTCGAGGATAAATCTGCGCGCTGACGAAGCATACGTTCAGGTAATTGACGGCTACAGAGGCATGTCTACGCGCCGCAACCAGCTTGAAAGCGAACGCAATTCCATCGTCGCATTTATCAACGAAATTGTAAAGGAGAAGGAGAAGGTCTTCATGGAGGCATTCCAGAAGGTTGACGCTGATATCAGGACTACTTTTGAAAAGATGACCGGCGGTGAGGCGTGGATGGAGATAGAGAACCCTGCCGACATTTTCTCAAGCGGGGTGATGCTACTTGTCCGCTTCCCAAACAAGACCGTACCTCGCGAATCCACGGCCCTTTCTGGCGGAGAGAAGACCATCGCTGCAACGGTGTTCTTGCTTGCACTCCAGTCTCTAAAGCCATCGCCGTTCTACCTGATGGACGAGGTCGACGCGCACTTGGACGCGCAGAACACAGAGCGCCTGTCCAAGGTGCTTCTGGAGCGCTCAAGAGACAACCAGATAATCATGGTGACGCTCAAGGACTCCACCGTGGCAAAGGCGGCACTCATTTACGGAGTTTATCCTAAGGAGGGAGCTTCACAGGTCGTGAAATACAGGAACCCGTCGCAAGTCCCGCTTGCACAGATAAGCGAAAACAAGGCGTAAATACGTAAAGGAAGCTATAATCCACGTGGCGGCAATAATCAACCTCCAGCGGCCGAAGAGGTTGTTGACGGTATCGCTAGCGGCCATTTCGTCAATAGCAGTTGTTGAAGTTGTTGGCGGAATTTTGAGCAACAGTATTTCGCTTGTGAGCGACGCGGTCCACATGTTCACCGATGTGATGGCGATCGGCCTGAGCCTCTTTGCGATAACAATGGCTGCAAAGAGCCATTCAAGAGTGATGACTTATGGCTATCACAGGGCAGAAGTCCTGGCTGCGCTGGCAAACGGAGTGGTGTTGGCCGCCATCTCAGTATGGGTTCTGTACGAAGCGGTCTTGAGGGTCATGTCGCCCCGTATTATAGAGGCGCCGGTAATGCTTGTGGTCGCAGGGATCGGCCTTGCGGGCAACATCCTGGTGATGTTGCTTCTAAGGCCACACGCAGCCAAGAGCATCAACATCCAGAGCGCCTTCGTCCATGTCATCTATGACACCATATCCTCTGTAGCCGTGATCGTCACAGGATTTATCGCATTATATACTGGTATCACAATAGTTGATCCACTAGTAGCTTTTCTCATTGCGGGACTTGTGTCTAGGAGTGCATACGGCATCGTAAGGACAAGTACTCACATCCTGCTTGAAGGCGCACCAAGAGAATTGGACATACGGCAGGTCATTACCGCTGTCAAACAATTGGATGGAGTGGTTGATGTCCACGATCTCCATGTATGGACCATATCTACCGGAATGAACGCACTTAGCGGTCATGTTGTGGTTCGCGATCAGATGCTGAGTCAGTCGAGCAAGTTAATAAACGAAATAAATGCAGTTCTTGCGGAACGCTACAACATCACACACACTACAATACAGTTGGAGAGCGAGCAGGAAGTGTCGTTCAAGGGGACGGCAAAAGCCTAGAGTTCGTCGATGTGGAACTTTGACATGCAGCCGGTGCATTCATAGATCTCATCACCAACGGGGCCGGACACATTGAACTTGACAATAGTGGTGCACTTTGGACAGCGCCCGTCCACCCTTCTAGTGCTCTTCGCCGGCCGGGCAAGAGTTTTTCTCCTTCTACTACCCATATACGGGCAAAAGAACATCTTTACCGTTTTATAAATGAAGGTTCAGTTATTGTTATATTGCATTGGCTGGAAGAAGCATGATGACCGTGCTTTTGCCTGAGCAATGCTCTGTAAAGGTTGATGGAGAGCCGTGCCACCTAGCTCCAGAGTACATCGTGTCAGTAAAGTCGAATGAAGGCGAGGAGTACATGCTCGCAGTTGTGTGCCATGACCACAAGAATGGCATCGAAGCTAGGCTGGTTGCAATGCAAGAACAGAACAAGATCCCTCAGGGACAGATTCACTTCCAGCCTGTCAAGACAGTGGTCACCGACTGCGTCACCGGCATGAACGAAGACTATGTCGAGCTGGAATTGAAGAGGGGCATCGGATCTGAAAGAGAAATCATCTAGGCAGGCTTTTTGTCACTATCTTTTTTATCATCACTGCTGCTGTCTTCTACTGCCCAAGGAAACCATCTTCCAATTATCTTTGCCCAGTCAATTTTCAGCGAATAGTAAATGATGACTCCAAGCGCGGCAATGCTAGCTAATCCAAATATTATTAGCATTGTTGGGTCTGTAGTATCCTGAAGCACGCGGTCTACGAACGGCTTGCCCAGAAAGATTGAACTCCACACTATCGCCTCGTTCATCACGATCTTGCCAGCAAATGTAGCTGTGGCAAATTTCCAGGGGCTATATTTGGCGAGACCGAGTGGGATGTAGACGATATCGTCTGGTATTGGGGTTGCAGCGGCTAAAAATGCGCCGGGCCATCCGTAGCGGCTCACAAGGTTCTGAAGAGGACGCATTCTGTTTTTTGTTTGGTGGCTCAGGATCTTGCGGCCGTAGTAACTGATAAAGAATATTATCGTCTTTGCCGCGACGGTGCCGGCTGCGCTGACGAGCGCAATCATGTGAGGGTCGAAGTTGCTATTGAACGACGCGGTTATGAGGAGCGGAAAGTACGGAATGGGGATGAATGGAATAAGGCTCGCAACAAAGCTGATTATCAGTATGCCAAGATATCCAAGCCCGGGATCAAATGGGAAGAGCGCTTCAAGGGTCACCAATTAGTATGCCCTTGCAAATAACGCCGCTTTCCTGCTCTCCCGCCCACAATAGATACACTTGTCCGGCTTTTCGCTCTGGTCAAACGGCAGCACCCGGATGTCGGCACCCGTGTCGTCCTTTATCTTCTGCTCGCATTCTTCGCTACCGCACCAGCCGGCTAGGACAAAGCCACCCTTGCCCTCGATTACCGATTTGAATTCGCTGTACTCGGTCGGCCGGAAAATGTTCTGTTCCAGAAAATCCTTTGCTCTCGAGAAGAGGTTCGCTTGTATGCTTTCAAGAAGTGAGTTTGTGCTCTCCACCAGCTTTGCACGGTCGCCTAATTTCTTTTCTTTATTGTCACGCCTGACAAATTCCACCTGCCCCTTTTCAATCTCCCTTGCCCCGATGTTTATTCGGAGCGGGACGCCTTTCATCTCCCATTCATTGAACTTCCAGCCCGACGTGTATTCGTCGCGGCCATCCATATGTGCCCTGATGCCGGCCTTCTTCAATTCGGATTCTATTTTCGCTGCTCCTTCCTTCACAATCTGTGCATCCTTGTCCTTGTGTATGGGCACTATGACTACCTGTATCGGCGCGATCTTGGGAGGGAGGATAAGGCCCTTGTCGTCTCCATGAACCATTATCAACGCTCCTATGAGACGCCACGAGACTCCCCAGGAGGTCTGCCATGCAAAGTGCTCTTTGGTGTCCTTTCCGAGATACTTGATCTCAAAAGGCTTTGAAAAGTTCTGCGCAAGGTGGTGCGATGTTCCCATTTGGAGCGCCTTGCCGTCTGCCATCAGCCCTTCAAGCGTTGTAGTATATTTTGCACCGACAAACTTTTCACTGTCGCTCTTGAAGCCTGTGATGGCAGGCACTGCGAGGTAGTTCTCAATCAAGTCCTTGTAAATGTCAAGTATCATCATGACTTCTTTCTCGGCGTCTTCCTCCGTGGCATGGACAGTATGACCCTCCTGCCATAGAAACTCGGAAGTCCTGATGAAGGGTTTGGTTGCCTTGATCTCAGCCCGCAGTGCAGTGTTCCAGAAATTGATCTTTAGCGGAAGATCGCGATAGCTGCTAATCCACTTCGCAAATATCGAGTATGCGATTGTTTCAGAGGTAGGCCGCAATGCAAGCCTTTCGCCCAAATCATTGTTGCCTGCCTTTGTGACCCAGAACACTTCGGGTGTAAACCCTGCAAAATGATCTTCTTCCTTTGAAAGAAGGCTTTCCGGTATCAGCACCGGCAGAAAGCCATTCTGGTGGCCAGTCTCCTTGAATCGTTTATCCAGAATTTCTCTTATAGACTCCCAAATCGCATATCCGTAGGGGCGCAGCACAATGAATCCTTTGATGGGAGCATAGTCTGCAAGCCCAGCCTTGAGAACAACCTGTGTGTACCATTCGCTAAAGTCTTCACTCTTTTTCACATCTATTCCCGGTGAACTCACGCTTGGCAATTGCACAGTGAGTAGGACTTATGAAGTTTATTGTAAATAACGGATTTTGTAGCCCGGACCAAAGAGTGCTTCTTTTGTCCAACAGAAGGTTTGTTGTTGATTGATTGTAGCAGTTTGAGAGCATCATCCTTGATATTTTCTATCTGATTGACCGGCCTACTGCTGCCCGAAATTGCAGGTGAGATCCTTTTTCAAATAAAACATACGACATGAAATTCTCGGTGTGTTCAAAACAGGTAAATGCCATAGTACAGCGATTCACCTTTCTCAAATGCGTAAACCCTGGCTTTCATTTTTGTGCCAACTCAAGAATCGATTGAAAAGAATGAAGGACAAATTGAATTTAGATTCTTCTAAGCGTCAAGACCACAACAAGTATCATGAACGAAAAATTATCGCAACTTTCCCGTTTCCAATCGGGCAACCTAGTAGAGCATGCAGGCGGCCTTGCGACTACCATACAATACCAAATAGTGACTGAAACCTGCGAGTCACTTCGCGAAAGCGGCTACAGTGCCTCGCCCTTACAGTAAACCTTGCCAGATATGCGACTATGGAAGTTCGTGCATACATAGCACTGCAGAAATCCAACTTCTTGTTTTAGCACTGGGCAGTCGACTGATTCGAGCTTCATGCGCTTTAGCATCTTTGGGCTGACGCCTTTTATCTTCAGCTTGCCTTTTTCGTCCATCATGCCAGAGTTCTGGAGCTCTGCTTTGGCTTCAGCAGTCATCTTGATCGACTTTTCAACCTGTTTGACTGGAACCTGGTACTTGACGCCGTCGGGGAGGGCATCGCTCATTGCAGCAAAAACTGTGCGGCAGTAGTATATGACCCTTTGGGAATAATCATGCGAAATCTGTGATTCTCGTCTGGTTCTTAAAGGTGCGCCAAATCCGGCTCTCCCGGGCAACTTCCTGTCTTGACATTGACATTCCTTCGCATGCAAATGACAATGCCCGCTCGAAACTCTCGAATTTTTGCGGAGGCCTCCTCAATGCTTCTCGCACGCCCTCCCTTATCTGCCAGACGCCAAGCGGCATGACGTACTCTGGGTGTATCTCGCGGAGCACAAGCGCTGCTGCCTTTCTCCTCCGGCGCGCAAGGTGCTCAGCCACAGCAAGCCTTGCGGCAAAGTACGCTCCTGCTATCGTCGGATAGTGGTCAAGCCCTCTTGCATCTTCGTAGTCAGAGCCTGTTGCGATCTGTCCGCTGGCCGTGAACCAAGATTCGATCATCTCAAAGCTCCACGTGTCATCGGGGATGAGCACCACAGAATAATTGTTTGCTAGGTGCGAGTACTGTGTTACTTCAAACAGATCTATCGTAGGGTTGTTTGCTACGTTTTCCTTTATCACCGTACTAGAAATGATGTCATCTGTCGCCGAGATACTCCACCTTGTTGGAACTAGCCTGCGGCTCTTTTTTAGCCCAAGCATCCCAACGCTTAGCACCTTGTGGATGCTACTAACCGCTACACCCCGCCGGTATAGTTCTACGATGGCGTCTGAAGCCTTAAGGTCATTATCGTAAAAAGCCGCTTCAATTCTTGGATCAGCCGAAAGTGAAGATGCTTTGAATGTCTTGAGGGGAGCTGCCGGCCCAAATGGTGCGGCCTCTGCATTGAGCCGTATCTCTTTTTCAAGGTCGAGATCGGCAAGTGGTTTCTTTTCGAATGTCGCTTCGCTTTCTGCAGGGTGCTCTGACATGGCAAGCTCTTGCATATTTTCAAGGTACCTTCCCTCAGTGTCCTTCACGTTCATCGTGAATGTGCCTCTTACAAGCGACAGCCTGTAGTTTACGATCTCCTCAATGCTTTTGCCGGTCCACAACTCGGTCTTGTCAAGAATTGAAGTCTCTCCGTGCAGCGGCGGGATCATTGGTCCTAGGCGGACCTTCGGGTAGCCATACCTCCCTACGAATACAGAAGGAGGGCTTGAGCCATCTATTGCGTCGAGAGCAAGCTTTGCCGAGTGAGCCTTCAGATACTCTATCCAGTTCTGCTCTAGCTTTTTCTTTATATCGGCCGGCGTGGACAGCACGAACTACCTTGCCTTAGGTAAGATTTATAGCATTAGAACGAGAGGTGCGCGCTGCCATCATGTTTTGAGGGTGGAAAGAATGAAAATCTTATTTTTCAGCGATAGCTGGCTCACGGCTCTTCATTTCTTTCCCTCGGAGTCGCGCCCTTTACCAAGTCGGTCTTGTCGTCTGTTGTGAGATCATATATTGGCTCTGGCGGAGGCGGCGATGCCTGGCTGATGTCAGCGCCACCTTTGTTGCGCGTTTCATCATTCCTTCTTGCGCTTCTTTCACTCATCGAGTTCTAACCTGTGCAGCAAGGGATAAGAAAGTTGTAGTATACATTGCAGCCTGTTCTACCGCTGCTTCTGTTCCTTCCCCCACACACCTTTTTCTAGACTTCTTTCAAGGGATTACGGCCGTCTGCATTATCCTGACCGGAAGCAAATAGGGCAGCAAATTTTAGTGCCAGTACTGTCAGGCAGACCACGCCGATGGCAGTAACTCTGTAAACGCTGCAAATGGTCTTTTGAGTGGAATTCTTGTGTGCAGCCACAGAATTACGAGCATTGCAATCTCGCAGTGTTCCTGCACTGTACTACGGTCGTCCCAACCTCCTTGTGAATCGCACAGAAGGAAAGTCTATGCACTGCCAACTATAGCAAGAATGAACGCAAAGGTAATTTCAGTAAACTGCACCGCATTTGAAGCCTACACAGGGTGCAATACCCGGCTTTTCTAGTTGCGGTGGCATTGTAAGCGACAGAACATCCCGGCTTCCCGGTTGCTGTTCATGATGGACGCACGATGATATTTGAAGAAAGCGCAAAGAACATTCGTCTGCCATTTCATTGTCGTTGTCATCTCTCACACTGCGGGTTTACTCTGGCTCTGCATCGCTGTCGGCTGTGACGCCAACTTCCATTCATAAAGTATTCGAGATGATTGTTGCCATCGCGGTCTTGTTCTATTCTTTCATCTCCGTTTCTTGGAGGTCCAGAACGTGCGCGAAACAAGGGTGACGTTGGTCGAAAAGTCGACATGGCAAGAACAGGAAGACATCATATTTAACAAATAGCATCCACAATGATCGAATAGCTACACCCAGTATGACCTAGTTGGATCTGACCGCATAAAGTACCTATGAATTCGGCATTTAGTTTGCAGAGATAGACCGTCTAATTCTAGACATGTATTTTGGCTTTTTGCTCTAGAGTCGATTAATATCTTACAGCATAGCAAGTTTCTGTGCCATCATCAGACAAGAGGGGTTTAGCATCGGCGGACGAAGAAACAAGACAGAGAGTAGCAAAGGCTGGCGGCGAGGCAAGAGCGCGGGATCCGAAGAGCTTGGCGGAAGCGGGGCGCAAAGGCGGCGAAGCTGTCTCGCAAGATAGAGAACACATGGCAGAGATTGGCAGGAAAGGAGGTGAGGCCTCCCGCGGCAGAGGCAGCCAGGGATCGTCAACGAGAGAGAAGGCAGAGAGGGGAGAAAAAGGAGGAATCTAAGCATCCCGAGTCTGAAAGAGCAATCAGGTTCCCCCTCTTTTTTCAAGATACAGGTCTACCAGACCGCTTGTTGCTTGCCCTCTGTATTAGAGGAAACCATAGGCAGCTATCGAACGTCTCTGTAGCAGACGTAACGGTTTTTGCCCCATTATGAATGGAGAGGGGCCAAACCTTAATAGCATTAGCAGATCACCCTTGACTTTGTCGTTGCCTCATAGCACAGAGATGGATCCGGTGGACAAGTCGGTACTTGCTTCGATTTACTCCAGCATGCTTGATCCTTCGGTCACGGCCTACGATAGGATCAAGGCAAGAATACCGCTGAGTAGAGAGTTCTACAATTCAAGGGTCAGCCACCTTGTCAAGATGGGCCTTGTGGAAAAATCAGATCCGAGCAAACTTACCTTCATTGGGCGTGACGCACTCAAGGTAGTGCTGGTCGGTGGAGTGTTTGATCTTATCCATCCGGGTCACATCCATACGCTCAAAGCCGCAAAGGCTGAGGGCGATGTTTTAGTGGTAGTTGTTGCAAGGCAGTCGACCGCGCAGAAGATCAAGAAGGACAGAAAGATCTACCACGATGAAAACCTGCGTAAGGAACTGGTGTCTTCGCTCAACTTTGTCGACCTCGTCCTGATAGGAAGGGAGGGCACGCTCTACGACACAGTCGAATATGTCAAGCCAAACGTCATAGCTCTTGGTTATGACCAGGCACATAGCGAAAAAGAGGTGGCAGAGAATTGCAAGAAGCGCAACCTCAACGTGCACGTCATACGGCTGTCAACTCCGATACCCGGTTCAAAGAGCAGCACGATAAAACAGGAGCTAGGCGATTCTATCTACGGCATCTGATGATGACCTAGGCGTACCTGCACCTTTATTCTGTCACCGTTCTTGATGCCGGCCTTTTGCTTAATGGATTCTGGTGCGATCACTTCAAGCATCGTGTCATCATAGTGTGTGCGCTCTAGCACAAGGACTGCAGCGTTTTCAATAACTCCTTCGTTTATTGCTGCTCGGTAACACTTTACCCATCCGTATGTTCTGGTGCCGTCGCTAAAGCCATCCAAGAAAATCGATGTGTGTTTGCCAAGCTCGCGCCGCGCGTTCATGTATATTGGATCGGAAAGCTGGACGTTCAACGTTCCTGGGTATGGCTCATACCCCAGCTTTTCACGGAACTGCCGCCTGTATCCTTCAAGGGACATGTAGTATGCCCCTTCGCCCATACCCGATACGACGCGTCCTTCAAAATTAATGGATGACGGCGCAGACTCGAGCGCAGATCTGAGCGAGGAGAAAAGAGTTTGGATCTCTGAATAACCCTTGTCGGTAACCCGAACTGCAAACTTTTGTCCTTTTTTTGTGCGCTCGATATATCCGGAATTTTCAAGGTCAAGCAGGTGCTTTGATGCAGCCTGCTGCGACCTCTCAATGCCTTTGCCAAGCTCGCTAGTTGTGACTTCGACAAAATTGTGTCGCGCCCCCTTTGAAAGGAGCACCGCCAGAGTCAGTATGTGCTGAAGTTTGATCTTGGGCATTAGCGCTAGTTGCTTATCCCAATGTCTCCAAAGGTCCTGACGCGGACATCCGCCGGCTTTTTCAGCTCAGTAGTCCTATGACCCACAATGTACTCGATGCCGGCCTTGTCTGCAGCGTCTACGAGCCTCTGGGTGACAATACCGTCTATCACCAGCAGCTTGGCGCCTTCTGCGCTATCGAGCTTCTTGATCACTTCAGAAACTGGCACTTTTAATAGTGTGTTCATAGAGCCATCAAGAACTACCGCCTCAAGCGTCTCATTTATCTGGGGAAAGACGCCCCTGACAGCAGTAAGTATCTCAGGCTTGTCCTCTGCTAGCACTTCCTTTGACGGCTGCGATGGAGTAGCAGGCTCTTGTGGAGGTGGTGCACGGTATTCTTCGCGTGCCTCTCGTTCCCGCTCTCTACGGTGCCTCCTATCCCCTCTATCACGGTCGCGATCCCGCTCTCGTTCCTGAGACACATAGGCCTGCTGCTGTTGTGGGATCTCCGTTGCAGGAACCGCATCTCTCAAAATCTCTGCCAGTTCTATCGGCGTGCATTCCTCGACTTCCTTTCCCGGAGGTGCCCTCAGGACCTTGTCGATCTTGACCACTCCGTGCAGTTCCTTAAGTATGAGGTCCCCGGCTCTGTCCCCATCAAGGAATGCCACTACACGTTTGCCATCTGTGAGCTTTGTCACAGACTCGTCAATGCGCGCACCTTCGATCGCAATGGCGTTGTCAAATCCTGCACGCAGCAGGTTAATGACATCGGCCCTTCCTTCGACAAGTATTATCCAATCAGAATCAAAAACCCCGGTTCCACATGCCAATTGGGCCTTTCCAAAACTTGTGAGCTTGCCAGGTTTGCTTGCGTCGTAGACATCTTTGAGCATCTCTTCCCCTTCGCTTATTGTCTTTGTCGCCCAGTCCTGTACGATCTTCTTGGCGCGGTCGACGATCAACTTCTTCTTTATTGCGCGTATGTCATCGATCCCCACAAGGTTGAACTTTGCTTGGAACGGCCCGACCTTGTCGATGCTCTCGATCGCCGCTGCAATAAGGGCAGCGGTAGAGATGTCGGTACTCATCGGTATCAGGGCGTCCCCCCTTGCCATGTTGCCTTTTGTGTCAACGTTTACTTCGATTCTTCCAACCTTGGATACTTTTTGCAGTTCGTTTAAGTTCATTTCTGGTCCGAGCAGACCTTCGGTCTGTCCAAAAATAGCACCGATAATATCGGCCTTCTCGACCAAACCATCAACTTCAAATTTTAATTTGACATGATATTTTACGATACCTGTACTAGGCAATTTCTTTCATAACCTCGTAGTTTTTTGGTATGTGAAAGATTTTTCTTTGCTTGAATATAAGTGCTTTGTGAAGTAACAGAGTGCGATAGATTATGTGTAAAAGTACAGATCTTTGCGGCTACCAGTAATGCCGGAAAGGCGCGGTGCATAGATCACCAGGTCTTCGACATGTCTTACCTTGCCATTTGTTATCCTTGCGAGTGCCCGTTTGTATGAAAGACTTACACTGTGCCTGCGCGACTGGAGCTGAGACGCGAGCCTGCTTGTGAGATACTTGCCGGTTCTGTCCATATCAAGTAGCAGGATCATCTTCTTGTTCGTGGCATCGTGGCTGTCGAGGAAGTCTGCTATCCCCTTAAAGTGATGGAAGACCGCGGGATTGCCGGTAAATCCAACCATAGAGAGCGCCTCGGCGTCGCGCTTTCCCTCGACTACAACGACAGATCCCTTCTCTGATTCTTCGTTGAGCATGCCAATAAAATTACGCAGACGTTCGACGGTCTCGTCGTCATTGGCGTTGAATTGGTAGCCCATCTGCCGGCCTTTACTTCGTAAATGTGAGATTTAACATTTTGCCCTCACATTGAATAAATAAGAAGGCGCACATAGGTAATGACGTCAACAATTGGCCAAGATACTCTCCGTACAGAACATTGCTTGTGAAACCCTCGGAAAGCTTGAACAGCTGTTCAGATCCGACGGCTTTGAGATAGAAAAGGTCAATGTGCAGCAAGATGGCGCAGTGCCGACCACTTCAAAAGGCTACGCAGCAGTCGTGATCCTCGGTGGCCCCATGGCAGTCTATGACAATCTTCCATACCTTCAGAAAGAACAGGATCTGATCAAAGACGCGATAAAGAGCAACACACCAGTACTTGGTATATGCCTGGGCTCTCAGCTCATCGCGCAGGCAGCTGGCGGCAAGGTGTACAAGGGCAAAAAGAAGGAGATCGGATGGAGTTCCGTCTATGTGACCCCTGCTAGCAGCAACGACATTTTCAGAGGAGTGACCGACAAAACCATCAGGGTTTTTCAATGGCACGGCGACACGTATGACCTCCCGCCAAACGCGAAAATGCTTGCATATTCTGATCTTTATCCACAAGCGTTCAGGATAGGTTCTGCCGTCGGCATCCAGTTCCACCTTGAAGTCGATAAGCCGATGATAGAATCATGGATCCGGGAATACGACGCGGAGGTGAAAGCGGAAAAGGTGGAACCAGCAAACATACTGCCGTCTCCTAAAGACTTGGAAGAATTGTCTGCAAGATGCAGCACAGTCTACGACAATTTCACACGCGGCCTGAAGAGTTAGATGGGCAAGGTTTTTTGTAGTCTTGTGTTGCTCGTGCGGCCTCAACCTGCGGAATATGATGGACTCTTCAATAGCAGCATGCTCAAGGCGACACTTCGCTTTTCGCCGCCATAGTATTTGCAAAATCCTGCGTAACTGCAAGTCAGTATCTGGTGGGACCCAATCAAGAATTGGACGAACGTTCTCTGCGTCAGATCCAAAAATTCCCAAGTAAAGTATGTTTCAATCTTGAGGTAACTATATAGGAAGCTGAACGGGCTTTTCACTACACTATGGCCAACGAGAAGGTCCAGAAAATCTTCGATGACGTTTATTCGACCAAGGAAAAAGTCATCACAGAAGAGCTCGCTAAACAGGTTTTGACTGAATACGGCGTAAAGGTTCCCAAGTATGCGCTTGTTAAGAGCGCGGATGAAGCCGGCCAGCAGGCACAGGAAGTCGGCTTCCCACTTGTAGCCAAGATAGTCTCTCCGCAAATCCTGCACAAGACCGACGTAAAGGGCGTTAGGGTTGGCTTGCAAGATGAGGCTGCAGTCAAGGAAACATTCAACGACATGTATGGTAGATTGAGCACACAGTACAACGTCAAGGGTGTTCTTCTTGAAAAGATGGCTGCACCTGGAGGCATCGAGCTTATCATCGGGTTGCAAAACGATCCGCAGTTTGGCCCGGTCATCATGGCAGGTATCGGCGGCATCTATACCGAAGTCTTCAAGGACGTTTCATTCAGAGTTCTTCCGATAACAAGGGAAGATGCAATCAGCATGATCGACGATCTGAAGGGCAACAAGATACTGAAGGGTTTCCGCGGGATGCCACCAGTCAACATGGACATGCTGGCAGAAGCGCTTGTCAATATCGGCAAGTTTGGAACAGACATGGCTCCATTCTACGAGAGTATCGACTTTAACCCGGTGATATTCTATGAAAATGACTATGTTGTGGTCGATGCAAAAATCTTGCTGCGAGAAAGGCCAGATCCGGAGATCATATCGAAGGCCCAGCCAAACTCACAGTACATGGACTTGTTTTTCAATGCAAAGTCGATTGCGCTCATTGGTGCTTCTCCCGAGGCCGGCAAGGTAGGGAATTCGGTGCTTGAGAGCATGGTCAAGCACGACTACAAGGGCAAGGTATACCCTGTCAACGCAAAGGGATATCCCGAGATCATGGGCATCAAGGCCTACAAGAGCCTCGACGATATCCCCGACAAGATCGATTTAGTAGTGGTGACTGTCGATCTGAAATATGTGCCAGACCTGCTCAAGTCGGCTGCAAAGAAGGATATACACAACTTTGTCATAATTTCCGGCGGCGGAAAGGAGCTTGGAGGCGAGCGTGCGGCAATTGAAGCGCAGATCAAAGAACTGTCACAGCAGCTGCGAATCAGGATCATTGGCCCTAATTGCATCGGCATGTTCAACGGAGAGAACCGCCTTGACTGTGCGTTCCAAGGACACGCCAGGATGATCCGACCCAAGAATGGCAGTGTTTCGTTCCTGTCCCAGAGTGGGACGGTCGGAATCGCATTCATGGAAAGTTCTGACACATTTGGCATGAGCAAAATGATATCGTACGGCAACAGGTCAGATGTGGACGAAGCAGACATGATCTGGTATCTATCAGAGGATCCGCAGACAAGAGTAATCGGCCTTTACGTCGAAGGTCTTGGAGATGGCCGCAAATTCATGAACACCGCAAAGAGAGTAATCCAAGAACGGAAAAAACCAATAGTGGTGTTCAAGAACGGCAGGACTGCAAGAGGAGCCAAGCAGGCTGCGTCGCACACTGGGTCACTCGGCGGCTCGTATGGCGTGGTCAAAGGCGCACTCGATCAAGCAGGAATCATCTCTGTAGACAACTATGAAGAATTGACCGCTGCGCTTAAAGCACTTGCGTGGCAGCCGGTTCCAAAGGGCGGAAGGGTGGCAATGGTCACAAATGGCGCTGGCCCTATCATCAATGCAATCGATCACTTTGAAAGGCTCGGGCTATCGGTGGCAGAGCTGACCGAGGGGAGCAAAAAAGCACTCAGGGACCACTATCCGCCAACTTATGTCATCCAGAGCGGCAACCCTGCAGACGTTACCGGCTCCGCAAGTGCTGACGACTATCGCTTTGCAATACAGACCTTCATGGACGACCCCAATGTCGATATTGTTATGCCGTGGTTCGTGTTCCAGGACGATCCGCTCGAGGAAAGCATCGTCGACGTGCTGGCTGAGTTTCAGAAACAAAGGAAGAAGCCGATATTGATTGGTACGATGGGTGGGCCGTTCACGAAAAAGATATCACAGCGGATCGAAGATGCAAACGTACCAGTATACTTCTCTGTCACAGAGTGGGTGACCGCTGCAGGTGCTTTGGCAAAGTGGGCGAGGGTAAGCGGACAGTCAAGGTAACAATACCCCTCCTCCTTTTGATTTAAATTAGCTTCTGCGGCCAACTATACTATTGCAGGATCAGGCTTCAGAGACTCGCCGGGCCTTTGGATTTCTTTTCATCTGCGTATCGATAGCTGTGTGTACAGGATCGGTCATTAGCGAGCTAGCACACCTCAACAACCTTCCTGTTTACTATTATGCGATAATCTGGATCGGAAGTTTCGGTGCAGTATTTGGAGGCGGCTCCGCCAAGTTCCGCAAGGTCGCGCCAATGATACGCGGCAGGATGAAAACGAGCGTCAAGTGGTCGACTGGTGCAAAGTTAATCAACGGAATATGCTGGGCTGGCCCCTTTGCGGCAATTGCAGCCTTTCCGTCATTTTATCCATACCTTATCCTGCTTGGCATCGGGCTTGGTAACCTATCGACTTGGGTTTTGATAAAAAAATACAGCAGAGCGGACAATCGCGAGCAGTTGTTGGTTGCCGTGATCTCGCTTGTGGCAATACCAATGGCTGTGGTTATTGACAGTTCACTCTTTGTAGCAAACCAGGACATTGCAGTAATGTTGTCTCGGATCCTGATCGCAATTGCGTATGCAGGAGGAGGCGCGTACGCCTTGTCAAGGGGAACAGAACCGGCTCATGAACGTATTCAAACCTAATTATAGAACTAGCAGCATGTCCGGTATATTCATTGCCAGAGTTCTGTCCTGATATTTGATCATTCTTCAAGTATCTTTTGTATTGTGTATGGTAGCAATCGCCTTAGATAGTAAGAGTATTGTTCGTTACTCGGTTCCTGCCTTTCTGTCGCCAAAGCAGTTGCTTATGCGAATATTTGACAGTACCAGTTGCGGTATTGTTGTACCGGCAAGTACTATTCTTTGACAGAGATGATTTTTCCATGA
>DASVCY010000096.1:0-14606 GCA_036381375.1 Nitrososphaera sp. | reverse complement strand
TATCAGGACGGTAAAATTTGGTTCTTCAATCGATCTAAAAGGGAAACTGTGCCCTTCGCCGATAAGTCCCTTTGATGACGCGGGAACCGTCGGCCCCATCCTCGAAGGACCGGGTTCGGTGCAGATCATTGTTCAATTTGCGCCCGTCGGTGATAATAATAGTGGTAGTGTTGGCGACACACAAGATGAGAGCGGGTCGTTAACCACCGCGGCTCGCAACGTTTCAATTGTCCTTTCGGGAGAAGATATTTGCAGTTCATCTTTTGACATATCATTAGGAGGGCTCTTTGTTGCAGGCTATTGGTCGGTCAAGGCAGATGCATACTGGATCCAGAGAAACGACACGACCCATGTATATCATACTTCTTCAACAGCCGACGATTCAGCCCTGACTTTTGAGGTGGAGCAGACGCAGTACCGGAGCAGCAACATCATCCCAATTAGACTAGATTCCGCGCGCTATCCAGGTGCTACGCCTATGGATTGGACTCCAGACAGCAAGTCAATCCTTTTTAGGTATTATTATCATTCTGCGTCTCCAACCAGTGAGCGTCAGAAACTAGGAATTCTTGACCTGACTGATAGTGGCAACGTGACTGAATTGGATCCTTTGTCGAAGATCATTGGCGTTGCCAATCGAACGGTAGAAGGTGGTGAATATGATGAAGGTGACATTCCGGTTATTGATGACGCAAGATTTTTGCCTTCTGGTGATGTCATAGTAATTCTTTCGGGGTCGAACATCTACAGTTTCAGTATTGCTGATGAAAGATTGCAAACACTCGTCGCCGGTGAGGACAGCAGTTCGGAAGCCATTGGATTCTTTGATGTTAATCCTGATGGATCACTGATTTACAACATGGATGGAACCTTGATGATTGCCGATATTGGGGGAAAGGACGCAAGAGTCATTCCACTGCCCAGCGATCCGTCATACTGGGGTCTCTATGGAGACCTGAGTCCTGATGGCAAAAAACTGCTTTATCGAAAAGTTCTGGATGCCGGTTATGGGTGGTCAGACGGCGTGCTGGCATATTATGACGTTGAGACAAAGGAAGAGACTGTAATTCCAAATATTACGAATGGATGCGGACACCCGCCAAAATGGGCCCCCGATGGATTCCATCTGGTGTATCACGAGGAAAGCTGCTTTGGCAGAGGGTGGCCGGGAGCAACCCTCAAAATAACTGACATCAATGGAAGCTTTGAGGAATATATCGTGCCTGCATCAAATGACTACCCGGATACATTCGTCTTTAGTCCTGATGGAAGCGCCATGGCTATAGGATTTAGATCAAGCGAAGCTACTCCGGGAGGAGCTGCGGAAAACATGGGCGGACCTGCCGACTTTTACATCATGACTTTGGCTACACCGATGCCAGAATTTGGATCATCACTAATCACGGGCATCTTGCTATCTGCCTTGATGGGTGCCATTATCTTGGCCGCGCGATTCAGTCTCCACAGAGGACGAAGGTGACCGGAGGCTCAAAATAGGTGCACTACCCAATACCGGGCTAACGGAATATCTTCCAAGTGTACATTATCTTTCTGCTCTTTTCAGGAACCTGCCTTATTCCTGCCAACGGCAAATGGGTCGCCGATGAGCCAGCGCCATGTACCATCTGACTGGCGGCGGGCCACTTCGATCGCATACATAGATATTTGATGGTGGGGCGAGGATACCTTCCATTCAGTATGCATCAATGCGATGTCGCCGGCTTGGATGACTTGCTTGATGTCAAAGTCAAAGACAGCCTTCACGGCTGCAAAAGGGGCTATCTCTTGTCTCAGCGCTTCCCTGCCATTCCTTGCATCGCCTGCCTGATTAATGAAGACCACGTCATGGTCGTAGATGATATCAAGTACCGAGTCAATATCTCCCATGGCCATGTATTCACGGAAGAGACGACAGATTTCTTCTGCGCTTTTTGCAGACATTCTTATCATGCGCTCGTACGCTACGCTGGAACAACGACAGCATCGTTTTTAAAGCGACCTTCTTCTCATTTCGAGCCTGTTATAACCTCGCCGGCTGAAGAATCGTATAAAGAACTTGCTGGCTGAATCCAAGTTGATAGGAGAACCAAGAGCTGAATCCTTTTGATGTCGATGCCAGCTGGAAATTTTCAATAGGCCAACAAGAAATTTGCTAGAAAATAGATTATGAAACATTTGTTGTTGCCAGCATCGTTAATTTTTTTTCATTCCTTGTCATTCTCCCTACCATTCCAGTAGTACAAGCTTCAGTGCAAAGCGTACCAGAAGTAGAATGGAAAACAGTTCGGATTCGGGTCGCAACATTTCCTTTATGCACCTATAATGCCATCGTCCGGTATAGATTCTCAAATGGAGAAATTGGAATCATCTATACCGACTCAAATGGAACACTGCAAACTGAAAGAGATGTTATACTTGAAGACCCTGATTTTTAGCAGTTGTCCATCTATGTTATTGATGGCGCTAGTGGCACACTGGTTCTAAAACTTCCAGGGAGAATCATCGATTCAAAAATGCCAGACAATTCTGCGGATGCGCCACTCACAGCATTCTTCCGCCAAGACGCAACTATTTCTGCAACTGTCTATGAGCTTGGCAAGACTGAGGGCACAAGGATTGTCTCTATTGACTTTGCGGTGCTCAAATCTGATCCAACGTACAATATGGGGATTCAAGGCACATACGTGATGCCCGAGTTTGGCTCGTTTCCTGTCGTGATAGAGCTATATCAATAGCGAGCGTTACCCTGGGCTTGAGATATCTGAAAAGAATGTAGCCAAACGTCCAGAAGGCAAAATATCGTTTGGGTAAAAGCTCAATAGTTGCGCAGCTGATACTTTTGAATTATGGCTGGCCGACACGCGTTGATTTTCATGACAATAATACTCTTTGCCAGTATTGTGACCGACATTGCAGGTAGAAATAGGGAAAATCTTGCATATGCATGCAGCTGTGCGGTGAGTCCAGTTTCTGACTATATCGAGAGGTCTTCTGCAACATTTACGGGGAAGGTGGAATCTATATCAGGCCCTCTCATAACTGGTGGCCATTATGTGGAGTTTGGGAATGTGTCTAGAATCTGGGGAGTGTGGTCAAACGACTTTCCCTATGACGGCAAAGTAACAGTCTGGACCAAAAGCCTCGGTTCCGGCGACTGCGGCTACCCGTTCAAAGAGGGGCAGGAATATCTTGTATATACAGAAAGGCATGAAGCCCGTAACCTTCTAGAAGTGGAAATGTGCAATGGGACCAAGCCAATAGATTCTGCTGAAGCATACTTGCAGGTTCTTGGGACTGGCACAAACCCTGCAGCAGTAGTGACAGGAGGTACAGGAGAACGGGCTACCGTTGTCGTTGCTGGTTCTTCCCCTCTGAGCAACTTGGGGCTGTTGATCTTCGGATTACCGATAGCCGCAATAGCAATAGTCTCATTCTGGGTTCTTCAAAAGCGAGGGTTGATCCACTAGGTCTGTAAACAGGCAAGCACAACTTTTCTTCCGATATTTTTGAATTCTTCCCTTAGTCTCGCATTAGCTCCTGTGATTAGAACCCGCCAGAAGAAAGGTTGCAGTCCAGACAGGGACCGCACAGTCTTATTTCGAACACCGTAAATTTTGATACGAGGTCATGCCCTGACAGATGTCATTTTTGTTATTGGGGTTGCGTTACTCTGCAGATGGCCAGAGCAGAACCATTTTGGTGAAATCCTGTGGAGTCGATCCCTATGGTTGAATAAAAGAGACAGGTCACATTTCTGCACTTCATTGCAGAAATATGTGTTTAGTAGCTAGCTCCCCAGTGAATGAAATGGGAACTGTCATTGAAGCGCTCTGGGCAGGCTTCATCGGCCTAGCTGCGGGTGCAGTCGCGATGGAGAAAAGGAAGGGCGAAGAAGTTGGAAAAAAGAAAGTAAGGGATTTGGCCTAGTCTAGCAGGAACAAGAAGTGGACACAATCTATTGCGGTCCTGCCGTCATGTTCTGGTCACCAGGCATGGCAGTGCCTGTCCTGTTCTGTTGCATCATTCTGTCATGTTCCTGGATCTGCTCTGGGCTCAGTATTATGCCGTACATAGGGGTGATCCCAAAGTGGTTGTCGCTCTGAACTGGGTTTACCCAGATCTCTATCTTGTTATTTTGGAGGGTGATGAATCCATGAACATTCTCACGAGGTTCGCCTTCCAGAGTTAGAGTAAATGTGCCATTGATTGTGGTGGCATTCTCTCCAACGTGTGAAATGTTTGTCTGTCTAAAGTCAGAGATTTCATGTCCATGCACTGCGGTGCCGTTTGCAACAAGTATCATGTGAATGGTCGCGTGGAAATTGGTGATGTTTGCCTGAGTGTCGTTGACAAATAAGTTCCCGTCTGATTCAAGCGTCCAGTGCCCGGCAGTTATCCATGTAGGTGCGGCAATTTGGTCGGCCTGCAGACTCGATATAACTCCGGAAAGGGTATTGTTGCTTGAAGCAGTGGTGGTATTTCCATCTGCCATGCCGGTTGTTGTGTTCATCTGCGTTGATGAGTCCTGGGTCTGTGTTTGGTTACTATCCTGGGCAAAAGAACTGGTGGCGGTTGCAAAGATGGTCAAAGCCAGTGTCCACGCTATTAGGGCGGTAAAAATCGATTTGCTTCCTGTCATGCAACCAATGATAGGAAACCAAAGTTAAGGATTGCATAACATTTTGAAGTTTTCTTGTTATAGAAAAAGCAGCCGTGTCAGGTTCTATTCCTTCGTTCGTCTAACAAAATCATCGCAGGTACTCTAGCATGATTTACATTATAGTGGGATATTCTTCCAATGAGCAGCTCTTTGATACTGCCAGGCCTCTACTGTTCAGCATTATTATGGTTCTGCTGCGAATACTGCAAACACAACGCATTGAGATGGTGGGGTAGACCATGATACTGACTCATTGCCTACTATCTAGATACTATTAGAATCCTGCGGAACAAATACAGTTGTTTCACGAAATTGCTCTCCAGATGCAATCTCCTCATATTCTGCGGGACTGCCATCAACAAGCACGTGAAATTGTATTTCTTCCTGTCCGCACTTTGCGTCAAGCATCGTTCGAGGTATCTGTATTTTAATGTCCCCTCCGCCTGCAGTATTGACAGTAAGCGTCAGCATCTTGCCAAGGATGCCCATTGTGGCATCTAGGACAACTCCTGAAATAGCTGCAGGACAAATGCCGCTGTCTAATTTTGGTGGTGACAAACCAGAGTCGGTCCGACTGTCTGAGGCCATCTTCAAAACTGATATTGGCACGGAAACCAATGGCTCCAAAATCATACGCACTTGGGGAATCCGGAAGCAGGTATCCCTTTATCTCTGAAGCTCAAATGAATCTGAGTGAACAAGTACTCACCAAGTTAAAGATTTGGCAAGAACCTGCTCTAAAGGCTGATGCTATGTTGAATCACGAAATTCCGGGCGTTGCACGCCTGATTAAAATCATAAAGACAGGTAGTCGAACTGTGTAGTAGAATCTATTCGATCAGATCTTCGATAACAAGTCCGATTTGAGCTTCTGAAACTCGTCTTCTGTTATCAGTCCTTGTTGTTTGAGACTGCCATACTTTTGCAACTTTTGAGTCATGTCTTCCTCCTGCGGGGCTTGCACACGCTCACTCTGTTTTTGCTGTTTCAGCGATTCAATTTGCCTCTGCTGCTCCTCGATTTGTTGTTGTGCTTGCTGCATTTGAGATTCGTGCGATTGTGCTTGCTGGTCCATCTCATATGAGGCGCGCCTTCTGGCCATTCCAGCTCCTAAAGCCGCTGAAGCCCATCTTCCTCTCATAACCTTCAAGGGTCGCGCTATGCTATTATGCATTTTGAAGGAAGGTTAGCTCATAGCGTTGCTTTGGCAACAGTCCATCCATTCAGATGCTCAAGTGAGCTATATGATGAAAGGAGCAGCCTATGCAGATCTTGAGTCGTTCTATTTTGCGGATCTGAAATGCAGTAGCCTCCAAATGTCATTTCGAAGTGCGAAATACTACTCAGAAATCATCTTAGATGATCGGGGTCCTCATTAATGTATCAACGTAACGATCTGACAGGATTTTTATGAAGGAAAAGTTTTCAGGAATAGAAACGCTCTTGATTAAATGGTGAAGCTCGGTTACCAGCCTACTTATGGGGCTTCCTTGCGATGACTCGATTCCATCTGATACAACTTTTCTGATCAAATCATGTCTGGATTTTTTAATTTTGATATATGGCATCTTGTCGAGGGCGGCCATTACAAAGATGTTGGGCATGACTTCTTGGACATCCTCTTCAATATCCTCCCAGTCATCTTGTATGTCCAGGAGTGCTTGATTGTAATGTAGAATTGAAGTGACATTATCGTTAAAGCTTGGAAGCTTGGCATCCAAGACCTTTGCATAGACAAGTGAAGCATCTGAGGATTTTGATAAAATAAAGTGTCTGATTTCAGGATAAGAGAAGATATTGTTCTCTAATATACGACGCTTCATGACCTGCTCATATTTCCAAAACTCTGAAAACTGTCTTAGTGAATAGTCTATAGAATAGACTAAATGCTGCAGATTGTCCTCCGATCTGAGAAGTTTACTTGCTGACTTGCGCGCCTGTTCTGCTTGGAAAGCGTATCTATCGTTCCTAGTTTCGTAGAACCTATCTAAGAGGAGAACATGCCTGGTCAACGAGCGTACTATCCGGTAGACCAGCAATGCGTCAGGTATATTCTCCGTATCAAAATATGCAGCTAGAAAGTAAGTGGGATCCTGCGTATTCTCATCAATTCTTGGGTAAGAATTACCCAATTTGCGGTCATAGCTGCTCAGTAATGCACTTAACGACACCATTTGCTGGATAAAACGAAAAGAATCTGTGGTACTATGTAGATTTCTTGCCAAGTTGGAGATCCTTTCCAAGCAGATCCTCTCTTCAGAACGGCCAATCCTTGTCTTGATTCTCACCATATTATGACGGGCTCACCATGACATGAGAAAAAACTGCGATACTCGTGCAGCTTTTTCAATATGGCAACAGAACTATGGCTGCTAACACTCTGCTACTGGGTTCTATTGATTCCTGACCATTTTCGAGCGGCTTTGATTGAAATTTGCTAGCGCCTTACATACTCCCAAACTTCAGCAAATGTCTTGTTGAGAATCACCTCGGCTCCATTGAATCCTGATACGGCGGATTTTGGAATGACCGCATGCGCTCTGTCTCCAGCCGATTCAACATGAATTCCCTCCTCATCTATGGCAACAACATTTCCTGCACCTTTTCCATCCGAGGATCTCACATTCTTGTGGATTATGCTTTCCCAGTCAGCTACTGGTTCGTCTGACATATCTGGAGAATGCAGATCAATTATTTGAAAAGTGCGAACCAATCTGCAAGAAACCCGATACGCAGTAAGGTTATGTACAGGCAAGTCATATCAAAAAGCCATAACCTTGCTTTATCACGACAGACCTGCGTAGAATCTAGGATAAGAGAGTCTACTATGATGTTAGATAGGTGCTAAACTGCAGATAGGACCAACCGTACAATACTGAGAAGTAGCTGATAGGCAAACAGTCATAGTGACTAAGTATTGCCTCCATGGGCGCCATGAACTTTTGATCTACTATGAAGGTTGTGGATCTCCTTGCCAGAGTAGAATAGTAGAATTGTTGGCGAAAAACCCTGCATGTGTCTTATTTTAAGCTGCGTCTGATTCCCACTTCCTGCCTTCCCTGACAATACTTGTCCCTATCGGAACATATACTGCGCCGGTTATTCCTGCAATTATGTAGCCTACTCCGTTTATTATCAGTACGCCCGCTATCATGTAGTAGAGAGTCAACAATCCAAAAACAGGATATACTATGACTGGAATTGAAAGGGCAACCACTATTCCTCCCACTGCCACATACATGGCTCTGGCCCAGTTTGGCATGAATTTCTCTGTTATTCCTTTTCCGATGGCGGCAGCGCCCAAGGCGAGCAATCCTATGGAGAGCAGTAATACCGAGCTCAACACTGCTGTTCCTGGAAACGCAATTACGGCTATCGAAAGGCCAACTGCAATTATCCCGAGTATCAGACGCAACGCTCTTTGACCGCCTGATAGACCTCTTCCTGTGGCTCCTACAATGATCCCTTCGACCCCCGCAAATATCAATGATAGCGAAATGACAAGCACCAGAAGCGCTTCTGCGAAAGCTGGAGTCGCGAATACAATCCCTGCAAGTATTAGGCTTATTACACCCAGTATCACATCTATCGTGCGCACATATTTCGGAGCCTTAATGGATTCTTGTCGCATGTGAAGACATCACGACGTTCACTTCAATGCCATTGTGATTTACGGATTGCGCGGCATTGTAGTATAATCTGAATCTGAACGGTGTAGTCGAAACAGCGGCAGTCTGAAACTTTCGGTAATACCAATATGTGTACTAAATCTGAAACGCATTGCAGAATTCAATGCCGTATTTTTCTTTGATGGTCAATGTAGAAGCTACGTGAATGTATGCATCAAAGTGAAATCGGTTGGATTTCTTCTTGCATATTCCGGAAGCACATCTAGATCCAGCTTCCTGCTCTTGCCAATGATTATTTGGTTGTCATTCTTCTCCTTTGAGGGTCGCCAATACAAAAGGTGATTCTCCCTGTCCCACTTTACCTCAACTCCAGTAGCCCATACTGTAAACTCGGGCTTGTAATGGATGTTGAAGGGGATGTATACGATCGTAGGCGCATCCACTACTTTACCTCTCAGAATTATCGTCGCGTTTTTTGATGCAATGTCAAAGAACAATAACACTGGTTCGGCAGAGCTGTGCGTTGGATATGGGCGAGCCACGATGTCTATGTTCCGTGGAGTTCTATTGGGTCCAAGCAGCGAATAATCCTCGAGGTTCCAATTGTCCTTACCTTCATTGGTGTTGTAAAGGTCATAGTTCCAGCATGTTGCATTGAGAAGGTGGGCTTCTATTTGCTCAAATTGGAGATTCAGGTAATCCCGCACTTGCTCTGCTTCTTGATTTCCTCCAAACTCTGTTAGAAAGGGAACAAGCCCGCGCTCTGTAGCAGCTTGGACCAGCTGGTCAAAGATTGCGGGCCACTCCCGCCTGTAAGTGTACATGCTTTCGGGAATTTTTAAAAATGAGCTGGCAACAGCCATCATATCGTAGAAGTGAAAGGACAGAACGCCGTTTCGTCCAAATGTAGGCTGCAAATCCTTTGGCAAGTAAGTATGTATTTGTTTGGAATCTATCCTACCTTCAATCATCACATCTTTTACCAACCCCATGTGGAATGCACTTTTCGCAGAAAAGGGAGTCGATCCGAGCACGCCTTCCCTCTCATCGCCCTGTCTAGATACCGTCCAGTCTACTCGAGGCTCTATGAGTACAAATAGATTTGGCGCTATGCCCGTGAGCTCGGAATTCACATTGTCGTAATAGCTGAAAAGCATCTTTTGTTCAAATTGCTCTTTTGATAGTCCTACCGGATGTGGTTCATTAAAGAGTTCAATTCCCAGAATTGCCTGATGACTTGCGGCTCCATCAGAAATTAAAAATTTTGTTGCCTGGCCAATTGTCTTTTCCAAATGTGTTCTAACTGGAAAGTTTTCAAGTTCGCTCTCCACGTTGGTCAGATCATTTTGCCAAAATGATCTGAGCGTATGTTTCAGAGACTTGTTGACGGCATACTTTACTTGCCACTTCTTATCTTTCAGATCGGACGGCTCTGGCCTACTGTGCTCCTGGTCAATTGCCAATGCCCAGTCGGGAAAACCATCTCCTCCATATACTTCGTGTGCAAGATCTTGGTGAAAGTCCAAGATAACGTAGAGATTTCTCGAGTACAGCTCGTCAATAATCCTTCTTACGAAAATCAGATATTCCCTGCCTTCCGGCAGAAGCTCTGTCAGATTTGGATTTGGACGGGGCTCTAATGCTTTCCATGAAATCAAGAGGCGGACAACGTTGAACCCGAGGTCTTTCAGAAGGTCTAACTCTTTTCTTACGGACGAGATCTCTTTGTTCAAATCAAGCTGCCATAATTCCGTAGTTGAGAGAGGTGCTATTGGAAGATACGGGGGCAACTTGCTCCGGGAGCCAAAGTTTACCCCTCTGAAGAGCAGATATCTTCCCTCACTGTCGCTAAACCAGGAACCCCTTTTCCATATGCCACTATGAGCTAACAGCTTTTGATCATCGGAATCGTAGTGCGATATGGGTCGACCAGCATCAGGAGTGGCACGGCCACGACCTCTGATCCCTGCCGTGATAACCTGTATTCCACTAACTGCAAGCGCTATAACAGTCATAATCAAGATCAATGCTAGACCGACGGGAGGATAGAAAAATACCAGCATCGCAATACCTACGCTTAAAATGCCCGCACCAAGAGGAAAAACACCTGACGATTCTCCTCCACTTCTTTTTCGCCTGATGCCCTCAAATATCCTCACAGCCCCATTTAGCAGCAGGCCGAATCCAAGAAAGAGTACGAGATACTTGATAGCAATGTCTGGAAAAAAGAAACCAGAACTGATCCAGACAATTATGCCCGCTCCGATTCCGATGTTGATGATGCGCGAGGATCGCCTGACATGTCGGGCGGATAACCCCGCTGCAATCCTCTCCCCACCTAGAATTATGAGACCCATTCCTGCCAATATCAGGAATGTGTAGGACCCGAGCTGGGGAGAAAAGGCTATGGAAATTGATAGCAGGATGCAGCCGATGCCGACTGCAATTTGAAATGGCCATAGCCATCTTGGAGGCTCATGAACAGCAAACACTCGTTCGCTCTGCCTCGTTCTCATGCTTGCTATGCCGCCGTCGTATCAGTTGATGCTGCTGAGGTTACAGCTCTCCCCCGTCCATATACGCCGCTGACAACTAGCTTTACGCCGTAAAACAGAAGCGCAACTCCAATCAAAACACCCGCAAGCTCGACCCCGAACATGGGAATTGCCATTATCGCAAGTGATAGGGCAATAGCTAGCACACCTGCTGCTATGCTTAATGCCCTTGAGCCTCTGCCAGCAACATAGTATGCCTCTCTTCCATCTGCTGCGTAGTATACTCTTCTCTTTCTGGACCAGACACCAGACATAATGCTGGCTATGCCGCCGAATAATAGTGCAAAGGCTGACACCCATATGACCACTGTGGCAGTGGCGAGTGGGTATGCCATGACAAGACTCGAGAGAATTGTAATCAGTCCCCCAAGACCGATATGCGTGAGCCGTGATTCCTTGTACAGGAATATCCCTGCTACCACCTGCTCTATTCCAAGCAAGAACAGGATTATTGCTGCGGCAACGAAGGTTGCTGCAGTTGTGATTACAGGATATATTATTGCTGAAATTGATAGTCCGATTGCTATAGCCCCTATGCCGATCTGTAAGGCCCTTATCCAAGACGGGGATTTTATGTTCTTAGTTCTAGCCGACGTCACAAAGCCTTGTACAAGAGGTCTCACTTAAGGTTTCGAAAACTTACTTAGTATGGAGCATTTCAGTTCCTGGCAGTGGTGTATTATTATGGGCCGGACAAACGAACGCACATTTCGAAATCAATCGCAGGTTGTTTCCTATCTCCAAATCTGTCGAAATTTCAACTACCAGACAAGCAATCGCATTTCTTAAATTTGATCTCTCTGTATGGCACACGCATGACAATAGTAGAGCCCTTCCCCTGCAAGGAAGGTACCGGTTAAAGTTGTTCGGTTCACGAAAAAAACCAGACCAAAACCAGAGTGTCGATTTAGTAAAGGTTCCGGCGTTTGCATGGAGAACCTGCATTTTTCTTGCCTCTTCAGTTATTCTAGTGCTGTTTGTACATACCTCTTTGTCTCCTGCCCTTCCTCTGTTTGTCAACGAATTCGGGATATCCTACGCACTAGCATCCTGGGCGCTCACTGCTTACATGATTTCCGGAGCCGTAATGACGATAATAATTGGTCGGCTGGCAGATATCTTTGGCTCACGGAAGATGCTCCTTGTTGAACTTGCATGCTTTGCAGTAGGGACTGGCCTTGCTGGGTTTGCCCAAGACTTTTACATGCTACTTGTCATCAGGGCGCTACAGGGGATAGCTGTTGCCAACACGCCTCTAGCGCTTAAAATTGTCAGGGAGCAGTTTCCAAAAGAAAAATTTTCAATCGGTTCCAGCATAATCATTGCTTCTTTTTCGGGAGGCATGGTAGTCGGTCTGGTACTTGGCGCGCAGATCGTCGGCGAACTTGGTTGGCGTGAAGTGTTCTTTATTTCGGCGCCCCTTGCACTAGCTCTCTTTGTGATAGCGTGGCGCTACGTCGGCAGAGCCAAGCCCCGAGAACAAATATTACCATCTTCTGCTGAGAGTCCTGCTCCACCGCCGCATCCTGGAGAGCACGGAGATATTGGAGCTCGGGAATCAGGGCCAATTAAAAGCAGAAGAAAAGAAATTGATGTTAGAGGCGCGATTGCGCTTGCTGTTTCACTTACAAGCTTCCTGCTGGCCATAACATTTGGGGGTACTCTGCCAGCAACACTGACGGAATTTCTCGTATTCCTTGCAGCAGGAACGGTTTCAATAATAGTGTTTTTCATGCTGGAGAAGCGCACCAGATACCCGCTAATCAACCTCAAGATAATGTTTGGGAGGCTGATGGTGGCCGGCAATTTGATCTTTCTTTTTGCCGGTGTGGTGGAATATGTGATTTTCCAGGCTACCCCAACGCTAGCGACTGCTCCGCCCCCATCGGGGTTCGGATTGCCCGTATCGGCCTCGGGATTGATACAGCTGCCATATGCTGCCATGGTTATTGTCTTCGGTCTTTTGGCTGGCGTATTCATATCAAAAAAGGGCCCCCTCAAGCTCCTGCTGCCCGGCCTCGCAATCGGCCTCGTGTCCGTGGGCCTGCTTGCTGCATTCCATGCAACATTTCTTGGTACTAGTGTGGCGCTAGCCATCTTTGGGATCGGATTTACTCTTGTGGTGACGGCTGCAAACTATACGATGATCACGTCTAACCCAATGGAATATACCGGAGTGATTTCATCAACAACTACTGATCTTAGGGTCATCGGAGGTGCTATAGGGCCGCTGATAGCAGGGACGATCATGGCACTGTTTGTCGTCCCGTATGAAATAGGAGGTGAAGTGCAGTACTATCCCAGCCCCATGGCATTTAATTTGATATTTATAGTCGCCTTTGTGGTAGCGCTTGCACAAGCAGTGCTGATTCTTATTTTCAGGCGGAGGTCGGCAATACTCCTAAAAACGCAACGGAACACAGGAGGTGCCGCTGCCGCATGAGCGGGGAAGATTTGTATGATAACCAAAAGCAAACAGCGCTTGTCCTGCAAGGTGGTGGAGCGCTGGGCGCTTATGAAGCAGGCTGCTATCAAGAAATCTACAAGCAAGCCAAGGGGCAGGAGCGATCTGATGGCAGGCTGTTTGACATCATCGCAGGTACTTCAATAGGGGCCATAAACTCTACGGTTCTTGTAGGGCATTTCTTGAGAAACGGCAACAGCTGGGAAGGTTCCGACAAAACGCTCCTGGAATTCTGGCAGGGACTAGAGGCTCCCACGTTTGCAGATTCGCTGATAGGCGAGAATCCATTTCTAAGGGATTGGTGGAACTATCTTCATTCAATCAACCCTTCCATAGCGGACGCGGAAACCGCCAGAAGGTTCTGGTCCATTTTTGAATTTTCTTTTACAGCTATGGGAGTACCACACATGTACCGGCCCATCCCGCAATGGGGGTCCAAGTACTTTAACCCATTCACAGATTTCCTGCCCTGGTGGAAGTATGACTATGAGCCGCTAAGAGAATATCTATCAAGTTTTGTGAATTTTCCAATAAAGACGAGTTTTGAAAAGGGACAGCCCCGGCTCCTTTTAACAAGCGTGGATGTGCAGGATTATACATCGGCTGTCGTTTTTGATAGCTATGAAAAGTTACATCCTGCATTTGAAAGGAACGGTAGCAATAGTAGTACTGTTGAATCAGATGTTCACAAAGAAAATGGTAGTTGGTTTTCCGAATACGGCACAACCCAAAATCCACACATAGTGTTTTATGATGGTATCGGGCCCGAGCAAGTTCTTGCTAGTGCGTTGGGAAAGTATTCCATAAACCATCCAACTATTTTTGATGCTGTCACCGAGACCAAGCGTGAACTATGGGATGGAGGTTACTTGAGTAACACGCCCCTGCGCGAACTATTGGCATCACGCCGGAGGTATTGGCACGAATATCATAACAAGAAAAAAAATGAGCGTCATACCGGGTCCGGGAGTTTTGTAGATATTCCCGAACTGGAGGTCTATATTGTCAACTTGCATCCTTCCGTAGCAAGGGATATTCCTACAGACAAAGACATCGTCGATAACAGGGAAAATGACATACTGTTCCATGATAGGACTGTATTTGATGAAATGGTGGCATACCTCAGGACGGATTATGTCGATCTGGCCCGGAGACTGGTTGACCTAGCAAGGGCTAATGGGCTATCGAATAATGTCGATGAAATTCTCAAGATGGAGGCAAAGAGCATCGCGCGTATCGGCGGCGAATTCAAGTTCGCAACCTACAAGGATATCATAGACCGCCGGACAAATACATCA
>DASVCY010000095.1:0-5653 GCA_036381375.1 Nitrososphaera sp. | reverse complement strand
GGGTCATCCTGGAGAGTCCCTCTTTGAATTCATCTTCGGGTATGGTCTTTCCTGTGAGTCTTTCAAGCTGCGCATTAAACACAGCGATTGCTTCGTCCTGGTTTTCGTTTATCCATTGGGTTTCTGCAACATGCGCTTCCAACAGCTTGCTGATTATTTCGGGGTTCTTTTCCAGATATTCAGTCCTGGCAATAACATGTGCGGTAACAAACTCGCCTTCGGGCCATAGATCCCTTTCATCTAGGAAAATCCGGCCGTTAGCTTCATTGACCAGCTTTGCTCCCCAAGGCTCTGGAACCCATGCCCCGTGGATCTCTTTCTTTACCATCAATGTGACAATGTCGGCGTTTTTTGCTGGAAGTATTTCGACATTGCCACCATTTTCTTTTGTCTCGAAGCCATTTTCATGCAGATATTTTCTCAATGCAACATCTTGCGTGTTTCCAAGTTGAGGTGAAGAGAACTTCTTGTTGGCCAAATCTTCAACTGAATTGATACCTGCGTCATTTCTGACTACAAATACTGCGCCTCCGCTGGCTGCGCCGGAAATGATTCTGAGTGCCTCGCCACCGGACTGCACATAGCCATTGATCGCAGGGTTTGGTCCGATGTAAGTCACATCGATCTGGTTGGCAAACAATGCCTCAATAGCAGAAGGGCCCGCGCTGAATACTTGAGTTCTCACTTCGATGTCGTCGCCAAAAGCTTTTTGAAAGTCGCCATTGCCAAGGCCAATGACTGCCTGTGCGTGATTGATGTTCGGGAAATATCCGATCCTCAGGACTTTTGAATTGGCCTCTGAGCTACCGTTGCTCCTAGCAGGCGATAATCCAAGTGTCGGCATTGAAGTCAAAATGACTGCGGTGACTATTGCTGCAGCAATCCCGACCTTGATCCTATTATCCATGGCAGATTTGCTGCATATGCTATTTAATACTGCTTTTAATCATGCAAAAAACGGGTATTATGTGCAAAAAACGGCGGCAAGCATACTGTAAAACGCAACAATGGCATATGACCGGACGTTCGCCGGAAAGTGATACAAATAGCATGCCAGAATCGCGCGCCTGGCATATTCGGCGCGAATTGTATCATGCGTTGACTCAATTTGTCTCATGCAACATGCAGAATCACAACAAAGGAGAATATCATAGCCAGTCTGTTTCCTGATATGCGATGCATTTTTTGTGCTCCTTATACTTTGGGGCCGATGCTCTCACAAGCTGCCTTTCATGCAAGACAAGGATGATCGGAGCATCCCAATTTCGTCAGGCAAGCAGCATAGGTTCGAATAGCAACCAAAACGAGTCACCATACTGGAATCTTCTGTCATGGTACACCAATATGACAGGCAACCGCAGCTATCGATTGTGCAGCATCACCCGTAAGCAAACTTTGCAAATATTGTTCAGAGCCTATGCGATGGGGTGTAATAGGTGTAGATAAACAGATTACTCGTTGCATATCTATAGTGAAGTGTTGCAAAATAGCGGATCGCAGGAACATAATTTCCGGATTATTCATTGAAGAGGTATTCGGACGATGTGTTATCCGTTCTGCATTGCTCTGCAGCATTCTTTACCACATCGCTTATCAGTTTGGCTACATGCATTTCGATGTGAGTATAGTCGAGATTTCTGCCGGGCTTGAGCGCAGGAGGAATTCGATGGGCGTGAACTCGGCAGCCATCTCTAACGACTATATGCCAGAGCTGATCATCATTGCGACACTTGCGTGACTTCAGCAGTTGTGATAATTTCAGTATACCAAACTGAAACCAGTTCACGGTTCGATCATTGTGCTGTTTCTGTGTCATGCGAGTGGACCCTTCTTAGGGCGTCGTGCACCTGATTGCGAAAGAGTGTGAGTCCGATCCTCCGTGCATACGGTTGGCCCTTTGCAAATGACTCTGCAAGGTTGGTTACAAAATCCATTTCGACCTTTGGAGGCATCGGGGGCTCGAACGGATCGACATAGGCTTCTATTATCGTGGGTTTTTTCTCCGCCATTGCTTGGCTCATGATTGCCTTCACTTCTGTGGGCTCATTTATGGAGTAACCCCTGCCGCCGCAGCTCTCTGCAAACGCAGAGAAGTCTATCGGCGTGAACTCTACTCCATACTCCGGGTTGCCGAGGAACGCCATCTGCTCCCATCGGATCATTCCAAGCGTGTTGTTCTTGACTATCACGACCTTTATCGGGAGGTTGTATTGTACAGCGGTTGCAAATTCGGCCATCAGCATGGAAAAGCCGCCGTCACCTACGAACGCGATGCACTGCTTGTCGGGGTGTGCAATTTGGGCGGCTATTGCATATGGCAGGCCACAGGCCATGCTCGCAAGCGTACCAGAGAGCGAGAACTTCATGCCACGGCGCAGCTGAATGTATTGCGCGGCCCAGATTGTGTTTGTGCCGCTGTCCACTGAAATTATCGCATCGTCCTGCAACTCTTCAGATACTGCAGCTGCGATAACCTGTGGTTTGATCGGCTTGTCGGTTCTGGTGCTGCGCTCCCGGAGTAGACCCATCCAGTCTTTCATGGCTCTCTGTCTTGACTGCAAAAATTCGCGGTTCTCCTTGTGTTTCAGCATTGGCAAGAGCATAGCCAATGTGGTCTTAGAATCGCCTACCAGACCAGTTTCTACGGGATAGCGCAGACCGATCTTTTCGGGACGGAGGTCGATCTGGACCCCTCTTGCTTGGCCGGGCTTTGGCAGGTAGTCAATGTAAGGAAACGACGTTCCCACCATCAAGAGCGTATCTGCTTGCTCCATCGCGTCCGTAGCCGGCTCTGTGCCCAGCATCCCTATGCCTCCGAGGTTGTTTGGATGGTCGTCCGGAACTACTGCCTTCCCTAGCAGCGCCTTGACTATCGGTGCAGCCAGCCTTTGAGAGACTGCCTCAACTTCAGCACCGGCTTCGAGTGCACCCTGTCCAACAAGCATTACCACCCTTTCGCCCTCGTTAAGGATCTCTGCCGCCTTCCTTACCATCGCGGGATCAGGCACCACGCAGAAGGCAAATGCATCAGAAGTATGACCTGCGACCTTGTGACGCGAGTACCTGCCGCTCAACCGCTTTTCCTGCACGTCTATCGGGATGGTCAGATGGCTGACACCCCTTCTAGAAATCGCACTCCGACATGCAATGTCGACTGCCATCTCTGCATGCTCTGGGCTGTTTATCATGTTATTATAAACCGAAACGTCTGAAAAGAGCTGAACGAGGTTGACGTCCTGCTGGTAGTCCGAACCTATCATGTCAGAGTATGTTGTGCCCGTTATCGCAATGACAGGCGTGTTGTCAGCCTTGGCATCGTACAGCCCTGTCAGCAGGTGTATGGCGCCTGGTCCCGACGTTGCGACACACGCGCCCAGCCTCCCTGTGTATTTTGCATAGGCGCAGGCCATGAACGCAGCAGACTCTTCATGACGAACCAGCACAAATCTTATCCTGTCCTTGCGGCGCCTGAGCGCTTCGATAAAGCCATTGATGCCATCTCCTGGCAGCCCAAATATCACTTCCACGCCCCAATCAAGAAGCGATTCTGCTACGATGTCCGCTGTGCTACTTCCCTCATCTGCAACCATGGCGATATTATTTGCAGGCTTCCAAGTAAGCGCATTGGAAGAATGTTATAGAGAACCTGTTGCAGCAAGCATTCAGACGTTTGCAAGCCTGTCTATTGTCTTTGCAAGCTTGATGTCATAGTTGCTGATGCCGCCTACATCATGTGTAACCAAGTCGATCTTGACTCTGTTGTAGACATTGGACCATTCTGGGTGGTGGTTCATCTTTTCGGCTTCGATGGCAACCCTCGTCATAAAGCCAAACGCCTGCACAAAATCGTCAAACTCAAAGGTCTTGCTTATCCGGCCATTTACAACCTTCCAGCCGTTGAGGTTGTCTACCTGCTCCTGTATCTCCTTTTCCGACAGCTTGTTGTAGCCCTCTTCCTCTTCTTCAGACATGCATAAAGACGCCATTCTAATTTGCGCAGTGTACCTAATACGTCTTGCCCAGCAGCGAAGTCCTCTTGGCTGCGATAACTCCGCCAACAGCAAGGGCCGCGACAATTGCTGCAATGCCTGCAGGGAACTCTGGGACCACTGTGACGCTAGACTGGATTGATTCGCTGCTGCCTCTTATCTTCTCCAACCTGACAGTAAACGATCCTGTAGTATTGAAAGTGACATCCTGCGACGAAACGCCTTCTGGTGTAGTTACTCCGCCCGCGCGGATGACCTCGCCACCGTTCGCATCCATTATGACAAACTCATACGTCGCTGCGTTCAACGGCTGGCCAGAGTTGTCAGTTATTCTGATACCAAACGTTACTGGCTGTTGAGGCAATATCTGCTCTGGCCATGTGAACGCGACCTTATAGCTTTCAGAGTTTGCGGCCACTTGTGCTATCCTCACTTCGGTGGTCGGCGGGCTCAACGCAAATACGGCCCTGTCTGGCGTCAGGCCTTCAGATACGACTCTTTCAGCTATATTCTGGAGGTTGGTCTTTGAGATCGTAAAGTGCACGATTGTGGCTTCTGGCGTGTAGGTGTCTACTGCTACTGGCACGCTGATGCCGTTCACCGTTGCGTTAAGCGACTGCTTGTTAAAGTCAGCAAGCGTCTTTGGTATGAATACTTCAGTATGGAGCATACCTATCCTGCTTGGCAGGTCAGACGACCAGTCAAATGGCATCGAGAATTCTATCGTCTTGGTTTCCTTGTTGTAGCTCGATCTGTCAATAGTGCCATAATAGTTCCTGACCTTAACCTGTTGGTCTTCTACATCTATCGTTTCTTCGCGACCAGGGGTAACCCACACGTCGTATTGGAGCACAGGAGAAACCTGGGTTCTAGTAGTGCCTACTGTGTGTATCTCGACAAAGAGGTTGTACAGCCCGGGTTCATCAAAAATCGGTCCTTCGATGGTCACTGGTCCGCCCCTGTTCCATATGCCTCCAAACTGTGGTTCTGCCTCTCCCCTTGCCACTGCATTTTCAGTGTTCTTTGGAACCACCTTGATCCGCAGGTTACCTTCTGGATGATAGAAAAATCCTTGACCTCCAAACTGTCCGCCTTCCGTCAGGATCGGTATTTCTCTGCCGTCCTTCTTGAAAAAGATCCTGTACGTGACTTCCCTAAAGTTCTCATTAGTGTTTTCATCAAAGAACCTCGCATTGATAAATACAGGATCGACAGAAGTGGTGACTACCAGAGGCTCAAGCGAAACAAAGAGGCTGGCCTTTTTGCCCTCGAAATCCGCGGGAGGCGGCTGGTGTCCTCCATGCGCAAATGCGTCGGGCAATGCAGGTGCAGAAATCATTGCTAGAATAAAAAATGGAAGCGACGAAATGGAACCGATAATTTTTCTCTCAGCCATTCACAAATCTGAAAATCTTATTGGGGTATATATTGATTATTAGATATTTTCCAAGTTCCGATACTATTAATACTCGCTGCGTTCGTGCATTTTTGGCGGATGGGTAGTCTAGTCTGGTTAGGATACCTGTCTCACACACAGGTGGTCGAGAGTTCAAATCTCTCCCCATCCACTTCTCATATCTTTACTAGACGCATCTGTACTATTGTGTCTGATTTCCAATGTGGATTCTGACATAATTGATGCTAAATTTGTTCAATTTATGAAA
>DASVCY010000094.1:0-21313 GCA_036381375.1 Nitrososphaera sp. | reverse complement strand
TGCAGGTTCCGGTTGAAGAAGAATCAGGAACGGTTTGGCATGATCGGGGCCATCGGGTTGAACATGGAAAGTGCTAAACAGTATGCAATGTGTGCAAACAGGCTGGGATTTGAGGTGGGAAGCTATGCGATATCGAATTAGGCAACAACCCCCGAAGTGCACTAAACTTAAATACGTAAGAGGCATGTAAAATTATGGAGAGTAATGCAAAGAGGCGGTCGTTTTTGGCACTGGTCCGCAAATTCTAGCTGACAATTACTCTCAGGCAGGGGCTTTGAATGAAAATCCTTGTTATTGATAATTATGACTCGTTTGTCTACAATATCGCCCAGATACTGGGTGAGCTCGGCGCGGAACCAGTGGTGATCAGGAATGACAAGATAACACTCGAAGATGTGAAAAAGATGAATCCCGACGGGATAGTGATATCTCCGGGGCCGGGACACCCTGCAGACCGCAAGTACTTTGGCGTATGCACAGATGTCATTAGAGAAATGGGACCGAAGACCCCCATACTCGGAGTCTGCCTTGGGCATCAAGGAATAGTGCATGCCTTTGGAGGCAAGGTAGTAAACGCAGGAAAGGTCAGGCACGGCAAGACAAGCGAGATTCAGTACACCGGCGGGCAGGACAGGATCTTTGAGAACGTTGCTAATCCATTCAGGGCTACACGTTACCACTCCCTCGTGGCAGAAAAGAATTCGATTCCAGACTGTCTTGAAGTTACGGCGAGATCACTTGACGACGGCGAGATAATGGGCATTAAGCACAAGCAGTACCCAATTGAAGGTGTCCAGTTTCATCCGGAGTCCGTCTTGACTGGCGAAGGACGCAAGATGCTGCAGAACTTTCTCTCAATGGTGAAAAGATGAGCACTCAGCCGGATCTGCGGCCGATTACAAGAAAGTTGGTCGCAAGGACTAGCCTCTCAGGCAAGGAAATCACCGAAGCGCTTGATGCGATACTTTCTGGCTCTGTATCTGACGCAGCTATCGCAGCGTTCTTGGTCGCTCTGTCAATGAAAGGCGAGACTGCAGAAGAGCTCAGGTCAATTTTGTTCTCCCTCAGAAACCATGCAACCAAGATAACCCCTGATGTTCAAGGCCCCCTGATTGACACGTGTGGTACTGGAGGCGACTCGATCAGGTCATTTAATATCAGCACCGCTGCCGCCATAGTTGCTGCCGCTGCGGGTGCCAAGGTCGCCAAGCATGGCAACAGGTCGGTTTCCGGAATATGTGGAAGTGCTGATTTTCTTGAATACATCGGGCTTGACCTGAATACCCCACCGGCAAAGGTGAAATCATGCATAGAAAGTACGGGGATTGGATTTTTGTTTGCGCCGCTGTTCCACCCTTCAATGAAACACGTTGCAAACGCAAGAAAGATCATTGGCGTCAGGACCGTGTTCAACATGGTCGGTCCTCTGAGCAATCCTTGCACCAATATTTCAGGACAAGTTATCGGAGTTTTTGAACCGTCGCTTTTGGAGACGTTTGCAGAAGCTTGCAGAGGTCATGTGAACGAAGCAATGATAGTACACGCGCATGACGGGTTTGACGAAATTTCCAACACATGCGAAAATGATATCCTGTGGGTGTCAGCCGACAGGCAAACGATAAAGAGGATACGTCTACACCCGAGGATTGTAGGCATACAGACAGCTAAGCCAGAGCAGCTCGTCGTAAACACAAAAGAAGATTCTATCAAGAATACGCTGCAATCAATCTATGGAAAGGCCTCTAGAGAGAAGCAGGACATCGTAACTCTAAATGCCGCTGCCGCCTTGGTGGTGGGAAAAATTGCTCATGATTTTAAAGAGGGTGTGGAAATCGCAAATGATGTAATAAAGAGCGGCAAAGCGCAGGACAAGCTGTCGCAATTGGTAAAATATTGCGGGGATTTGGAAAAATTAAAAGAGTTGGAGAGAAAGCTTCTCGCCGGCTAGTCGTCGTCGTCCTTGGCCTTTGCTGACCTCTTTTTGGGTGCGTCTGAGTCGAGGTCGTCGATCCCTTTTTCATTCACTGTGAAGCGGACATCAGAGTACGGGTGATATGGGCTGTCGATTATTTTTGCGATCCTGTCGTTACCTGCCCTGCGCAGATACACTCTATAAGTTGACGCATGGCCGATTACGTTTCCGCCTGCAGGCTTTGTCGGGTCGCCAAAGAAGGTGTCTGGTGTAGACTGGACCTGATTGGTAACAATCACAGCGACGTTGTAGATCTCTGCGATCCTCACTAGCTTGTGCATTATGCTGTTGAGGCGCTGCTGCCTGTCTGCAAGCGTTCCCCTTCCCGAAAACTCGGCTCGATGGAGCGAGATTATGCTGTCGATTATTATCATCTTGGCCTTAAAGTCGTCGATGTACTTGCCCATTGACTTGACTATCAGCTCAAGGTGGCTGCTGTTGTACGCCTTGCAGATCGCAATCTTTTTCAAGATTTCCGCAGGGTCAAATCCTCTGGCGCGCGCTATCTGGTCAACCCTCTCCGGCCTGAAGGTACCTTCTGTGTCAATTAGTATCACGCCGTCGCCAAGCCCACCTTCTTCTGGAGGCTGCTGGGCAGTCACACACAGCGTATGGCATATCTGCGACTTACCGCTTCCAAATTCTCCGTAAAACTCGGTAATAGCCTGAGTTTCAACGCCACCGAGCAACAGCTCGTCAAGAGCTTTCGCTCCAGTGCTGCAGCGCAGCAAAGACTTTCTCTTTTCCAGCTCAACATCTGCCGTGGTGAATTCGTTGTCAAGGACGCCACTTTCTCTCAACAGCTTTTGTGCTGCCATGATAAAGGTGGCCGCACTTTCTTTCGATCCACCCAAGTCCGTTGCAAGCTCGTCGGCAACTGCGGTGGCTAGCTCCATGACTGAACTTATTCCTGCCTCCCTCATTTTGCGAGCAGTAGTTGGCCCGATCCCTTCGATGTCTTCTATTTCCAATTCGGTCACACTTTTGGTCGAATTAGCCATTATGCCCTATCATTTTTGAAGGAAGTATATAATGGATGATGCACGGCCGGGGGAGGGGGTATATACGCGACTGAAAATTTTCAAAACATAAAAAAGGTGACTAGGGGGTGAACCTAGACCACGCTTAGGCTCCTTTACTTTCTCTTCTTTGTTGCCTTGCCCTTCTTCTTGGCGCCGGTCTTGGCTTTGACCTTGGCCTTGACCTTGACCTTGACGCCTCCTCCCCCACCGCCGCCGATCTTGAACATCTTGGTACCGCACACAGAGCATGTACCAGTCGTAGCCGAACGACCGTTTTTCATTGTGATCTGCTTTTCTCCCTTCATTTCCCTCTTTGCTTTGCACTTTACACAGTATCCCGTTGTAGCCATCTAAGAATGGCTTTTTGCGGTATGATATAAGAATAGCTCTATACACACCCATTTGAGCAAGAAAATTGACCCAAAGATGGGCAATTTTGCGCATGAAAATGAAAATTTCTGCGTTTGCATCATGAAATTGGGGCAATCTTGAGGGCGGAAGAGAGTAAAAGCTTGCTCCCGCCGCACCTTTTTGCTGGAAATCGTTGCAGCTCGGAGAGACGGCATCTCCAGAAATCGGCATCCGTCAAGAAGAAAAATCAGTATAGCAGATGCGGCTTTCGCATATACTATGGGCTGCGAATAGCGATTTTCACATGGTGGAAAAGCATTCGCGCGTTCTCTACAATTGCTAGATTTTTATATCTTTTTCAGTTTAAGCCTAAGTGCGTTTGTCAGCAGACAACAACAACAACTCTGATCTACAGTCCTTGGGGTGGGACGAACTCGTCGCAATGAAACGCAAACTTGCCGGCGAGCTCAAGGATCTTACTGACAAGATAGTCGAGATCGACAAGAACAAACTGCGCTCTCTCACCGAATCAATCAGAGAAAAGAGGAGCATGCTCGATTCTCACACTGAGAGGCTGAGACAAATACGCCAGGAAGTTGACAAACACAACGCCGAGCTTTTGGCCGTAAGCGAAAAAATTTCGCAATCAAAGAATTTCCTTTCCCTGATGGAGGCCAGGTTGCCCTCAGAAAAGGAAGAGGATCTGCAGGTGACAGTGCAAAAGAACCAAGCGCTATTGGATGCCAAGGACTACAAGAGCGAGAGGGAAAAAAATGAGATCCTGTCGAGGATAAAGGAGGCATCAATGAAGATCGAGGCAATAAAGGCAACCCGCACGATCAAGGACCAGCTCTCCCATCTAACCCAAGAATCTACAAAGATCAACAACGCCATCAAGAAGCTGGACGAAGAGCGCGATGCCCTCAGGGCAAAAACAGCAGAGATAAACAGCGAGCTCGACAAGTTGTATGATGCAAAGAGAAGACTGGCACCAGAGCGAGATCTGCATCTTGGCAAATATGATGAAATTGCAAAAAGGTTTGACGCAATAAATGCCCGCCTTGACGCAATGGCAGCCATGAGGAAAAAGCAGCGCGAAGAATATGGCTACGGATTGCCAAGCGACGCGCTGTTCAAGGTAAAAGAAGAAGCGAGGAAGAAACTTGAAGCAGGATCGAAACTGAGTTTTGAGGAACTAAAGCTGTTGTACGGTGAAAAGGATTAATAATTTTCCTCTTACCAAGATTGGTTATCAGATAATGATCAACGATTTTGCCTTTGCCTGCTCTATCGACGGCTCGATAGTGGGCTACTTCACCTATCACAAGCAGACGATGCTCATCGTGCAGTCAGAACAGGAGGCAAGGTCAGGTATGAACAACTTTGGCAGAATAGCAGAGCCATTCATGGAGGCGCTTATATCTCACGAGTCAATCCACGTCGTTCTGAATGAGCTTGAAGATGTGGCGACATCCGACTCGCTTGATGACCTAGAGGTCATTGTTGAACGCGATGGGATCAGGCTGCAGATCCCGATCAACTTTATACACTATGCTGGTGATAATTCAGGCATCGTGTTGCCGTTCTAAACACAAGAAAAAAAGTGGTGCGTTAGTTAGCACATATGCATCATCCATCATATCATTTGATCTCTTCGGTCATATCTCTCTGGCTTATTGCCATCTCATCAACCCGAAGTGTTATCTTGTACCATTTGTCGTTGTGCTTGAATATGTGCGCCGACGACTTTTTGTTGCCTGCAGAGCCGTACCCGCCAACTCTTTCACTCAGCCTAGAGCGCAACTTGTCCACTTGGTATTGTGCGATCATCAAGTTGCCTAGTATGTTTTCCAGCTCTAGATCCCGGTCCTCGTCAATGTCAGGAATCTGAGCATTTTTTCTAGTCTGCATTCTCAATGTACATCCTGTTTCCTATCTTGTAGTGAATTTCGTCGATGTAGTACGCTGTATCGACTACTGGTGACGATAGGTTTGCGCCACAGACTGGCACTCCTTCTTCTTTTGCTTCTTCTTCGATCAGAAGACTCATTTGATCATTAGATTAACACATCAAATAATAACAGATAGTAGGAATCTTCGCTAAGACGTGTTCAAAGGCAAATTACAGTCGCAATATAGTATAACTAGAAAAATCGCGAATCGGAAACAGAGTAGTAGTCTGTCAGTTTCATATTCTCAGTCTCCTTCACCAACCTTGACAACTTTTTCCTCCCATCAGAGGGAGGTCGGACGCCTACAATCATTTGCAAAAATTCCATTTCTTCATTGGTCAGGCCAAGATTTTCATAGTATGTCTGATTGAATGTGAGCTTTTGCATTATTCGCTCGATGGCGGCGAGCCGTCCATAGACTTCGTTATAGTTATCGCCAAGGGCGCGGGCAAGGACTGCCTTTTGGATATTGAACGAGCTGTTTGACACGAGTCTGTCAAACTTTGACGTCACCTCGAATTGGTCGTCAATTCCGGTATAACAGATGATGGTTGCTGGCAGAAACCGCAGGATATGGGCCTTTTTTGAATGGTTCTTGTCAAGAACAAGCACCGAGCGCCCAAATGCCAGAATCGCGTCAAGTATCTGGTTTGGCAAACGCTCATCCAGTATGTCGTCATCAGACTTGATTTCTACAGGATAGAACTGTACACAGTCTATCCTGCATTTCTCGCTTCTTGCAAAACTTTCAAGGAGTTGAGTGCGCACAAGCATGTTATTGTAACTGGCGGAATTGCTGTTTTCAGGCTCTTTTGTTATTGCAGCTATCAAGAGATCAAAACTGCGGGAATGTGCTTCTTCGACGATCCTGACATCCCCAGTCGTTGGTATGAAATCATCGTTGTACTTTATGCTACCTGATCTAAGCGAATTGCAAAAAAGCAGCTTGAGCTCCTTTTCATTCATCCTACATCTAGTTCTCGCCGGTGTTAATCTATATTTTGTCCCGTTATTTACAGGCCTCTTTCATAGACCTTGCAAAATTCTGCAGATTAGACGACAATAGGATTTTCTTACCATGCATCTTGGCAATTCTATCAATGATTGCGCTTCCGACAATGACCGCATCTGCACCACCCTGAATCATAAGCTGCACATGTGCAGGAGTGCTTATGCCAAATCCCACAGCAACAGGAATCTTGCCTTCAGTCACCTTCCTGACATTTCTGATTGCATTAAGTGTATAATCTTCGAATGACTTGCGGGCACCTGTAATCCCATAGACTGACACTAAGTACAGAAATCCCGAGCTGCTGCTCACGATCTTCTGGAGACGTATTGAAGGAGTATTGGGGGATGCAAGGAAGACTGTAGCCAGGCCAAGCTTTGAGGCCGTCGCAATGTATTCCTGTGCCTCTTCTACAGGGACGTCTGGCAGAATAAAACCGTCGATACCGCTTGCTCTTGCCCGCCACATGAACTTTTCAATGCCCGAACGTACCAAGATGTTATAGTAGGTCATTGCCAGTAGTGGCAATTTTGGATATTTCTTACGAACTGCCCTTGCAAGCTGTAGAGCCTTTTCCGGCGTGATGCCGCCCTCCAGTGCGCGATGTGATGCTGCCTGGATCGTCGGCCCGTCGGCTATTGGATCTGAAAATGGTATGCCTATCTCGACAATGTCCGCGCCGCCCTTTACTAGAGCGTCAATGACTTTGTGTGAAGTTTCGATATCAGGATAACCCGCGACAACATAGCAAACAAATGCTTTCTCGCCTCGCTCTCTCAGTTCGGCGAATTTGTCTGAAATTCTATTGCCTCGCATTTTTTTCCCTTTTCTTCTTCCCGCTACCATTGCGTTGTTGTTTGTCAAGATATTCCTGCACTACTTGGACATCCTTATCGCCTCTTCCCGATAGCGTCACTACGATAACGTCGTCCTTGTCCATCTCCTTGGCAAGTTTCATGGCATATGAAATCGCGTGCGACGGTTCCAAGGCAGGAATTATCCCTTCTAGTCTGGAAAGAGCAGTAAAGCCTTCAACGGCTTCCTTGTCGGTAGAAGCGGCGTATTTGGCGCGTTTTATATCCTTAAGCATCGCGTGTTCTGGTCCTACGCCGGGGTAATCCAGCCCAGCAGAAATGCTGTGAGTTTCAATGACTTGGCCGCATTCGTCTTGTAGGAGATAAGTGAACATCCCGTGAAGCACCCCTTCAGAGCCTGCGGCGAGTGTGGCAGAGTGCTTGCCCGTCCTGATCCCTTCTCCTCCAGCTTCGACGCCGTAAAGCATGACGTCGGTATCATCAAGGAACGGATAAAACGAACCCATTGCATTGCTTCCGCCACCTACACATGCGACGATTGCGCCAGGCAACCTGTCTTCCTTTTCTTGCATTTGCTGTTTTATCTCGTATCCTATTACGCTCTGAAAATCACGCACCATCATCGGGTATGGGTGCGGGCCGACCACCGAGCCTATAAGGTAGTATGTTGTCTTGACGTTTGCGATCCAGTCGCGAATCGCTTCGTTGATCGCATCTTTCAGTGTCTTGCTTCCGGACTCGACGGGATGCACTGTCGCGCCAAGCAGCTTCATTCTAAACACATTTAGATTCTGCCTCTCCACGTCCTTTGCGCCCATGTACACTTCGGCAGGAAGCCCAAGTGCGGCGCATGCAAGCGCGGTGCCCACTCCATGCTGGCCCGCGCCGGTCTCTGCGATTATCCTCTTTTTACCCATCTTTTTTGCCAACAGCGCCTGACCAAGCGTGTTGTTCGTCTTGTGCGCCCCACCGTGCAAAAGGTCCTCGCGCTTCAGATAAATCTTAGCTCCGCCTACTTGCTCTGTCAGATTCTTTGCAAAGTAAAGAGGCGTTGGCCTGCCGGCGTATTCGGCCAAATAGTACGAAAGTTCTTTTTGAAAGTCACGGTCTTTCCTGTACTTTTCATAAGCAGTCTCCAGCTCTTCGACTGCAGGCGCCAGCGTCTCTGGTATGTACTTGCCCCCGTACTTGCCGAACTTGCCGCCCACAGGATAGGTACCTAACAACAAGTATGCTAGCAGCCAAAAGGGGTATTAAGGGATTCGCAATACAACACATGGGTTGTCCGGATCAGCAGAATTTGTGATCAGAACTATGAGGCAGTCTGACCTAGACGTTGCGATTGAGTGGGCCTCCTCCGAAGGATGGAACCCTGGCCTGAACGATGCAGAGACATTCTACTATACAGATCCGTCTGGGTTCTTTGCAGGTTTTGTTTCAGGGATTCCGGTCGCATGCATCTCATCGGTAGCATATGACAGCTCATTTGGTTTCTTGGGGCTGTACATAGTCAAGCCAGAATACAGGGGACATGGTTTTGGAATAAAGATCTGGGAAAAGGCGCTCGAATATCTTGGTGATAGGAATATTGGGCTTGACGGCGTCATCGCAAGACAGACAGACTATGAAAAATACGGCTTCAAATTCGCTTACCGCAACCTACGGTTTGCAGGTAGCTTCACATGTCCGACGAGGTCGAAAAATCTAGTCGACTTGAGGAATCTTGAAACAAGCATGATTGCAGAATATGACACCCAGATGTTTCCTACAAGGCGCGACAATTTCCTTTCAAGATGGGTTAAGCAGAAGGGAAGCAAGGCTCTGGGCTATCTGGCAGACGGCAAGCTTGTGGGATACGGGGTCCTGCGCCCGTGTCTAACAGGCTTTAAAATAGGGCCGCTTTTCGCGGACAACAGAGAAATTGCACGCGAATTGCTGTCCGGCTTGGCAAGCCATGCTGGAAAGGGCAGAATTTTCATCGATGTTCCAGAGCCAAACCAGCAGGCCCTTGATCTTGTGAAAGGAAATTCGATGGAAAAGATCTTTGAAACGGCGCGCATGTACAACAAATCCATTCCAGCTCTGGCGCTAAATCGGATCTATGGTGTGACTACGCTGGAGCTCGGATGATCAGAGCGATTTGTAGAGTTCGGCCACTTTGGCACCAACATCTTCGGCCTCCATTATGCTGGTGCCCACTAAAAACGCGTCTGCGCCGGCCTTTCTCAGGTACTGCACGTCTGCAGGTTTTGAAATGCCACTTTCGCTTATTATGAGGCTATTGCCTTTGTCGTGCTTTTTCAAAAGCCTCTCAGTGTTTGTGATATCCACCTTCAGGTTGTCAAGGTTGCGATTGTTGATCCCCACGAGGTCGTGTTTTGCCTTGAGCACTTCCGCAAACTCGTCTTCGCTATGAACTTCGACTAGCACCTGCAGCCCCTTCTTTGCGGCATATTCTGCGAGCCTGTCTATGCTCCCCTCTGCCAAGTTTTTGTCAAAGATAGTCTTGATGAGTAGAATGCAATCCGCGCCTGCCTTTTTCCCGGCGTCGATCTGGATAGTGCTGACAGTAATATCCTTCATGAGCAGAGGCACATTCACCGCTTTTCTGATGGCCGCCAAGTAGTCTATCGAACCTTCAAAAAGGTAGGGCTGTGTCAAGACAGATAGACCTGTTGCACCAGACTTGACCATCGTAGTTGCTATTTCAGTTGGGGGCGACTTGCTCCGTATCTCGCCCTGCGAAGGCGAAGAGAATTTTACCTCAGTGATAAGCGGCGCATGTGGACATGATGTCACGGCTTTTCTGATGTTTATTGCATCATGGGTGAATGTGTGCTTTGTCTCGTATGCGCCCTCGTCTATCGCCTTAAACGAATTGTCCACAAGGCGCTTGATGTTAAAGTCGGTCCTGACAAATCTGCTCATGCACTTGTACTGGCATGTTGGCGTCGCCAGATATTAATTCTATCCAAGCGGCGTCAATACGGGGGACGAGGTGTTTGACGGCGAGTGTTGGCACGATTTCTCAACAATTTTTACAATCGCGGGGGTTCAGTCTGGGCCTCCTGCGTGAAAGGATCCCATATCAAGAAATACAAAGGCGCACGCGGCGCTTTTCTGCTCAGCAGAAATGTTTGCCTGCAAGAAGATCCATATTTTTCAAATATAATAAACTTGCAGTGATTGTGTCTGACGTCTTGCTTTGATTCGTCCCGAGGAAACCGCTACTGGCTCGATTCAGGTATATATTGACGAACCTGTGTATTTCACCTAGCTCCAATGTCTGAAAGCACAGTCTTCCGTGACCGGTCGAAACTATCCCCACGATACGTGCCAGAAGAGCTCCCACACCGGCAGGCCCAAGTGCAGCAAATAGTGCACGTCTTTTCTGATGCTGCAAGGGACCCAGACAGGTTTCCGCTAACCGTTTTGCAGGTAGTAGGAGTGGCAGGTATTGGCAAGACATCTACCGTGATAAGGTCGTCGAAGATGCTTGAAGAACAGTTTGGGAAAAGCAGACTGACTCTAAAGACGGCGTACATCAACCTGAAGCTGCAGGGCGGCAACAAATTTGCGATATACAGGTTCCTGCTTGAGAGGATAGCACCAGAGTTGCCTGCACAAGGGCTAAGCGCAGAAGAGATGCTGCGCTATCTACTCAGATACCTGCGCGACAACAAGCAATACGCGCTAATCATCATGGACGAAATAGACTACCTGATAAAAACTAGCAAAGACACAGGCATCATTTATGACCTGACTAGGATGAACGAGTTTGAGCCCGACAAGCCCTGCAACGTAAAGGGTGTGATATTCATCGCAAGGAGCACCGAATTTTACAACAAGCTCGACCCAGCTGAGTTGAGTACTCTTGGGCGCGTCCCAATGGAGTTCCATCAATATACTATACAGCAGGTCAGCGACATATTAGAAAGCCGCGTAACGCAGGCGTTCAACCCAAAGGCGATAGGCTCCGACGTCATTGACAAGGTTTCAAGTATTACCACCTCGCCAGAAGTGAACGGGGACGTAAGATACGCTCTCGATCTTTTGCTGTACGCTGGCAACCTTGCAGAGTCGCAAGGTACCGGCAGGGTGACGCTTGAGCATGTGCGCAAGGTGCATGGACAGGTACACCCGTCGATAACCACGGAGGACATTGATCAGTTGTCAAAGAACCACCTTGTCAGCATGATGGCGCTAGTCCGCGCACTGAAAGCCAAGAAGAGGCCATATGTTGAGCTCAAAGACGTGCGGGCGTACGCACTGGAGCTGGCTGAGCCGATCGGCATGAAGAAAATGGATGTGGAAGACTATCTTGACGATCTGAAAGCAAGGAAGCTTGTAGACATCAAGTCGCTAAAAGAAATAGGACTGCATGGCGCGTCGCTGACAGAACTAGAGCCGGTGCTCATGAACAAGATCAAAGGAGCGAGCTAAGATAATACCTGAGTCGACCAAGGATATCATAGAGACAGGGCTAGGCAGCATAGGCAAGATCAAGATAATCAAGGCACTTGCGGAAGAGAACAAGCTGGCAACGATCTATGTGCTTCATAAAAAGACGCACCTAAAACGCGAAGACATCAAGAACAACCTGGAAGATCTGGTAAAGATAGGATGGGTTACACAGACCAAGTATGCAAACATGATGTATGGCTTGAATCGAGAGAACAAGCTGCTGAGCAGGCTGCTAGAGTTCTTTAGCGAAGTAGGCTATACAAACCAATAGCGCTTTGTCTGTATTTTAATACGCGCTGCAACTTGATATCCTACAAACCTCTAGCGCTTTTAGCGGAGCCCCACGTATGTGCAAGTTATGATGCAGTCCCTAGATCAACTCAGGAAGTGCAGAATCACAGCGCGAATAACATGTACATACAGTTTCAGGAATATGAGCTTGATGACTTTTTGGTGATGTTTCTTGCGCGCGCAAGGATGATTCCATCCGGAAATTCTGAACAGGTAGTCTGCCGTGTCTTTGCTTCATATCTCTACTAGGCTCTTCAGGCGCAGATCAACTGCAGCCGCTTCTATCAGCTTGCCCTTTACCACCTCTGATAGCCCTCGCCTGAAATGCCCGGATGCTGCACTCACTCTGCGAGGTTTTCTCTATTCATCCGGCTTTCTCCTGTACTTTTCGCGGCCGGTGCCCTAATCTTCTCAATGCGTTGGTCGACACGTATGCGTGCCGCTTGGTCGCTTTCAACGCCAGAGCCCTAATATGATCGCATCAAGTCTTTCCTCGTCCTCGCTGGCGGCACCAACGTGGGTAGACCTCTATTGCTGACCTGCCCTCGAGTTTTTGTGGTCTATTGCCCAACCGGGGTGAGAACTGCACTGGCACTGCCTTTTTTCATATTAAGATAGTGCCACGGATGCTGAAAAGGAATAAAAAGGTGCTTTTCCAAAGCGTAATGTGCAGTCCGAGTCTCCAAATGGGAGCAAGTTTATTTTCATTACAGGCGGAGTCATGTCCGGCCTTGGAAAGGGCGTTACAACTTCGTCAACCGCTAAGCTCCTCCAGCTGGTGGGGTACAAGGTCTCTTGCGTCAAGATAGATCCTTACGTCAACTATGACGCAGGTACAATGAACCCTGTTGCGCACGGCGAAGTCTTTGTCACTGACGACGGAGGGGAGTGCGATATGGACATTGGTAACTATGAGCGCTTCATAGACACCGCTATGACCAAGGATCACAACATCACGACAGGTAGAGTGTACATGGATGTCATCAGGGCAGAACGTGAAGGCAAGTATTTGGGCCAATGCGTGCAGATAATCCCGCACGTTACCGATGCCATAAAGAACATGCTCCGCAAGATTGCAAGTGACGAAAAGCTGGACATACTCGTAGTAGAGTGCGGGGGCACTGTGGGTGACATTGAGAGTCTGCCATTCCTTGAAGCGTTCAGGCAGATGGAGCTAGAGCTCGGGCAATCAAACACGCTGTTTATCCATGTAACGCTGGCGCCGGTGATAGATGTTGTCGGTGAACAAAAGACCAAGCCGACGCAACACAGCGTACAGGAACTGCGCAGGATAGGCATCCAGCCAGATATACTTGCAGTGAGGTGTAAGATGCCGCTGAGCGACGATGCAAGACGGAAGATTTCGCTGTTCGCAAGTGTCGAACAAAAGTGCGTGATTTCATGTCACGACGCTCCTTCCATTTACAAAGTCCCCGAAGTCCTCGAAAGCCAAGGGATGCTAAAGGCAATATCTGAGCGGCTTGCACTTAAGAAGTCAAGCCCTCAGTGGGGCAACTGGAAGGATATAGCAGAATCGTTTTCAAAGTATACCGGGTCCGTTAGGATAGCTGTTGTTGGCAAGTACGTGACTCTTCCGGACAGCTATGTCAGTGTCTACCACGCATTGTCACATGCTGGTGCAGGCATTGGCAAGAAGGTCGAGATCCAGTGGATCGACTCTGAAAGATTCGAGAACGGCGGCCAATCCAGCCTGTCCATCCTGAAAAACTTTGACGGCATACTGGCACCTGGAGGATTTGGAAAGCGCGGAAGCGAAGGTATTATCAGCGCAGCAAACTTTGCAAGGGAGAACAATATCCCGTACCTCGGGATATGCTTTGGATTCCAGCTTGCAATTGTCGCATTTGCAAGGCACGTCTGCAAGCTGACAGACGCAAACTCTACAGAGCTTGACCCGAACACCAAGAACCCATTGGTCGATTTCATGCCAGAACAGCGGAACATACAAGACATGGGTGGAACAATGCGGCTGGGGGCACACGACATTTCGATAACGCCAAGGACTATTGCAGCAAGGATATACGACTCGACTGCAATACGTAGGAGACACAGGCATCGCTATGAATTCAACCAGAAATACCTCGACATTGTCAGTAAGAACGGCCTTGTTCTTTCGGCGCATTCTGATAAGGGTAGGCGCATGGAGATACTAGAGATACCAGACCACAGATTCTACTTTGCCGTCCAGTACCATGCAGAATTCAATAGCAGGCCGGGCAAGCCAGAGCAGGCATTCTATGCCTTTGTAAAGGCAGCCGCTAGATCTTGAGCTCGTAGATCCTTTGCCTAGCGTCTCTAAGCGACGTCTTTTTCTTGACGTATCCCTGGCTGATAAGGTGACTCAACGATAGCCTAATTGTGCGTTCTGGCAGCATAGTCCTAGTAGCCAAATCTTTTTGGCTGAGCGCGCCTTCGTATTCAAGTGTCTTTAGAATGAGTTTGGCGCTTGGCGGCATCTTGAGCATGTCCTCTGCCAGTTTCACTTTTTTTGCCATGAGTGACGCGGCAGACGATGGGTCTCCGGCAAGCCTGACTAGGCGAGCAGGAAATTCATGTCGCCAACATTCAAGCATGTTTTTTATCTGCACCCTGCGGCCGCCGTCTAGGACTACTTCGCAGTGATAGCGACTTGTAATGTCAGTGATCTCAAGCCGGCTATCATTTGGCACGACAAGTGGCCTGCGTGTGTTGTCAAGCGAGTTTACTGAAACAACAACAAATACGGGTGCCTTTTGCATAACCATCGGACCGCCCGCCGACATAGAGTATGCCGTTGAGCCGGTTGGTGTCGAAATTATGACTCCGTCGCTATTATCGTGCCATATATCGGTTCCATCTATGCGCAGGACATGTTCCATCAGAGTAGCGCTTTTGCTTGGGAATACTGCGACATCATTCAGCACAGGATCCACCTTTTTGCCGTCTACCTTGACTGCAAGGCGGAACACATGGTCGACAGAGTAGTCGCCTCGCTTGAGCCTTGCAGTCGCCGATTCAAGATCCCGGACTTCAAGCTGCGCAAGAAAGCCCGTTGAATCTGTTTCGTAAATCCCGAGCACAGGCGCCGAATCCGTTTCCACCTTGTGGAAGTAGTCGAGTATGCCCCTGTCACCCCCTGCTACCATGACAAGGTCTACTTCCCTTGCGGTCTGGTAGTTGTTATCCCTAATGATCTCAGTCTTGACGTTCAGAGAATCAAGCGTCTTTTTCACCTTCGTGAGCAGTGCCCCATCCCGGGAGTCGACGCCTGAGAGCGCCACTTTCATTATTGCTACGCGTGTGTTTGCTGTTGGCCTGATTTAAATCTAAGAGATCTTGAAGCCGACAGTATTGTAAAAGTACGAGGCACTCTCTTCTATCTTTGACTTGGAAGGAATCTTGGCAAGGCCAACCTGTTTTGTTTCAAGTGCCGCTCTGACTGCGCCGGCTCCAAAGCAGATGGCCCAAAGGGGATCTTTTTCTTTAAGATATGCACAGCAAAACGCAGCGCTCAAGATATCGCCCGTGCCAGTAGAATCTGGCGAGTCGATGTCACGCAGCTTGATCCAATAGTGCATTTTTTCGTAAAAGAGATGGATGACTCGATTCTCGGTAAAAACTACAAACCTGACTCCTTTTGACAGCAGCGCCTTCATCCCGTCCATCCCTTGAAGGCCAGCAGTCAGCGCGGACATTTCCTTCGAATCAACCTTGATTGCAGTAATGCCTGTGAGGTCCAATTCAAGTTTTTCCAAAAGCGTCACCGGTCCGTTGTTTCTTCCAACGGCCCGTCGCATGTAGCCTTGGGGGTCGAGCATCACAAAATCCTTCTTGCCTCTGTTTTCCTTTATTGCGCTGAGAACCTCAAGTGGAACCTCATCGAGAACAGGACTTGCAAGCCAACAGTCGACGTTCATTTCCCGGATTTCGTCGGCAGTTAGCGGATCGCATATTGCCTGCAACACCAACTTGCGCGAGTCACCTTCTGAGATCAGGCTAAATCGTGTGGTAGAGGCATCGACTACGTGTTTGTGGTCGTCTATGATGAGATCATTATCCTGGAGCATCTTGCGCCCAGCAGGAGAAAAGTCTCTTCCTATCCTAGTTGCCAAGCTAACGTTAAAGCCAAAGCGTCTTGCAGTCAGACCGCAGTAACAGGCCGGCCCACCTATGCTTTCTGATGTCTTCCCATCCGCTCCGTGGATGGTATCCAGTACAATATGTGAGGCAATGCCTATCTTCAACTACAGCTAGATTTGATTGTGCGAATAATAAAAGGGCTTGTTTGCGCAGCCCCAGCAAAAACCGTATTTGGGATGGCGGCTTTTCGGGCTGGCGCTCGCGCCCTTTTTGTGAGAAAGTGGACGAATAAAGCTATAAGCTTTGTGGACAATTTTTCCTGACAAGCTGCCCGCATTTTGAACACGGAACAATCACAAGATTTAAAGGATGGCTGGCGACCTTATCGAACTATGCCGAAGAAAAGGGTGAGCAGGGGCCGATCAAAGGGTGGCAAGGGTAGCTCCGGCGTAGTGCATTGCAGCTCATGCGGCGCTCTGGTTCCACGGGATAAGGCCAAAAAAGTTACTGGAAGAATAACGCTTGTAGAACCGACGCTTGCAAAGGAATTGCGGGCAGCTGGCGCATACATTCCAATGTCGACAGACGTCAAGTTTTACTGCGTTTCATGTGCAGTCCACAGGGGAGTCGTAAAAGTACGGTCAGAGGTTGAAAGGCGAACCGCGGGCAAGCTCAGATAGAAGAGAGTTTCTTTGTAGTTGCGGCTATGCGCTGGATGAGCGTAATGCCTGCAACTATCGACACTATTATCACGGCCCAATAGATGCCTCTGTTTAGCATTTCTGACTCTGAAGGGGCCAGAAGGTGCAAAGGAATCATCCCGACTACAGCCAGTACAAGCATTCGTTCGGCACGTTCTCCGATCCCAATCCCCTTTAATTCGACGCCGAGTGACTCGGCCCGAGCCCTTGTATAGCTGACAAGAATCGATATCCCAAGAGCAACAAGGCACCAGAAAGGATCAACAAGACTGCCAAACGCGATGCCAGCAAAGATTACCACTTCAGATATCTTGTCAAAGGATGAATCCAAGAATGCTCCTTTCTTTGATGTCTGCTTGGTAACTCGCGCCACACTTCCATCAACGATATCGAAAAAACCAGAGATTAGCAAAAGAATGCTACCGACAATTACTGAAGAGTACCAATCAACTTTGAGAAAGTTAGGAGAAGATGAAGCATATGCTATTCCTGCCGCCATAGATGTCGCCAGCCCAATGCCAGTCCAAAAGTTTGCAGACAAGCCTGTTGAAGCAAAGCTCGTGCCTAGTTTCGTCATTGTAGGCTGGAGCGAATCCCTCAGCTTGTTAAGCAACGATTTTCCAACATGAATCTTACATAATAATTTATTCGCAACAAAAGGAGAGATAGGTCAGGTAGTCGAGCTTTTCTTTTGCCTTCTCTGCAGCGTATTCTATGTCAGGGTTTCTGTCAGGCTCGTGCACTTTGTTTCCTATTGCCTCCGCCCTGCCTAGACCACATCCCTTTGCGTCTCTCATGTCGTGCTCCGCCCCAGTCTTGCTCTCTATCTTGTATTCGACTTTCCTATATGCACACTATATCCGTCAATGTCATTGCAGCTCCTGTAATTAATTAACAGACCTGAAGAAATTTAGAAGTAAGATTCTTAGAAACACTATTCACCAGAGTCATCCAACCAAATTCATTAATATCAAATTTTCAGCGATATAGCGAAACTGCGTGCCAGAATGGGACATACGGGCAGTACTAGAAAAACTTGGAGTTGAGTTCAAAGCTGAAGGTGGCAATGGCAAAGTCCAGAGCGCCGCGCCAATAAGCGAGGCTACAGAGAAAGACCTTGCATTCTGTTGGTATGGTGGAGAAAAGGGTGCATCGTACATCCAAGATTCAAGGGCGGGTGTGATACTGTGCAAGAGTGAAATGCAAGGCAAAGTGCATCCGAAAGGTAATAATCAGTTGCTAATATTTACCGAGAATCCCCGGCTTGCGTTTGTGCGTACCATGAACGAAATGCTGGGCGAAAAAAGGCTGGAAGGCATTTCACCAAAGGCGACGATATCCGATAAAGCGAAGATAGGCTCGGGATGCTACATCGGCGACTATGCAGTGATCGGTGACAACTGCGTAATTGGGGACAACACAGTTGTCTACGACAGAGTATCGCTCGTGCAGAACTGCATCGTCGGCAAGAACTGCGTCATCCAGTCAGGCGCCACCTTGGGCGCCGATGGCTTTGCATTTGAACGCTATGATACTGGCGAGCTGGAAAAGTTTCCTCACAAAGGATATGTGAGGTTAGGTGACAATGTTGAGATTTACGCCAACTGCTCTGTTGCGCGCGGATCTCTTTCGGATACTATAATTGGTGATGGTACGAAACTCGACGCATTGGTCCACATAGCCCACAATGTAGTTGTTGGCAAGAACTGCGAGCTTACTGCAGGCACCATCATAGGCGGGAGCACTACAATAGGCGATATGACGTGGACAGGGCTCAACTCCACCTTAAAGAACAAGATCAAGGTCGGGAGCAACGTCATAGTCGCTTCAGGAGCATCTGTCATACATGATGTGCCAGATGGTGATATCGTTGCAGGCGTCCCTGCAAGGTCAATAAAACATAAGGTGAACACCGACGAAGTGTTCCTTATGGCTGGCCAGAAAAAGACTTCAGGCACCTAGGCACTTACGGATTCGATTACTTCTTCCGGCATGTTCTCTGAAGTCACCTTAGGAATATTTTCCTGAGGGACCTTTAGCAGCTTAAACTCTTTGCCAAAGCAGAGCTTGGCAACCTCAAAGGCCTCAACCCCTGTAACAGAGGTATTGAGCCGGCTCTGGAGAGCTCGATATTCTGCAAGTCCCCTTATTGCATTTGATTTCAAGAACATCTTGGTCCTCTGCGACCAAAAGATGTTGATCAATTCTATCTTGTCGTCTATGACATCAGAGATGTCATAGTACACTTGCGGCTTAAAGTCTCGTGTAACAGGGATTTCGTATGCAAGGATGTTGGGTATGAACCTTCCGGCCTCTATAGTCGCTGCAGCAATCGCCCGATGGTCGTGATGTGTGTCTCCAAGCGAGTGTGTTAGCACAATGTCTGGATCGGCTTTGTTGATGAAAAATTCGATGTGGTTGATGAGCTCGCTGTTGAGAGAAACCTTTGTGTCCTCAAAATTGTCTATCCAAAGCCTTTTCGCTCCAATGAATTTCGCGGATTGTGTCAGTTCTTTTGTCCTTTCTTCGGGATTACCCGACGCAGCTCCTCTTGTCAGTGTGTACATAAAGACGTTGTGGCCCTGCCGGGCTGCCTTTAGTAGCATGCCCCCGCATCCAAGTTCAATGTCATCAGGATGAGCTCCAATCGCGAGTATATTCATCACGAACTCTGAACAGCACGCTTATTTATCGGGTTTTGAATCCGTCTCTGTCATATAATCATAGATGATTTCTCACATGATTTTGCAGGACTAATGTCCAGAACATTCGTTGGTGGTCGTGAGGCGATTACTCTTAAATTTATTGAAATCGGTTTTGTTTTATTGAAGATAATAAGAGGAGTATTTGGATCCTTACTTTTGGCGCTGACAATAATTTCATCGGCGGCAGGTTATGCAAGCGCACAATCGATCCCGCTTCCGCCACCGTCACCTGAGAACGGTGGCGATGAGACAAGAATAGCAGAAAACGACAGGACACCGCCACAGATAGAGGTCCTGACTACAGAGCTCACAGCTGGCAAGAACGTCTTTCGCGTAAGAATAACGGATGATTCGAGCTTGCAAGTAAGGGAAGTGAAATACGTCAGGAACGGCCAAATTGAGATCGAGGGACTGTTCAGAGATCAGAACGACGTATACAAGGCTCTAGTAGACATACAGCCTCCGTCAAGAGTTATAGTAATCACCGCGAGCGATGCTAATGGCAATATGGCAACCACATTCAAAGAATACGATATCAAAGAATCAAACGATTTGTTCTCTCAGATAGCGAATATGCTGTCGCAGATACCACGCTACTTCCAGAACTTGTTAGGCGCAATCAGTCCAACATACTATATAGCAGTTCTCAAGCCGCAGCTACTATAGAAATTAGTGTATTTTTCTATCTGAACTCATTAATACAAAAGTCGTGCCTTGTGGTTCGGCAGAGCATAAGATGTCTACCCCCATGATGCATAAAGGAAGGTGTGGATAATAATAAATGACGGACAAAGGATGGATTTCGTTCTTTTTTGTCATAATGGCCCTGTGGGCTCTTGTTCTCACATCAACGCTCTACCCGTACATCTATGGCATCGAAATCCTCGTAAACACGGAAGTTGACCTCACGTATTTCACGTTGCCCATACTTGGGTTTAATCTCATCTATGTATTCATGCTCATCCTCATATTTGCCCTCTATCTCGGCACGTATGGCAGGGTGAGGAAATACCAGATGCGAATGAAAAAGAACGCGACTGAAAAGTTCCGTACACAGTCTGAGCTCTGCAGCATAGTAATTCCGGCGAGAAACGAAGAGAGCGTCATAAAGAGGACAGTTCTCAACTGCCTCCAACAGACGTATCAGAACATCGAAGTAATAGTCGTAGCGCACAACTGCTCTGACAGGACCTTTGAAGAAGCAAAGGTCGAAGATTCGAGGGTCAAGGTTTTCCAGCTGGATACAAAAGAAGCAGGAAAGGGGATCGCTCTAAACTATGCCGTATCAAAATCATCCGGCAACTACATAATGGTGCTTGACAGTGACGGGTTCCTGACCCGCGACTTCATCGAGAACGCTTTGCCACTCTTCGATGAGAACTATGCGGCAGTGCAGGGCAGGTACATTGCAAGCAACAGGAGCTTTAACTTTGTAACCAGAATGCTTGCGCTCGAAGGAGACCTCTGGTCCACACCATTCATGACCATAAGAAGTCACTTTGGCCGGCGCACTCCACTTGGAGGGACAGGATACATCGTCAGAAAAGACATACTGACAAAGGTAGGTATGTTTGCAAACCACCTAGTAGACGACTACGAACTGACGTTCAGGCTCTTGAGGAACGGCTACCGTATCGCGTTTGCGCCCCTGTCAGTTAACTATGACGAGAAGCCACCAACACTCTCTTTTATGTTGAGGCAGAGAGCAAGATGGGGGAAAGGGTTCATTGACCTTCTTGGCACCAGAGTTGCAGAAGGTCCTGACATCATCGGTCACATTTACTGGCTCAACCCTATTGCAGCGATCTGTGGTCTCGTGATGCTGATGGTGCCGGCTTTTGCTGCCATTCACAACCTGATATATGATTACTACCCGTACACCTACACATACGTACCACTGAGCATCTGGTTTGTGCTTACCGGGATGCTCTTTGCTCTCCAGACCGCAGTC